>CALUNB010000008.1 GCA_944321885.1 uncultured Bacteroidales bacterium | reverse complement strand
CCAGATTCGTTCGCAGGAATAAAGCTTGAACACTTTTCTTTGCCGTCCAGACCGGAGCAGGAACCTTCTCGGAAGGAGAGCGGTGTCCTATTCAGCAGGCTGGCAAGCGGGAATGGCCCGGGCTTCCCTTTTAATGGAAAAGGAACCGGGAATCCGGTCCGCCCGTAACATCACACCGCCTTTTCAGTGTCCCGTATGTCCGCATCTTCCCTGAATTCAGGAAAATGCGTTGCAAAGATACGACAATTTCCGGACTTTCCGTCCGATAGGCGTGGGGTCCTTGCCCATACGCATCCTTGAGGGCTGTTGCCGTGCGCCGCCCTTATGGGAACAGGCACGGGGCAAAGGTAGGGCGGCCGGATGACAAAACATGTCGTTCTGCGGAATGTTTTTTCATGCCTAAATTTGCCATGGTAAATGACACAAAGGCAAAATACATGGCAAAAGACAACCAAATCAGGCGGATGGCTTTGATTGTGAACAAACTGAGAGGAAGCAGGACTCCTGTCCGGGTCCAAGAACTGGTGGCTTACGTGGAAAGGTCCATGCGCGAGCGGTTCTCGGACACGGCCGGTTGTTCCCTGCGGACCCTGCAACGGGATTTCAAAAGCATCGAAGAACTGTTCGGTTTCAAAATCCGGTACGATAAAGTGCATGAAGGCTACTACATGGCTGGTAACGAGGAAGAAAGTGCCATCGATTACGAGGCCTTGTTGCTGAATTTCGAGCTTCTGAGCGCCATCGATGCCGACAGCACGGTGCAGAAATACGTCTTGGCCGAACATCGGCGGCCCAAGTTCGATGTGAGTGTTCCCGAGTTGCTCGATGCCATCCGCCAATGCCATCCGGTAGAGTTCGATTATGAACTTTTCCGTCATGGCAACCAGGTCGTACGCAAGAGGCTCAATCCCCATTTTCTGAAAGAGTCCCAAGGCCGTTGGTACGCCGTGGGCTACGATGTGCCTTGGGATAGGCTCGATGCCGGCCGCGAGGCGCAGTATCCCCAAGGCCGGGAAACATCGGCCTCTGGTTTGAAAATCAAAACTTTCGCAATAGACAGGATGAGCGCTTTGCGCGTGGTCGAAGCCGAGAAGTTCCGCCGGAACAACGCCATCGATATCCCGGCCTTGTTCCGGGAGTGCTACGGTATCTGGAACGACATCCGGGATCCGGTGGAGGACATCGTGCTCCGGTACGACAGCCTGGACGGGAGCTTTGTCCGTTCTTTGCCCCTGCATCCGAGCCAGGAAACCGAGACGGAAGCGGACGGGCATGTCGTGGTCCGCCTCAAGCTCCGGATTACGAACGATTTCGTCATGGCCCTGCTTGCCCGGAGCCGTTCGCTGGAGGTTTTGGAACCGCTCAGCCTCCGGAAACGGCTTCATGACGTTTACCAGCAAGCCTTGGAACGCAACCGGATTTGAAACCAGCGGGCAGCCGCCTCTATCGGAAACGGGGCAGCCTTTTCCGCGAAGGAGCCGGACGGGATGTCGGCCAACGAGCGGCCTTGTCCTACATCCCGGAACCCTCCGGATTGGACCTGCGTTCACAGGTTCAATGGAACCCATAGCCACCGTTTGCCCGGATTCCGGCCTTTTGGCGGTTTGTGTCTTCTTGCGTACTTTTGAACTCCTGTCCAAGCCGTTCATCTCCTTGCCGGAGATCGGATCCGGGAAGCCATGGGTTTCCGGATGGCAAGAATTAGAATCGTGTCTTATGGTGGAATTATATATTGTCCAGACCCTGCTGGATGGGGTCGCAGCCTTGTTCGATGCTTTGTTCTCGTTTTTCCATTGGTTGGGAGACTGGTGCGGGATCTTAGTGGACACTTTGGCGGTCATTGCGGCACTGTATGTGTTCATTGTCTATGCCTATATCCCGGTAGTCCGTCCGTTGCGCAAGATACTGGCACGGCAAGGGCTCGGTTTCCGCGAGGCCTCGTGGATTGCTTGGAAATGCCGTTCCAACACCTCGCTTTATATGCGTTTTTATTTGGAAATGGCCATCATCCAGAACCGGGGAGAAGCTTGGGCGCCCTCCGATTGGAAAAATCTTCGGAAGGTGTTTTCCAAGAAGCTGAGGGAATACCGGGAACGGGAAAGCCAAGGTAAGGATGCCGAGTTTCTGGTCAGCAAAGACAACTGTTCCCATATCCTGAGCGAGAATTTCAAGGGTTTGGTCAAGGCTTATTTCGATTTGTTCGATCCGGATTCGTCCGAGAATCGTAAAAGCTTCTTCCATCGACGTTTCTTGCGGAGGATCAATGATTCGGCACCGGATCGTTTCCGTTCCGTGCTGGAAGTGAAAAACGGCTACATGGCACCTATTTCCCGAATCGTGGGCTTGAACGACCGCTATGAACAGAACTGGCAAGCCATCATGGAGAATTACCGCCGCACGCTCTCCAAGCTACCGGAACGTCCGGAGCGGGATCCCGGAAAAGAATACCGCTGGGCGCAGGCCTTGGGCTTTACCTATACTTGGCTGATGTGGGGGCCGAGCCTGCAGACTTGGGTTCCTTCGGAAAAAAGCGAAGCCGGCACGTATTCCTTAGGTATTTACGGTTGCGGGGACGAAGCCAACAGCTTATATGTCCTGTTCAAGGAACCCATACGCCAAGTATTACGGAAACAAGGTGACTTCTGTCTGCCTTGCACCGTGCGGGGCCGCATTTGCAATCCGGTTTGGTACATGGACCATTACAAGGGGGATTTCGATGTTCGGGCCCTGCCCTTTGCCCAAAGGATCGCCGGAGCCTACCGTTACCAGACTTCCTTCGATTATTTGTTGGAACTGGAGGATTTGCAGCCTGAGAAAAATGCAGTCGCCGTGGCGGAAAATGCCCATTATTTCACCGGTTATGTCTGGGCCATGTTCCTGCATTCGGACAAAGCCGCTCCTGAATTTTCATTGGCCGACACGGTGGTATTTTTCGAACATGCCAACCTGGCCTGTAAGGAGAAGTCGGAGATGGAGTACATCCATGCCTGCCTGACGGAGAAGATTGCCCGATACCTTTCCCATGCCCGCCCCGGCAAGTATTATTTTTGCTGTGCGATGAACCAGGACACGGAAGATTATGTCCGTCGGCATTTGCCGGAAAAAGGCTTGGACAACCTGGATTGGGGCGGAGTGCCGGGGCTGGATGCCGCCTGCCTGTTGGAAAACATCGATTCACATTTCAGCATAAGGCGGTGGGAATCCGTTGAAAAATCCGCATACGCCGATGTGGTGCGCCTAGGTTCAGAACTACAGGACGAGAGCCGTTTGTCCGCGCTTTTCCTTCTGCTGGCACGGGAAGATGTCCGGGTCATCGGTGCCAGGAACGACCATGGCGAATTGGAAGCGGCGGGAATCCTGCTCGGCAACGACCCGGAAAAGAAAGACTTCGATCTGTTTCTCTGCAAACCCAGCTCGGAAATACGGGAGGAAGACGCAGCGCGGCACCTCGGCTGTTGAATTTTGGACCTGGTTTAGATGGAGCCGGATAAGGGGGCGGGTCGGGAAGCGAACCTCTTGCCCAGTTCTTGGTATTTTTTGATGGAGCCGGAAGTCGGGATGTATTCCGTGGATTCGATTTTCCGGAGGATACTTTCGGTAAGCGGGTCGTTTTCGTTCCGGGCCTTGAAGACCGCGATAGGGAAGAAGCGGCGCAGGTGCTCGGCCACGATGACAGAAGGGAAACGCCTTTTGGGGGTCTTCACGTTCAAGCTCAGGGTGTTGCAAGCTTTTCCTCCGGGCAAAAGGGGAGGCTGCACATATTCGGTATCGAGCCGTTTGAACCCTTTTTTGTGCCACCAGATAAGCCGTTGGCAGGGATCGATGCCGGACGTCTCCGCATCCCGGTGGTATTCTTCCCGGCTCATGCGTTCGGGGGCGTTCTGCTCGCAGAAAACATGCAAAGGATAGTTCGAAGGGAACCCCTGTCGGGCAATCCAATATCGGGCTTCTTCCTCGATGCTTTGCAGCAAGGCCGATCCGATACCGTTTTTCCGGTAGCGGGTATCGGTGAAGAGGTAGGTGACGTGGACAGTGGCACAGTCCAAAGCGGGAATGGCAAAAACATGGAAATCAGCACCTCCGACGGTTTCCTTCCCGGAGGTCCGGGCCGATAACCAAATTTCCTGGAAAGGACCGTATTGGCGGAGAAGGCTGGGGTTCCCGTTCAAAGCCATGCTCTCGCAAAGTCCTTCGAAACTTTCGGTCTCTTCCTCCAAGGTGAAAATTTGGCGGTATAAGTCATAGATTCTGCGGAATTCTTCTGATTCCGTATCGTGTACGGGTTTTATTCCGATAACCTGGGCCGGGTTCATGGCGTTTGCTTTGAAGTTCGGGGGCGTGGGGGCCATTTCGCATGGCGGTACATTCCCTGTAAGGAACAAAAGTAACAGCCTCGGATTAGAATTGCAATAGCTTCTTGGTTCGGACAATTTCCGGGTTCGGAATCCGGGTTTTGAGATGGGTGGATTGGAAATCCGGGCAGAGTGGATGTTGATTGGAAAAGAATCTGGAACAAATTTTTGCTTGGTATCAAGTGTTTTTAGAGGCTTTGGTCGTGTTTTCACGTTTTTTTGTTGATATCTTTGGCATGATGTCAGGAATTTGCTTAATTTGGGCGGCTTTTGGGAACGCTTATGGTGGAATCCTCGCATCCTGCCATGTGGCAGGAAGGTTTCCAGGAAGCTTTTTGAAACCGGAACTATATGAAAACGTGTTTTCTGACCCGGCATCTTGCGTTGTGTCCATGGATGTCCGGACTTTTGCTTTTCCCCTTCGGGCTTTGCGCCCAGGAATTGCGGTTGGAACCGGTTCCTTACGGGGATTTCGAGAACTGGCTGGTGCGTGAAATCAAGGAATCGGCCATCGTGGGTGGCACTTTGAGGCCGGTCTATGCCGTTGCCGAATCGGATACGCTCCAAGGGAACGTCCCTTATGAAAGCACGAGTTCGCCTTGGGCCTCTTCCAATGTCTATGCCCATGTGTTCGGGGTCACGAAAGCTAATAACAACGTTTATCCGGAACCCCATGAGGGAGGCTATTGCGCCCTTTTGCGCACGGAAAAACTGGATTTCAAGGTCATGGGCATGGTCCGGATGAAGGTCTTGACCGCCGGGGCCATCTATTTGGGCCATATCCAGGAGCCGGTGGAAAGTATGGACGCCACCTACGCGATGGTGGATTTGGGCATCCCGTTTACCAAACGGCCTACCTGCTTGGTGTTCGACTATGCCGCTAAAATCGGCAATTCGGGCCGGTTGCAGTATTGCCCGGGTCGCAAGGAAGAAGTCTATGAAGGGTATGACAAAGCGCAGATTTTCGTCCTGTTGCAACGCCGCTGGGAGGAAAACGGCCACATCTGTGCCGAACGGGTCGCCACCGGGGAACTGTTGATAGACCAAAGCACGGATTGGAAGAAGGCTTGCCGCTTGGAACTCGAATACGGCCAGCCCGCCGACACGCACCGTCTTTCGGAAAGCTGCCGATTGAATAGCCTTTACTATGCGGCCAATTCCCAAGGCAAACAAGTCCCGATTGAGGAAAAGGCCTGGGCTGATTCCGGCACGGCTCCGACCCATTTGGTCATCTTCATCAGTTCCGGTTACTTGGGCGCCTACCGGGGCGAGGCGGGCAACGAGCTTCGGGTGGACAACCTCTATCTCGGTTACGAGGAGTGAATCCTTTTTCCGTTTGGGCGCGCTCCCCGCAGGACACGTTTCCTGGAGAACAGGGGGGAGGAAAAGTTTCTCAACATTTCCTTGTGAAATATTCGGTCGGAAATTTCCATTTCACCCGGCCAAATCCCGTATCTTCGCAAGAAATAATTTAAAACCAGAACTCGTATGCTTTTACAGATTGCCCAAACCGTGGATACCGCCGCCATGATGGATGCGGCTGCCGCCGTGGTCCAAACGCGGGAAAAGCTCCCTATCATGGAGCTTGCCATCAAAGGGGGCTGGATCATGATTCCCATCGTGCTGTTGTTGTTGCTCTCCATCTATGTGTTCGTGGAACGCTGGGTGGTGATTTCCAAGGCCTCCCGCGACGATTCGGGTTTGATGTATTCCATCCGCGACTATATCCTTGGCGGACACTTGGATTCGGCCAAGACCCTGTGCTACAACACCGATACCCCCACGGCCCGCATCATCGGGAAGGGGATAGACCGTATCGGTAAGCCGGTAGAAAACATCAAGTCGGCCATGGAAGATGCGGGGAACTTGGAAGTGGCCCGTTTGGAACGGCATGTGGGTTGGCTTTCCACCACGGCCGGAGCCGCCCCGATGTTAGGCTTCCTGGGAACCGTGACGGGAATGGTCCGTGTCTTTTTCGACATGGCTTCCAAGGGAAACAATATCGAAGTGGGGACCTTGGCGAACGGTATGTACCAAGCCATGGTGACGACGGTAGCCGGTTTGATTGTGGGGATTATCGCCTATATCTGTTACAATGTCATCGTTTCGCGAATCGGGCAAGCTACCCATGTGTTCGAAAGCCGTTCGGCCGATTTCATGGATTTGCTGAACGAACCGGAAAACTGATTCCGGATTTCTCGTCCGGGTCCGGTCCCTGCTAACCTCAAACACAACGGAAAATGGCATTGAAATCACGTTACAAGCAAGATTTGAATTTCAGTTCGGCTTCCATGTCCGATTTGGTTTTCCTCTTGCTTATCTTTTTCATCCTATTGTCCACGATGGTCAGTCCCAATGCCATCAAGCTGCTTTTGCCCAACAGCAACAGCAAGACGATGGCCAAGCAGAATTATACCATCTATATCAACGCACAATACCAGTATTTCGTGGAACAGACCTTGGTGGACGGTCCCGGTTTGGAGTCCGCCATCAACCGTTTGACGGCGGCCAATCCCGAAGCCACCATCGTCTTGCGGGTCGACCGCACGGTTCCGGTACAGTATCTGGTACGGGTGATGGACGCGGTCAACACGGTCAACGAACAGACCGGGTACAAGCTTAAAACCATTTTGGCAACGGCACCCCATGAATAATCAATCGCAAGGAGAAACGGAAAAGAAAGCCCGGTGGATTGCCTTGGCGGTCACGGTGGCAGCGGCGGTGGTAGCAATTTGCATCCTGCTGTTCTGCGGCTTGTACCGTCCTTTCCCGCCGCCCCCCGAATACGGGGTGGAGGTAAGCTTGGGGTATTCCGAAGCCGGGGCGGGCGAGGTACAGGCTTTCGAGCCGGAATCCTCTCCCATGCAGGAAAACCAAGTGGAAGAGGTAGCTTCGGAACCGGAGGAAGAAGTGGTTTTGGAGACCTCCGAGGAAGAAGCCCCGGCTTTGGCCCGGAAGGACCCCGAAACACCTAAGCCGGAACCAACGAAGTCTCCTAAAGAAACGGAACAGGTAGAACGGAAGGAACCGGAACAGCCGGAATTGAACCCTTTGGCTTTGTATCCGGGAAAACGTAAAGGCCAGGAGCCTTCGACACAAGGAAAAACCACCCAAGCCGGAGATCAGGGCAAGCCGGAAGGTGACCTCCATGCCCAAGGTTACGAGGGTTCCGGTGGCTCGGGTGGTATTTCATTCACGCTTAACGGGCGGACTTTGATGTCCTTGGCCAAGCCTCCTTATGATTCGGAGGAAGAGGGAGTGGTCGTGGTCCGGATTTGGGTGGACCGCAACGGGGTGGTTGTCCGGACGCAAGCCGGGGTCAAAGGCACGACCACGATGGATCGCCGCCTTTGGACTACTGCCGAGGATGCGGCCCGCAAGTCGCGTTTCGTGCCTTCGGAGCATGCCCCGGAACCCCAAGTGGGGACCATCACCTACCGTTTCGTGCGGGGAATGTGATATGAAGAAAAGTATCCAACGTTATGGAGCGCCTCTTTTGTACGGGGCGCTTTTTGTTTGTCTGGTCTGGGTCATGGCTGTGCGTATGCCGCTTTACGGCTATGTGCGGGTTGCCTTGGCCTTGTTGCTGGCCTTGGATTTTTTTGTCTGGCGGATTCTCCGTCACCGTTTGGCCTCCAAAGGGTGTAAATCCCGTTTTTTCTGGACCCTGGTTTATTTCCTCCCCTTGGCCTTGACGGGGGCTTTCTGCCTTGCCCTTGTGGCTTCCCCGATTCAGGATTGGCCTGCTTTTTTGCGGACCTATTGGATGGGAACCCTTTTGGTGCTTCTGGCGACCCATGTTTGTTACGGTTTTGTCTGGAGCCTTTCCACCTTGGTCCTCCATGTTCGTGAAAGACGGAAAAGGGGGCATGGGAATGTTCCCGCTACCGGACCGGTGGGCGACACCGGTTCTACCATCGGGAATGGGGCGGTCGAACGGGAAAATATCCCGCACCAGACAGCCGGGTACGCGGCCTTTTTCTTATTTTTGCTCCTCTTTTACGCTATGGTTATATCGACTTTCAATCTCAGGGTAGACCGGATAGACATGCGGAAGGAAAACCCGGATCGTCCGGTCCCGGAAGGCTTCCGTGGGTACAGGATATTGCAGTTTACAGACTTGCATATCGGGAGTTTCACTTCGACCCGGCAGGTCCGGAGTCTGGTCAAGCAGGCTTTGCAGACAAGGCCCGACATGATTGTCTTTACGGGCGACATGGTGAATTATACCACTTCGGAAATGACCCCTTTTTTGGCGGAATTGTCCCATTTGCAGGCTCCTGACGGTGTATATTGTGTTTTGGGGAACCATGATTACGGGAATTACGCTTCCTGGCCGAACCGTGCGGCCAAATATGCCAATGTGCAGAAGATGCTTGATTATTACAACCATCTGGGTTGGACGACCTTGAACAATGCGGCGGTCAAAATCGTGCGGGGCGGGGATACCTTGTTGTTGGCTGGGGTGGAGAACTGGGGCAAGAGTGGACGTTTCCCCAAGCGGGGAAATTTGAAGAAAGCCTTGGAACCATCATCCTTGTTGGAAACCCGGGAAAGCTGGCGGCAAGCGGAGCCGGGACCGCTTTTGGACAGGAATCCAGGAAAAGGAACCGGAAAGGAAAAGACAGCCGGAAAGCCGGCCCCTGGAATTTATACGATTCTGCTCTCACACGACCCGAGCCATTTCGATTCGGTGGTCTATTTGCGTTATCCCAAGGTGGATTTGACCTTGGCAGGACACACGCACGGCATGCAGGTGGGCTTGCGTGTCAACGGGAAGGATTACAGCCCGGCCCGTTTCGTTTACGAGCATTATTCGGGCATGTACGTGATGGCCAACGGCCAGGCCCTTTATGTCAATACCGGATGCGGTTTCAACGGCCTGCCTTTCCGTTTGGGCATGCGGCCCAATTTCAGTTTGTTCATTTTGTAAAAAAGGATTCTATTTGGCAGAAAATTGCCGGTCTCTTGGGAAGAGACCGGCAATTTTTTTTGCAAAAGTACAAATCCCCAGTAAAAAACCAATTGCCTAAGTGGTTTTGTTTCAGTAGGACTGCATTTTCTTTGTTGTCGAGCCGATGGAGGGTGCGTTTGGTAGATTGGCAAAACGTACCCCTTTGTACTTGGTGTATTGGATACTGTTGCTTTACTAAAGTGCAGTAAATTAGTGTTTTTATTTGAAGGTTTGAGGCTTGGGGCTGGCTTCAAGGCGGCCGGTCTCTTCCCAAGAGACCGGAGAATTATCCATTAAATCCTTGTGGTCATGAAAAAGTTTTTGGTGCTTTTATGGCTCATGCCATGGTGTTTTGCTGCCTGGGCGCAGCTATCCTTGCAAGGAGAAGCCTTGCTGCACGAAAGTGAAAAAGTGGGAACGAACCTGGTTGATTTTGCACGCTCTTGGAGGGGACAATCCGGAACGGGAATGTCTCCTGCGTCTTACAGACCTGTTTCGGAAAAGATGTCTCCCAAACCTGTTCCGGGAGACAAACTTCAAGGGGAAAGGGAACTTCAATTTTCGGAAACTCCGGTAGCTGTTGCGCGGGGCATCCATGTCCGGGAATCCTTGGCGTCTCTTTCCCATGGAACACTTGGAACGAGTGGAAGAACAGCCGGTATGACGAAAACCGGCGTTTCGGCTGTTTCCAAGGCGGAGGAGGATGTTTCCACGTTCGTGGGATGGGAGTGTTTGGATAACGAACTGGTTCGCTTCCGTTTGGAAAGCAGGGAGGTTGGGGAACTGGAATCCCTGGGTTCCCCGTTTTCCGGATGGTTGATTTCGGATCCCTCTGTCGCCTATCCATTGTTTCCTTATTGGAGTGTTTGGATGGGAGATCGTTTGGCCGGGATATGGGGATTCCAGCTTGGGTCTACCAATTATTACAGCGGCTATTGTTGGTTTGACCCCGCAAGCGGGGATGCCGGGCAGTACCGGTACCGGAATGAAGATTTCGACCCTTTGGTTGGAAGTACAAAGGCTGCTTACGATGCCGGTTCGGGCAGGCTGTATGTGGTCTCCGACCTTTACGGGGAGGAGGGCTATGCTGCCTCCGATTTATATGTTGTGGAATTTGCAGGCGACAGCCTGTACATCAGCGGGACAATTCGGATGGATGCTCCGCAGTCCGTGGTCATGGCTTGCGATTCGGAGGGAAGTTTGTACGTGATTGCCGTGGACGGCAATTTGTATTCCGTGGACAAGGAAACAGGGAAATCCTTCCTGGTTGGTTCTACCGGGAAGCAAATCGTGTCGAGCACGGGGAATTGGTTTCGGCAATCGGCCACTTTCGATTCCCGGACGGGCAAACTGTATTGGTTTTATGCGGCGATTGACGATACGGACAATCCCTATTTCGGTTTGGCGACAGTGGACACAGAGACAGCCGCTTTGGAAGAGATTGCTTCGTTGGACGACCGGCAAATGGGTTCGGTGGTTGTCCTGGATTATGAAGAGCCCGTCCCGATGCCGGCATCTTCCCTGTTGGTGGACTATGTGGAACGTCCTACGGGAGAGGTTTGCTGGGATTTCCATTGGGAGACACCCTCTTACGATGTCAACGGTGATGCCTTTTCCACCTCTCTTACAGCGCTTTTTTATCGGGGAACCCCAGCGGAAGGAATGCCCTCTGGATACACTGAATACCGTTTGTTGGATTTTAAAGAAGGGGTGGAACCCGGACGGCCGTATTCTTTCTCCTTCGCGGGAGGCGAACCTTCCTGGGGGGACAGCCTTTATATCTGTTTTCAAGATGAGGTTGGACGGTATTCGGCCTTCACAAAGGGAGAAAGGATCCCGTCTGTAGCTACGCTTCCCTATTCTAATGATTTTGAATCCGATGAGTTGGAGGCGATGGGAGCGCTCCACTTCCATAACCCCAAGGGTACGGCATCGGGCGGATGGGACAAGCATTCTTATGATGGTTTCTATTCCTATAAAATAGATGGAGATTACGGGCAGGATAGCTGTATGTTGGAACTGAGTTTCTTTGTCGGAGAAGCGGAGGAATTCACGGATTGGAGCTTCTTTTGCTATGTTCAAGCAGAATCGGAGTCTGAAGATAATTCTGTTACTATCCTGCTGAATGGGAATCGTAAATATTCTGCTAGTAACTTGCCTTCTCCTCAGGATGCTTCGTGGGTGGGCCCTGGTTTTAGAATGGCATCTGAAGAATTGCAAACAGGAACGAATCTTCTGCAAATCGTACCGAGGGGCAGCGTGCCGATTTATATTGACGGAATAAACTTGAGTAGATTTGGGGATGTGAGGGCGCCGGACCAGACCTTAATCAGGAGGGTGGAGTCCTTGCCAGGTGACACACCGGTGGCGAGGTTGCATTTGGAATTGCCAGAAACATCTTATACTGGAGGCGAATTGGTTGGTATCACGGAATTGTACATAGAGTACTATAATTTGAATTCCGGAGGAAGGGAGGTTTATGATACCTTGCTTCAAGGTACTTGGGAGCCCGGAAGCGAAATTACGGTGGAGATTCCGGCAATACCGGGTTGGTTGTATTTTAATGTGCAGGCAGGCAACGAATTCGGTATGTGTCCTTATCGAATGGGAATTTACACTTATTTCGGGTCGCGTCTTGTTTGGGAAGGAATCGTTACGGATGAAGCCGGGGACCCCTTGTCCGGGGTTCTTGTAGAGGCGGATTTTGCTTCGGGGCTGTATTCAGGCTATACATCCTTCGGAAAGTCTTCTTGCACTACCGGGGCGGACGGGAAATACCGTCTGGAGGTTCCGTCTTTGATGGCAGGTGCAGAATATTATGGGAGCACCATGTTGTATGCCTGGGTGGAAGCGAGCAAGTTCGGATGGGAGTCTTCGGGTGTTTATGTCCCTCTGGGAGCAAACGACAGTATTTTGGAACCCATGGTCCTTTCGCATGAGGCCCGTCCGGTCTTGGCGGCCAAGGCCGTTTTGGATGCGGGACAAAGCGTGGAAGTTTCGTGGCAGAAACCCGCTTTGGAAGGCCGGTTGAGTTATGCAGCAGAGGGAAATCTTTCTTACTATCGTTTGGGAATAGGTGGTTGGTGGACGGAAGAGGGTTGGGTCCAGCCGGCGTTCCGTTACGCCCAACGCTTCCTTCCCGAGGATTTGGACGCCTTGGGTTTGGAATCGCCCATGCCTTGGCGCATCGGTTTCGTGCCGGGTTCGGATCAAGTGGATTACAGCTTGTTGGTTTGCCAAGATTCCCAGACCTTGTACCGGGTCGAGGTGGATCGGGAGGATTTGGAGGTCGGTGCTTGGTATTTCGATACCATATCGGCGGAAATTGCCCTTGACCCGGAAAAGGAGCTTTGGGTCATGGTGGAAGTGGCGGAAAAGTACAGCGAGTACGAGCTGCGTGACTATCCTTGTGCCGTCACGACAACGGGCGGGCAATCCGGAAAGGGGAATTTGATATGTATTGGGGTGGGACCGGATGGAGAAGAAATATGGGATCCTTTGGAAAATCTCTTCTCTCATCCTTATGCGGAAGGCAATGTTCTGGTATCCTTGGATGTCGTGGACGAAAAAGCCGGGGAAGCTCCGCGGAATGGCTACCGGGTGTACCGTTGGTCCGACACGGCCGAATGCCTGACGCCCGAACCGGTTCAGGATACCTTGTTCAGGGATACGGGATACGGGGAATTGGCAGACGGTCTTTACCGTTATGCCGTGCTGGCCGATTGGGGAGGCAAGCTTTCCGAAGCCGTTTATACGGATACGCTCCGCAAGGAGTCCCCACGTCCGGCACCGGTTTCCTTGCGCGTGGAAGTGGAAGGTTTTGCCGCCGAGCTTTCTTGGGAGGCAGCCCCGGGTTCGAGCCCTTTATCTTACGAACTCTATCTGGACGAGGAATTGGTAGATACCGCTTGGATGGAAACCCGTTACCGTTTTGAGGATTTGGCTGTGGGCGAGCATGAGGCCGGGGTCGTGGCCGTGTACGGGAACGGGAAATCGGAGAGGGAAAGCATCCGCTTTGTCGTGGAGGATTTGTCGAACGAGGTCGCTTGGGCGGAAGTGGAGGTTTATCCGAACCCGAACCAGGGGAGATTTTGGATAAGGTTGCCTTTTGCTTGCCGCATGGAACTTTACACGGCTTCAGGGCAGCGTGTGGCGGCTTGCGACTTGAATGCCGGATTGCATGAACTCCGTCCCGGTTTGGCAGGCGGCTTGTACTTTTTGCGTCTGGAAAAGGGAAAGGATGCCCGCTATTATAAATTAGTGGTCAGGTAGGATAAGTTAGGCAAAAAGGGAGGGTGGATGTCTAACGTTCTTGGCGAACGGAACGATGGGCATCCACCCTTTTTTGTTGGAGATTTCTCCGTTTGGGCATGCGGCCCGATTCCGCTTTGTTCATTTTGTAAGGTATTCCCGGCATTTCCTGGCCGTCTTTGCAGGGCGGTGGTGACACTTTCTTGGATTGGTTAGGGTCTATGGTCGGGTTGTGGAGATATATGGAAAAGGCCCCGCTTCCAACCGGCGGGGCCTTTTCCAAGGAGAAAATCCCTTTTCTCCTATTCTTTTTCTTGCATTTTCTGGAAATGTTCCACAAGGGAAGGTAAGGCACGAATGGCGGCCATTTCCTTCCATTTGCTGCGGGCTTCGACTGCCGGGCAACCGAAATAGGCCTTCCCGCCTTCCAAGGATTTGTCCACGGCCGAAGTGGCCAGGATGACGGCCCCTTTCCCGATAACCAAGTCCTTGTTGATAAGGACCGAAGCCCAAAGGGTCACGTAATCTTCCAAAGTGGAGACCCCGGCAATGGCTGAGTGGGCTCCAATCAAGCAGTGTTTGCCGATATGGGTGTCATGGCCCACTTGGACGAAGTTGTCCATCTTGGTTCCATCCCCGACGATGGTATCGCCCGATACCCCGCGGTCGATGGCGGTCAAGGCTCCGATTTCCACGTCGTTACCCAAGATGACCCGGCCGCTGGACTCGAATTTCCGGAAATGTCCGTCCTTGGTCCGTTGGAAGTAGCAGGCATCCCCTCCGATGACAGCCCCCGATTGGATGATGGTATTGTCCCCGATGATGGTATAGTCGTTAATCGTGACATTGGCATGGATGATACAATTCCGTCCGATGGTGACATGGTTCCCGATGAAGCAGTTCGGTTGGATGATGGTGCCTTCCCCGATTTTCGCCGTGGGACTGATACTGGCCGTGCTGGCTTGGAAGGGGCGGAAATGACGGGTCAAGCGGTTGAAATTGCCCAAAGGGTCCGATGTGATAATCAGGCACTTTCCCTCCGGGCATTCCACTTCCTTGTCGATAAGGATGACCGTGGCCTTGGATTCGAGCGCTTTTTTGTAATATTTGTCCAAATCGACAAACGTAATGTCGCCATCCTCGACCATGTGGATTTCATTCATCCCTGAAACCGGGAAATCTTCCGGACCGACCAAGCGGACATCCTCCATGTGGGACATCAGCTGGGAGACAGTATATGCTTGTGAAAACTTCATTCAAAAAACGGATTAGGCAAAAAACTCCCGTATGCGGAGGTTTTGCGATTTGGCCTGGCTTGGGCCGCAATTATACACGTTGGGAATATTCCCCGCTGCGGGTGTCCACTTTCACCCGGTCGCCTGTATTGACAAAGAGGGGGACACGGATGGTGGCACCGGTGTCGATGGTGGCATCCTTCATGGCGTTGGTAGCCGTGTTGCCTTTTTCACCCGGTTCGGTGTACGTGATTTCAAATTCCATGTAAGCCGGCAACTCGCAGGAAAGGGGTTCTTCCGTTTCTGCATGGACCAAGATATCCACGGTGCAACCTTCCTTCAGGAATTGAGGGCTGTTGATAAGGAATTCGGGAATATTGATTTGGTCGTAGGTTTCGGAATTCATGAAATTGAACCCTGTCTCGTCCTTGTAAAGGAATTGGTAGGGACGGCGTTCCACACGGGCTGTGTCGATTTTCACGCCTGCGGGGAAGGTATTGGCCAACACGCGGCCGTTTTTCAGGTTCTTGAGCTTTGTACGTACGAAAGCATTGCCTTTCCCGGGCTTTACATGTTGGAATTCGACAATCTGCCACACATCTCCGTTGAAATTGATGCACAAACCATTTTTAAAATCTGCAGTTGTTGCCATGGGTATCTTTTGTTTATTTATTCTCGTTTTGGAATCCCGTGATCCATGGAATTTTTTATTCTTCCGGACGGGATACGCGTTCCGGTCGGCATAATTGTAAACCGGTCTTCCATAAGGGATTGCAAAACATGATTTGCAAAAAAGCGGACAAAACTACAAAAAAAGCCTTGGTTTGCCAAGTTCCGCATCCGGCCAAAGGCTTTTTCATGCGATTTTTCATGTTGGTTCAGTGCGTTTTTTGGCCGAGAAGGGTGTTGGAAAGCATGTACAGGATGCGGGCTCCGACATTCCCGTCCCATTCGTTTTCCGGATTCAAGGGGTCCGGAGCCACTTCGCAGAGGTCGAAGCCGATGATTTCCTTTCCGCTGCGGCGCAAGGCCGACAAAAGGTACCGGATCTGGGCGAACCCGAGGCCGCCGGGAACAGGGGTCCCCGTATGGGGACAGAGGGAGGGTTCAAGGACATCGATGTCGAAGCTTACATAGACTTTTGAAGGTAGGGTTTCCAGGATTTGGCGGCAGCAATCCGCCCAGTTCCGGCCTTCCAGGAGGGCCTGTTGCAAAAAGAGGTCGGGAAACTGGATAATCCTTCCCTGGCTGGCCTTGACCCGTTCTTGCTCTTCCTGGCATACATCCCGGATCCCAATCTGGACAATCCGGCTGATATTGCCAATCTGCAAGGCGTTGTGCATGATAGACGCGTGGGAGTACCGGAAACCCTCGTAGGCCTTCCTCAAATCGGCGTGGGCGTCCAAATGGAGGATGGCGAAATCCGGATATTTCGAAGCCAGGGCCCGGAAATGGCCCAAAGGCACGCTATGGTCCCCGCCTACGACGGCCGTCGCTTTTCCGGCCTGCAGATATTCCAGGCATGTTTTTTCGAGCCAGCGGCCGAGTTCTTCCCCGCCTTGTTCCACTTGGGCGAGGTCCCGGGCCAAATCCTTTTCCCCGTAATTATCCGGAAGCGATTGGAAATTTTTTTCTTGGAACGCGATGGCCCGTTCCGCCACGGGGCGCAAAGCCGCCGATTTCCTGGCGATAGCCGAGCTGCGTTCCATGGGACTGCTTCCGATACCGAGATTCCAGGCTTCCGGGATTTCGAAATCGAAAAAATCCAGCTGGATGGAAGCATCGAGGATGGCTTGAGGTCCCTGTGCGGTGCCTGGCCGGTAGGATGTGGTGACATCCCAAGGTACGGGAATCAAAATCAAGGAGGCTTCCTCTTCGGTATAGGGGAAGCCGAAAAAATTCCCGTTGGGAGCACAGGCATGGTTCGGGTCGAAGGGTGTCATGGTAGCAGGAATCAAAAGGTTTTAGAGAATTTTGAGCTCGGTCCGCCGGTTCTTGGTCCGGCCTTCCTCGGTCCGGTTGTCGCCGATGGGATGGTCGAAACCGTATCCTTTGGCTTCGATGCGGGAGGCTTCGATACCTCGTCCAATAAGGTAATCGGCCACGGCTTGGGCCCTTTTTTGTGACAATTCCTTGTTGAAAGCGGCCGGACCGCTATCGTCCGTATGGCCTCCGACTTCGATGCGGACGGAGGGATGTTGGAGGAGGAAACGGTACACCTTGTCCAGCTCCGCGATGGATTTTTCTTCCAATCGGTACTGTTCCACGGCATAAAAGATGTTTTCCAAGATGACGGAAGCTCCGGACTCGATGGGGTGGAGCCGTATTTCTTTCCGCATGGGTTCTTGTTTGAAGCGGGAATCCAAGGCGATGTGTTCGGAATAGAACAGGTATCCGGGAGCGGATATGTTGAGCGCGAACTCCTCGTCGGTAGGCAGGCAGACCAAGAAACGTCCGTCTTCGGTGGAGGCGGAGGATTCGATGCGGACCAGCCCTGTTTCGAGGCTGATAAGTTCGAAACGGGCCGGGACAGGCTTGCGTTTCTTGAAATCCGTGACATGGCCTTCCATGAAGGAAACGGTGGCGGGCCGGGCTTTTTCATGGAGGGCGAAGGCGTAGATGTCCCTTTTACCGAAGCCCCCCAGGTTGTCGCTGGAAAAATAAGCCGTGTCTCCTTGGGCGTTGACACTCAGTGTCGCTTCGTCCCCGAAGGTGTTGATGGGGAATCCCAGGTTCTGGGGAACACCCCATTGTCCGTTCTCGTCCATACGGCAGACGAAAAGGTCTCGTCCGCCCAAGCCGGGATGCCCGTTGGACGCGAAATAGAGGGTTTTCCCGTCAGGGTGCAGGAAGGGTGAATTTTCATCGCCCGGGGTGTTGATGCGCGGACCCAGGTTGACGGGGCTGCTCCATGTCCCGGATTCGGAAAGTTCCGTTTTCCAGAGGTCGCTGCCCCCTTGCCCTCCGGGCCGGTTGCTGGCGAAATAGAGGGTTTTCCCGTCGGAAGACATGCAGGGTTGGGATTCCCAGTATATGGAGTTGACCGTTTCTCCCAGATTGAAAGGGAGGCTCCATGTTCCGCCTTTGCGTACGGCGGCGTAAAGATCGCAGGAACCCCATCCGTCATCCCGGTTGCAGCCTGCAAAGAACAAGTATCTTCCATCCGGGGAGATGCTCAAGGCTCCTTCGTTTTCGGGAGAGTTGACAGGCTCGGGGAACAACCGGGCCGGTTGCCAATTTCCGGAAGAGTCGCGCACGGAGTAGAAAAAATCTTCCTCCGGATGTGGCACGGGCTCTTCTTTCCTATATCGGCGGGTGAAAATCAAGGTGTTCCCATCCAAGGAAACGGAAGGATGGTATTCGTCTTCGGCCGTGTTGATTGCCGGACCTTGGTTTTTCGGTTGGAAATCGATTTCCTCCCGGGTCAAGGCCAATGCTTCCCGGTTCCTGAGTTGGGCCATCCGGGCTTGTTCCTTGCGTTTTTCGGAAACCCCGGGGTGGCTCAAAAGGAGGTTGAAACTCTTTTCGGCTTCCTCGTATTGGCCGGTAGAGTACTCCAAGACGCCCAAGTCGTAATAAGCGCTGGGAAAAACCTCGGGGTCGATGGAAAAGGCTTTCCGGTAAGAGGCAATGGCGCTGTCGGCTTGTTTATTTTCTTCGAACAAGACGGCTTTGAGCATATGTATGTCGGCAAAGCAAGCTTCGGTTTTTTCGGCAATCCTCAAAAACTTCCAAGCTTGCTCGTCTTGCCCGTTTTGGTAAGCGCTCAAGGCTTTTTCGTAATGAAGCTTCGCCTTTCCCAGCTTGCCCGGGTCGGGATGGCAACCCGTCCCTTGGGATTGTCCGGGCAAGACGATGGAGGCCAAGGCAATCCAGAGAAAGGAAAGGTGTGGGACATGGGATGTCCGGCAAGGAAATTTCATCTTTCAACTTGTTCAGGACAAGGTAGCGAAGATAACGGTCAAGCCTACGATGAGGCAGTAAATGGCGAAATATACCAGTTTTCCTTTCTTCACGATGCCGATCATGAACTTGCAGGCGGCCCAGCCTGAAAAAAAGGCGCCGAGGAAGCCGGCCAGCAGGGATGTAAAGGGAATGGAGGAGGAAGTAATATCTCCCGAAAACAAGCTGAGGATGTTTTCGCCCAAGATGGGAATCAAGACCATCAGGAAAGAGAACTGGGCGATGGAGTCCTTTTTGTTTCCCAACAGCAGGCCCGTGGCGATGGTGGTTCCGCTCCGGGAAAGCCCCGGCAGGACGGCCAAGCATTGGGCAAGACCGATGATGAAGGCGTCGCGGTAGGTGATTTCCCTTTTCCCGCTACCCAGGTAGGTGGCCAAAGTCAACAGCAAGGCTGTGACTATCAACATGCAACCTACCAGCAAGAGGCTTCCGAACAAGGATTCCACGTAATCTTTGAAGAAAAGGCCGACGATCATGACCGGGATCATCGAAACGAAAATCTTCAGGACATAGTCGGTTTCCTCGTTCATTTTGAATTTGATGAACCCCTTGAAAAGTTTGACGATCTGGTTCCAGAAAACGACAATCGTGCTAAGGACCGTCGCACCATGGACGACCACGGTGAACAAGAGGTCGTCCGAGACTTGGACGCCCAGCAAGGCTTTTCCGATTTCCAGATGCCCGCTGCTGCTGACAGGCAAAAACTCGGTCAGTCCTTGGACGATACCGAGGATTAAAGCTTCAAACCAATTCATTTATACAGTGTGTTTTTTTCTACTGGGAAGTTGTGCAAGGCCGAGGTCCGTGGATCTTATTTTTTAGGTTTTTTCATGATGGCCACGATTTCGACGATGATACCCGCCAAGATGACCAAGGGGGCCACTACCAAGCGCCGCGTATTGAAAAGATCGTAGCTGAATACTTCCGGATCCTCGCTTCCGCCTCCGCACATCAGCAGATAACCGATTCCCATGATGACGATGCCGGCAATCATCAGGATATAGTTTTCCCGTCCGAAAGCGAAATCGAACATTTTCGACTTTTCCTCTCCGGGAAGTTTTTGGGTCTTGTTTTCGTTTATGGCCATGGTGTGAATATGAAAATCTTAGTAATAAATCCGTTCGGAATTGCGCATTTTAAGGTACTTGTTCACCGAAATCCATGCTGAAATCCAAGTGAACAAGATGCCTGTCAGCAGGACCAGCAGGAAAACCCCGGCCACCATGCCCATGTCCTGGCTGTTGATGATTCCAGGCGCTTTCTGGTGGAGGTAGAACAGGAGCATGGCCGCTATGAGGATGGCGATGAGGGCACCGGAAAAACCTTGGAGCATGCTCTTGCGGATGAAAGGCCGGCGGATGAATGCCGGTGTGGCTCCCACCAATTGCATGGTGTTGATGGTGAAGCGTTTGGAATAAATCAACAAACGCATGGTGTTGCTGATAAGATAGACCGCCACGATGAGGATGAAAAGACTGGCGATACCGAGCCAGAAGCTGATTTTGGCCACGTTGTCATTGACCAAACGGATCAAGTCGGGCTGGTAGTAGAGCTCCTTGACAAGATGGTAACGGGTCAGTCCGTCCTCGAACTTGGCGATACTGTCCTGATGGGTATAGTCCGCCTTGAGGTGGATTTCAATGGAAGGCAGGAGGGGATTGTAGCCAAGGAAGGCGATGAAATCCTGTCCCAGGTCTTCCTGCAATTCCTTGGCGGCTTCTTCCTTGCTGATGTAGCGGGAACTTTTGACGTAGGGCGAACGGTCTATGATTTCCTTCATGTCCAGGATATCCTTTTCCCGGGTGTATTCCTTGATCATCAAGGTGAAACCGATATTTTCCTTCACGTAATCGGAAACCTTTCCCGTATATCCCAGCATGAGCCCCTGGACGCATAAGAGAAACAAGACCGTGGCTATCGAAAGCACGGTGGTCACATGGGCGCCCCTTATCCTTTTTTTTTCTATTTTCTCGTCTTCTCGCTCTGTCATGATAGGAAAGCAAAAGTAGTAAAAAAAAGCATGTACGAACCGCTTCGCCGATACTTTGTCAACTTTCAGGTTGTGGAAAAACGCGGAGGCTGAAGCAGTGGAAACCTTCTTCGAAACCGTATTGCAGGGGCCAATGGTATTGGTGGCAGATGGCTTGGCAGATCGACAATCCCAAGCCGCTGGAAGAAGAGGTGCGGGAATCCTTGTAAAAACGTTGGAAGATATGATCCTTGTCCAAGGCCTTGTTGCCGGTGTTGCGGATGCTGAAGCCTCGGGAATCCCAACGGACCAAAATCCGGCCTTCGGGAGGTGTATGTAGGAAAGCGTTTCGCAAAAGATTGGCTACCAGTAGCTCGCAAAGGGCAGGATGGGCCAAGACCTGTAGAGGGGCAACCTCTTCGATTTGGCAATCGATATGTTTTCCGGCAAAGATTTCGTCCAGGTCTTCCGCCGCTTGCCGGAAATATTGTCCGAAATCCACCTTTTCCCTGCCCTGGTAGGCTCCGTTTTCGATGCGGCTCAGATGGAGCATGTCCTTTTGGAGCCGGGAGAGACGGCGCAAGGTCCCCTGGACCTTGAGGATTTCCTGCATTTGCTCCTCGTTCAGGTCGGGACGTTGCAGCAATTGTTCGATATGGTTGAGGCTGACCGCCAAAGGCGTTTGAAGTTCATGGGCGGCATTGTCCACGAAATCTTTTTGTTGCACGTAAAGCCCGGCGGCACGCCCGAATTGTTCCGACACGGCTTGGTTCAAATGTTGGAACTCGGTAATCCGGGTAGGGTTGTCCAAGGGAGGAGGGGTTTCCTGGATGTCGAAACCGTCGATCCACCGCAAAAGGCGGTAGAGTGGTTTCATGTTCTTTTCCACGACCCGGTAGTTGAGCCAAAGGATGCTGCATAGAAGGATGAAATACAGGATGGCGATCCAGCGGGCAATGGAGTTTTGAAGCTGCTTTTGTGCCAAGGTCGGAACCCAGGCCGTAAGCTGGAAATACTGTCCTTGCCCGTCTTGGAAGATGACCCGGATGCTCCGGCTCCAAAGGCTGTTCCCGGCGGCTTTCTTTTCCCGTTCGCTTTTGAAGACCGTTCCGTTGTTGGCTTGGGCATAACTTTCCGGAATGGGATTGACGGCATAGGAATAGCTTCCGCTGGAATCCTGGACGGCAAGGTTTTGTCCTTTGTCCGAAACCAAGAAGAGGCTGATCCGGTCGTTGGCGAAATTTTGGAGGCCCGAATCCACAATCCGGTAGATTCCGTTTTTCAGGCTCAAATAGAAAAGGACGGACCAAAGCGAAAGGATGGCAATCAATATGATAGCCATCCTTTTCATAATCAGATTGATGAGTTTCATCTTCTTAAGAGGGTGGTTATTTCCCCTCCGGGCGGGAACCTGCCTCCGTGTCTTCCGTGCTTCCTTCTGCCACCAACTTGTAACCGAAGCCGTAAACCGAGCGTATCTCGATGCTGGCCCGGGCTTCCTTGAGCTTCCGTTTGAGGTTGGCTACTTGTTGGTAAACGTAGTTGTAATTGTCGGATTGGTCGGCATGGTCGCCCCAGACAGCTTCGGCCAAGGACTGTTTGTCTACCATCCGCGTGGGACGGGTGATGAAGTATTGCAGGATATGGTACTCTTTGTGGAGCAGTTCGAGGGGGTTGCCATCGACCACGACCCTGCGTTCGTCAGGGAAGAGTTCCACATTGCCCGCTTGCAGGGATTTTTTCCCACCCTGCCGTCGGCGGAGCTGGCTGTTGACCCGGGCTACCAATTCGCCCAGGTCGAAAGGCTTGGGCAGGTAATCGTCCGCGCCGGACATCAAGCCCTTCACCCGGTCTTCCACGGCGGCTTTGGCCGAGGTAATCAGGATTTGGGGCGGATTATGTTTTTGTTGCAGGCTTTCCAGAAGGTCCAGGCCGTTGCCATCGGGGAGCATCAAGTCGAGCAGGATGCAGTCGTACTCGTAAAGCTCCGTCTTCTCTTCGGCTTCCGCATAGGTGGCCGCCGTTTCCACGACCCAGGCTTGTTCCTTGAGCACTTGGACCATCATTTCCCGTAATTCGGGTTCGTCTTCCACAACCAGGAGTTTCATGGCACACCACCTACAAAACAATGTTTACAATCCGCTTAGGCACCACAACAACCTTCTTGGGGGTTTTCCCTTCAAGCCATTTGGCGGCCTGTTCCGATGCCAGAACTTGCTGCTCAATCTGGGCCGGGTTCAAGTCCAAGGGGAGTTCCAGCGTGAACCGCATCTTGCCGTTGAAAGAAACCGGGTAATTGAAGCTCTGATCCAAGGTGTACTTCTCCTCGTAAACCGGCAGGCTTGCAAAAGAAATGCTTTCTCCATGGCCTAAAGACCTCCAAACCTCTTCCGCAAGATGGGGGGCATAGGGCGAAAGGAGAATCGTCAACGGTTCGAAAACAGCTTTTTTGCGGCATTTCAACTCGGACAGCTCGTTGAGGGCAATCATGAACCCGCTCACGGCCGTGTTGAACGAGAAGCGTTCGGTATCGTCGAGAATCCGCTTGATGGTCTTGTGCAAGACTTTCAGCTCGGCGGCTGTGGCCTGGCCGTCTTCCAAGGCGGGTTGCCCGGTGTTTTCATCGAAACAGCTGCGCCAGAACTTCTTCAGGAAGCGGGAAACCCCTTCAATCCCCTTGGTGTCCCAAGGTTTGGATTGTTCGATGGGGCCTAAGAACATTTCGTACATGCGCAAGGTGTCGGCCCCGTATTTTTCCACCACTTCGTCGGGGTTCTCCACATTGTACATCGACTTGGACATTTTTTCTATTTCCGCCCCGCAGACGTAACGTCCGTCTTCGAGGACGAACTGGGAAGCAGCCAAATCGGGCATCCAGGCCTTGAAGGCTTCCAAATCCAAGATGTCGTTGTCTACCAAATGGATATCCACATGGATGGGGTCGCAGAAGATTTCCCGTCCGGGAATGTTCTTGGAAACGAAGACCAAGCTGCCTTCTTCGGACGGCAATCCTTCGATTCCTTCCGGGTGTTTTTCCAGGTATTCTTTGTAGCGGGTCCAGTTCAAGCGGTAAGCGAAGCTGCTACGGCCCTGGATCATGCCTTGGTTGATAAGCTTGCGGTAGGGTTCCTCGGTGCAGACGAGGCCGAGGTCGAACAGGAACTTGTTCCAGAAACGGGAATAAATCAAGTGTCCGGTGGCGTGTTCGGCACCGCCCACGTACAAGTCCACCTGCTTCCAGTAACGGTTGGCTTCCGGCGAAACCAAGGCCTCCCCGTTATGGGGGTCCATGTAGCGCAAATAATAGGCGCTCGAACCGGCGAATCCTGGCATAGTGCTAGTCTCCAGAGGATAACCTTCTTCGGTTTTCCAATCTTTGGCCCGGGCCAAAGGCGGTTCCCCTTCGGCGGTCGGCAGGTATTTGTCCACCTCAGGCAAGAGGAGGGGCAGTTTGTCGTCGGGCAGGGTGTAAGGCATGCCGTCCTTGTAATAGATGGGGAAGGGCTCGCCCCAGTAACGCTGGCGGCTGAAAATCGCATCCCGCAAGCGGTAGTTGACCTTGGCTTTCCCAAGGCCCCGTTTTTCGATTTCCTGTACCATGCGTCCGATGGCCTCCTTGACCTTGAGCCCGTTTAAGAAATCGGAATTGACCAAGGTTCCATCCTTGGCTTCGTAGGCCTCTTTTTCAATGTCTCCGCCGGCCACCACCTGTTTGATGGGCAGGTTGAAGTGCTTGGCGAAACGGTAGTCGCGGCTGTCGTGGGCCGCCACGGCCATGATGGCCCCGGTCCCGTATCCGGCCAGCACGTATTCCGAAATCCAGATGGGCAGCCGTTCGCCGGTAAACGGATGGAGGGCATAGGAACCGGTGAAAACCCCGCTGACCTTGTTGACATCGGCTTGGCGTTCGCGTTCGGTCCGGTTTTTGGCATATTTCACATAGGCTTCCACCGCTTCTTTCTGCCCGGGCGTGGTCAGCTTCCCGATTTTGTCGTGTTCGGGACAAAGGACCATGAAGCTGACCCCGAAAAGGGTGTCGGGCCGGGTCGTGAAGATTCGCAACCCCTCGGGCATGCCGTTTTCCGCCCCGTGTTCTATTTCAAAACGCAATTCCGCTCCGGTGCTGCGACCGATCCAGTTGCGTTGCATTTCCTTGAGCGAATCGCTCCAGTCCAAGTCGTCCAGCCCGTCCAAAAGCCGTTGGGCGTAGGCGGTGATACGCAAGGACCATTGCTTCATCAATTTCCTTTCCACCGGATGCCCTCCGCGTTGGGAAAGCCCGTTGATAACCTCGTCGTTGGCCAGCACGGTGCCTAATTTGGGACACCAGTTCACCATGGTGTCGGAAAGGTAGGCCAAACGGTAGTTCATCAAGACCTGTTGGCGTTCCTTTTCCGTGTAGTTGCTCCATTCTTCGGCCTTGAAAACCGGATGGGGGCTGCAACTGGCCTCTTCCAGGACACGGCTGTTGCCCTCCCGGGCCAGGATTTGTTCCAGTTCGGCCATGGGACGGGCCTTGCCGGCTTTCTTGTCGTACCAAGAATGGAAGAGACGGATGAACACCCATTGCGTCCAATGGTAATACTGCGGATCGCAAGTGCGCACTTCCCGGTCCCAATCGAACGAGAACCCAAGCAAATCAAGTTGTTGGCGGTAACGGGCTATGTTCTTCCGGGTCGTGGTGGCAGGATGCTGCCCGGTCTGGATCGCGTATTGTTCGGCTGGGAGCCCGTAGGCATCGAACCCCATCGGATGCAGGACGTTGAAGCCTTGGAGGCGTTTATAGCGTGCATAGATGTCGCTGGCGATATATCCTAAGGGATGCCCTACATGCAACCCGGCCCCTGAAGGGTAGGGGAACATGTCCAGGACATAGTATTTGGGTTTGGAAGAATGGTTTTCGGCCTTGAAAGTCTGGTGTTCCTTCCAATAGGAACGCCAAAAGGCTTCAATTTTTCTAAAATCGTATTCCATGGTTCGTTATCGTGTTCTATGGCGGTTTCTATGGTGGTGGATCAAAAACTTTTCCATCCGGGAATTTGCCCTGCCTTGAGGTCTGGGCGGGCCTGCAAGGCCTGCAAAGGTACTATTTTTGGGGGAACCGGATGTTTACAAGAATACGGCCAGCAAGGCAATACCTCCCAAGGCGTAGAGCAGGAAAAAGGCGATAATCCATTTCCGGTGGAGCGGGCTGTCCTGCCATTTGCGGTGGAAAAAGCCGGACAGGTTCCCGACCAAGACCGGGAGCGAGTAATGTTGGAGTTCCTTGTGTCGTTGGTAGAGGGAAATGTCCTTCAGGAAGGATTCGGCGAACAGGACAAGGAAAGAGAACCAAGCCAGGATACCGCATAGGCTTTCCAAGCCTTCCGGCATCGGGCTGGCGGAATCGGCGAAGATGGCCAGGACCCTGGGGTCGAAAGAGCCTTCAAACAACGAAAAGGAACCGAGCCAAAAGCCCAGCCCGTAAATGCAGGCCGAAGCCAGTTCTCCCAAGGCCAGGAAACGGAACGGCCAGATGACCAAGAGGGCGGCAATCCAGACGAGTATCCAATAAATCTGCAAATCGGTGCTTGCAGGAAGCAGCCAGGGCAGGGCTGTGGCAAAGGAAGCCAAAAAGACGATGGCGGCCACATGCAGGCGTTTCCGGACCACGTTTTTCGAGAAAAAGAGCAAGCAGAGCCAGGAAACCACCCAGCTGAGGCTTTGCAGGAACGTCAACTCCTGGGGGGCGGCCAGGATGAGGAAAAAGATGCAACTGCATGCGAATACGGCATCGAAAGCATATACAGGCAGCAGGGGAGGTTGCGGCCGGGGCATTGTTTCCGCTTTCTTTTTCCTTGCCTTGGGGGTCCCAGGCGAAGTTTTCATGCTTGCTTTCATGGTTTTTGTCGATTTTTATCGGAGTGTCCGGTCCGGCCATGCTTTTCCGGGAAAATCCGCGGCAAGCCGGACAGGTCTGCCGAGTGCAAAAATAATATTATCTTCGCAAACCCAATTTACGCAATACTGCCCATGGAAAAAGTGATTAAACTTCGAAAGGGACTGGATATCAAAATAGAAGGAAGTCCGGACAGTTCGCTCGACGCGCCTACCGTATCTTACACCCGTTACGCCCTCAAGCCTGCCGCTTTTTACGGTATGCACCCCAAATTGTCGGTGCAGCCGCAGCAAAGGGTCTTGGCCGGTGAACCCTTGTTCTTCGACAAGAACCATCCGGAAATCGTGCTGACCTCCCCGGTGAGCGGTGTCGTGGAGGAAATCGTCTACGGCCCGCGCCGGGTTATCGAGGAAATCCGGATTACGGCCGACGAGAAACCACAGTATAAGGATTTCGGAGTTTTGGAGCAAAAGGATTTCACGGCGGAAAAGGTACGGGAGAAATTGTTGCAGGCTGGTTTGTGGGCATTCATCCGTCAGCGTCCTTTCGATTTGCCGGCCGATCCTGCAGGTACGCCCCGCGACATTTTCGTCTCGGCTTTCGATACCGCTCCCTTGGCGCCCGATTTGGACATGGTGGTCCGGGGACAGGAGGAATACTTCCAGGCGGGAATCGATGCTTTGGCCAAATTGGCGGGGAAAAAGGTGCATTTGGGCGTGCATCATCTCAAAACGGCTTCCAAGGCTTATCTGGAATGCAAGAATGCTGAAATCCATTCCTTCGAAGGACCTCACCCCTGCGGCAACGTGGGAATCCAGATCCATCACGTGGCTCCCATCAACAAAGGGGATACGGTCTGGTACGTGCACCCACAGGACGTGGTCATCATGGGCCGTTTGTTCATGAAAGGCGTTTACGATGCCACCAAGGTCGTGGCCGTGGCTGGTTCGGAAGTCTTGAAAACCGGATACCACAAGGTCATTGCGGGTCTTAATGTTTCTTATTTGTTGAAAGACAACCTCAAACTGGGGACGGATGTCCGTGTGGTCAGCGGCAACATCCTGACCGGGACGCAAATCCAAGCGGATGGATACCTTGGACCATACGACCACTTGGTTTCGGTCATACCGGAAGGCAAGCGTTTCCGTTTCATGGGGTGGATGACCCCGGGCCTGAACACCTACAGTTATTCGCGGACCTTCTTTTCGTGGTTGTTCCCGAACCGCCGTTACCGCATGGACACCAACTTGAACGGTGGGGAACGGGCCTTCGTGTTGACGGGGCAGTTCGAGAAAGTCTTACCGATGGACATTTATCCCATGCAGTTGCTCAAGGCTTGCATTGCCCAGGATATCGAAAACATGGAGGCTTTGGGGATTTACGAGGTTTCGCCCGAGGATTTCGCGCTTTGCGAGTTCATCGATGCCTCCAAGATCGAGATACAGAAGATTGTCCGCGAGGGATTGGAATTCATCCACAAGGAAGTCCAATGACGGGTTCCTGGCGAGGTCTCTGAAATCATGCCTTCTTGCGACATAGAGTACAAACGACAGAAAAGAAACATCATATGCTTAGGAATTTCTTGGATCGGATCAAGCCCAAATTCGAGAAAGGAGGAAAATACCATTTCCTGCATTCCACTTTCGAGGCTTTTGAGTCCTTTTTATATGTACCCGACAAGGTGACGTCCATCGGTAGCCATGTCCGCGATGCCTTGGACATGAAGCGGACCATGATTGTGGTCGTGCTGGCCTTGGTACCCTGCTTCCTTTTCGGGACATACAACGTGGGGTATATGCACCATGCCACCGTAGGTGTCGAAGCCGGTTTCTGGCAGAATTTCTGGTTCGGTTGCACCAAGGTGCTCCCGATGCTGGTTGTCAGTTATGTGGTCGGCTTGGCGATTGAGTTCATTTTTGCCCAGGTCAGGGGACATGAGGTAAACGAAGGTTTCCTGGTTTCGGGCTTCCTTATTCCTTTGATTTGCCCGCCGGACGTACCGCTTTGGATGCTTGCCGTGGCTACCGCTTTCGCCGTCATCATCGGCAAGGAAGTTTTCGGGGGAACCGGTATGAATATCTGGAACCCGGCTTTGTTGGCGCGGGCATTCCTGTTTTTCGCCTATCCTTCGCAGATAAGCGGGGACAAGGTGTGGGTGGCCGATGCCGTATCGGGTCCGACCCCGCTTTCCCATATCGCCGCCGGTGAAATCAACGCCTTGCCAGATTTGCAGACCCTGTTCTGGGGTTTCATTCCCGGTTCGGTGGGCGAGACCTCCAAATTCTGCATCTTGTTGGGCGCGGTTATCTTGCTTTGGACGGGAATCGGCAGTTTCCGGGTCATGATCAGTACCTTGGCCGGGGGCGTGTTGATGGCTTGGATTGGCGGGCTTGCCGGGAGTACCGGAGCCTCCATCCTGCAACATATTCTTTCGGGCGGTTTCTTGTTCGGTTTGGTGTTCATGGCTACCGACCCGGTAACCTCGGCCCAGACCGGGACGGGAAAACTCATTTACGGTTTCCTCGTCGGTTTGATGGCCATGTTGATCCGGATTTACAATCCCGCCTATCCCGAAGGCATGATGTTGGCCATCCTGTTGATGAATACCTTTGCCCCGCTTATCGATTACTTGGTGGTGGGCCGGAACATGGCAAGGCGTCGCAAACGTCTTGTCCTGGCATCGAAAAAAGCCTGATTTGTTAATCTTTAATCCGAAAAGACGATGTTTTCGAACCGATACATATTCATCTATACCACGGTTTTGGTGGCGGGAGCAGCCATTGTGCTGGCCTTGGCCGCCACGCTCTTGCAGCCCATGCAGAGCCGGAACGAGGAAACCGCCACGATGCAGGAAATCCTCAAAGCGGCAGGGAAGGATGTGGAAAGGGAGGCGGCCATGGAGGCCTATAACGAGGAAATAACGGCCGAACTGCGGGTAGACCGCGAGGGTCGGGTCGTGGCCCGTTATGTCAACGAGGACGGCGCTTGGAAACAAGTGGAAGGCGATGCCGGTGTTTCCCGGGCTTTCGACTGTAACATGAAAGCCGAGTTGGACAAGGCATCCAAAGGGGAAGCCGATGCTTTTTTCCCGGTGTTTGTCTGCCGGGGAGGGGATGCCTATATCGTGCCCTTGCAAGGCAAGGGCTTGTGGGGCGCCATCTGGGGTTACTTGGCGATAGGCAAGGATTTCAATACCGTGGAGGGTGCCACATTCGGCCACAAGGGGGAAACTCCGGGTTTAGGGGCTGAGATTGCCGGGGAGGACTTCCAGAAGCAGTTCGAGGGCAAGAAGATTTTCGATTCACGCAACGGGGATTTCGTGTCCGTCACGGTCCAGAAAGGCGGGGCGGAAAAATATGCGGGCCAGCTTGAAAATGCGGTTGACGCGGTTTCGGGCGGTACCATCACCAGCAACGGGGTGACGAAAATGCTGAAAGACTGTCTGTCTTGCTATGTTCCTTTCTTCGAACGCATGCGCGGGGAAGGAAGAACCGTGGACCCGGTTGCTGTGGCTACCGATACGACAGCCTTTGTCCCGGTTGTCGGACAGGTAGCCCGTTAATTTGAAAACAGGAAAAAGCAAATAACAATATGAGCCAAGAAAAAACAAAGACGGCGGAAGCTTCCGTCCCGTTCTGGAAAGAGATGTTCTCGGCCAAGAACATGAAGCTCCTGTCCCGGCCTTTCGGTTCGGAGAACCCTGTCACGGTGCAGGTGCTTGGGATATGTTCGGCATTGGCGGTGACGGCGAAACTACAGCCGGCCTTGGTCATGGCCCTTTCGGTGACGGTGGTCACGGCCTTTTCCAACCTTATCATTTCCTTGATGCGGAACTCCATTCCGCCCCGGATTCGTATCATCGTGCAGTTGACGGTCATTGCGACCTTGGTGATTTTGGTGGACCAGGTACTCAAGGCGGTCGCCTTCGAGGTCAGCAAGCAGCTTTCCGTTTTCGTTGGCTTGATTATCACCAACTGTATCGTCATGGGACGTTTGGAAGCTTTCGCCATGGCCAACAAGCCTTGGCCTTCGTTCCTGGACGGTATCGGGAATGGTATAGGGTATGGTATCATCTTGGTCATCGTGGCCATTGTCCGTGAGCTTTTGGGTTCGGGAACCTTGTTGGGACACCAAATCATACCTTCTTGTTTTTATGAAGCGGGCTATTCCAACAACGGCCTTTTCATCCTGCCCCCGATGGCCTTGATCCTTGTGGGCATCATCATCTGGATACAGCGTTCCAGGAATCGTAACTTAATAGAGAAGTAGAGATATGGAAAATCTGTTCAGCCTCTTCGTCCGGTCCATTTTCGTGGACAACATGGTTTTTGCCTACTTCTTGGGAATGTGTTCCTTTTTGGCCATTTCCAAAAACGTGAAGACCTCTTTCGGCCTAGGTATAGCCGTTGTCTTTGTGATGTTGATTACGGTTCCGGTCAATTATTTGATAAATAAGTATTTGCTTGTAAAAGGCGGTCTTTCCTGGTTGAGTCCGGCCTTGAGCGAGGTGGACTTGGGTTTCTTGAGTTTCATCATGTTCATTGCCGTGATTGCCGCCATCGTCCAATTGGTGGAGATGGTCGTGGAAAGGTATTCGCCTTCGCTTTATTCCTCCTTGGGTATTTTCCTGCCCTTGATAGCGGTGAACTGCGCCATCATGGGGGCTTCCTTGTTCATGCAGGAACGCGAGTACCAAAGTTTGGCGGAAGCTACCACCTTCGCTTTGGGTTCGGGAATCGGCTGGTGCTTGGCCATCGTGGGCATCGCGGCCATCCGGGAAAAGCTGAAATACTCCAATGTCCCGGCTCCGCTGAAAGGCTTGGGGGTGGCGTTCATCATCACCGGCCTGATGGGTATTTCGTTCATGTGTTTCCTGGGTATCGAACTCTGAGAAGGATACGGGATGGGCGGGGGACCGGTTCGGAAACGCTCCGGGAAACCCTTGCCGGAGCGGAGAAAATTGTTTGAAAATATAATATTTAAGAAAATATGGTTTCTACGTGGAGCATCGTGTTGACCAGTGTCATCGTCTTTCTGGTCATCATGCTTGTCTTGGTGGCAGTCTTGCTTTATGCCAGGACCAAACTGAGTCCCCAGGGAAAGGTCAAAGTGAAAATCAACGGGGAGAAGACCTTGGAAGTGGAAGCGGGAAGTTCCCTTTTGTCCACTTTGTCCGCACAGAAGATTTATTTGCCTTCGGCCTGCGGGGGAAAAGGAAGCTGCGGGCTTTGCCGTTGCCGGGTGGATGAGGGGGGCGGAAGCATACTGCCTTCCGAAAAAGGCTTTTTTTCCTACCGGGAACAGCATGAAAACTGGCGCCTGAGCTGCCAGGTGAAGGTCAAGAGCGATATGTCGATACGGATTCCTCCCGAAGTCTTCGGGGTCAGGAAGTGGGAATGCGAAGTGGTTTCCAACCATAACGTGGCCACTTTTATCAAGGAGTTCGTGGTCAAGTTGCCTGAAGGCGAAAACCTGGATTTCAGGGCAGGCGGCTACATACAGATTGATGTCCCGGCTTGCACGGTCGATTTCAAGGACATCGACGTGGATGCCCCTTACCGTCCCGACTGGGAAAAGATGAAGATGTTCGATTTGGTGATGAAGAATCCCGAACCTTGTTTCCGGGCCTATTCGATGGCCAACCATCCGGCGGAGGGGAACCGTATCATGCTCAACGTGCGTATCGCCACGCCGCCATTCGACCGCAAGAAGGGCGGGTTCATGAAGGTGAATCCCGGTATCTGCTCCTCCTATATCTATTCGCTCAAACCAGGCGACAAGATTACGATTTCAGGACCTTACGGGGAATTTTTCGTCCAGGATACCGAAAGGGAGATGATGTTCATCGGCGGCGGGGCCGGTATGGCGCCCATGCGTTCCCAGATTTTCGACGAGTTCATGACCAAGCGTACCAAGCGCAAGGCTTCGTTCTGGTACGGAGGACGTTCGTTGAAGGAATTGTTCTATATCGATGATTTCGAGAAAATCCAGAAGGAGTTCCCGAATTTCAGTTTCCATGTGGCCTTGAGCGAACCCCTGCCGGAAGACCATTGGACGGGCTACACCGGGTTCATCCACCAGGTCATTTTCGACAACTACCTCAAGAATCATCCCGAACCGGAAGAAATCGAATACTATCTTTGCGGTCCCAAGCCCATGACGGAAGCGGTCGTGAAGATGCTCGACAGCCTTGGAGTCCCTGCCAATATGATCCGGTACGACAATTTCGGGAACTAGAAGATTAGGAATCGTTTCGGATTTTGCAATCCCGGGACCGGGGAGCCATCCTTCCATCCGGTTCCGGGATTTTGTTTTTCCTGCGGGGCCGGGGGCCGTTTTCCTCTGTGTTTCCCGTGGCGTTTTTTTGCGTTTCGTCAAGGATGTCGCGGGATTTGCTTATTTTCGGAAGAGCTTTTATATTTGCCTGTCTGAATCCTACAGGGGCATGTTCCCGATTTTATTTTTGAAGCGATGAGCAGCGACGCATTAGTCATCATTCCTACTTACAACGAGAAAGAAAACATAGAAAAAATCATCCGTAAGGTTTTTTCTTTGCCCAAGGCTTTCGATATTTTGGTCGTGGAAGACAATTCCCCCGACGGGACGGCCGCTATCGTGGAATCCTTGATGCCGGAGTTTCCCGAACGCTTGTTCATGGAGAAACGTAGCGGGAAGTTGGGGCTGGGGACTGCCTACATCCATGGTTTCAAATGGGCTTTGGCCCGTGATTACGACTATGTGATCGAGATGGATGCCGATTTTTCCCATAATCCCGACGATTTGGAGCGCTTGTACAAGGCTTGTGCCAAGGATGGGGCGGATTTGGCAGTGGGGTCCCGTTACGTGAACGGGGTGGTCAACGTGGTCAACTGGCCTATCGGAAGGGTCTTGATGTCCTATTATGCTTCGGCTTACGTGCGGATCGTGACCGGCATGAAAATCGGGGATGCGACCGCCGGTTTTGTTTGCTACAAGGCCTCCTTGCTCCGTAATATGGATTTGGACGATGTGCATTTCGTGGGCTACGCCTTCCAAATCGAGATGAAGTACACGGCCTACCGTCTGGGATACCAGATAAAGGAGGTTTCCATCGTGTTTACCGACCGCAAGGAAGGAACCTCCAAGATGAGCAAGAAAATCTTCAAGGAAGCTTTCTTCGGGGTCATCCAGCTGAGGTTCCGGAAATATCACGGACAATATAAAGGACAGCCGAAACGACCGGTTTCCTGACCGTGGGTATGCGGAAGTTCTTCTTTTACCATAGGGTCATTGAGGACTTCCCGGCTCTTGTTGCCGTGTAGAACAAATCGAAGCAGTTGTCGATATTGGAGGTGTAGAAATAGTCTTCCATCCGGATGGATTCCACCAAGCCGTTCCCCTCTTTGAGCAGGCGTTTCCGGTTGATGCGGTTCAATATGTCGTAAGGAATTTTGAAGAGCTGGCGTGGCAGGCGGTGCTGGAGGTCGAGGATGTCGAAACGGGCGAATTTGGCCACGCTTTGGCGGTTCTGCTCGTAATATTCCATTACTTTTTGGTTTCCGGCGATGCCTCCGGATTCGATTTGCCTGAAAGCCGCCCAAAGCAAGGCCGAGAAATCTTCGGAGTCGTATTCGCGTACATGGAAAGGATTGCGTGTCAGGGACATGTTTCTGTTGGGCGTGGAAATGAGGAGTTTGCCTCCGGGTTTGAGGACCCGCCATATTTCCTGGATCAGGAATCTGTCATAGTAAACGTGTTCGATGACTTGGAAGGAAACGACGAAATCGAAGGTCTTGTCGGCGAACGGGATGGGAGGGACTTTGGCCCGGGTGAAATGGATTTTCCCGGCCAATGCGGGATCCAAAGGCGTGGCGTAACGGTCGATGGTAAAGAATGCTTCGGCCTTGGGTTGCAGGATTTTGGCTCCGTAACCTTCCCCGGTTCCGATTTCGAGGACTTTCCCGCTGATTTTTTCCGCGGCCAAGCAATATGCCAGTTTGGAGCGTTGGAACACGAAATTGTCCGATGGTTTTTCCGATACCCTTTCGGCTGTTTGGAATTTTTCCTTGTTTTTTCCTTTCATGATACGTTGAGTTAAAAGCTGTTTAAAATTTCTTGCAATCCTGAAAAGACTGGATTTTTCAGGGAGCGGTTTCAGGATTTTGTTTGCCCATCGGGGGCTATTTCGGGTCTAGGTTGAGCGAAGCTCGAAGATAGCTTGCTTGGTCTCGGAGAAATCAAAGCAAGCTTTGCTTTCCCGCTCGACTTTCGCTATCGGTTGCGTTTTTCATGTCAGATAGCTCGGCTATCCTCCTTTGAAAAACGCGGCGCCATCCCTCGAAATCCCCTCCCGATAGTCTAAACAAATAAATTTAAACAGCTTCTTAGTGTTTTTTTTCAGGGGGGGGCTGGCGGTCGGCCTCGCAAGGCCCGGAAACACCCCACGAAAGTAAGCAAAAAAACGCTTGGTCCTGTTTAAATTTGCCGAATGGAAAAAGAATGTCCCCGTTGCGGGAAAAAATTCGAATGCCTCCATTCCCTTTCTTGCTCCTGCATGGGGGTGGAATTGGAAGAGGAAAGCCGCCGCTACCTTGCCAGGGAATATCCCGGGCAGTGCCTTTGTACGGAGTGTTTGCATGAAATTGCCCGGGAAAAGCCAAAAAAGATGTAAATTCGCGCTTCGCACCGTCCCGTCCGTGGTACGGCGGTGCCTACCTTAACAAGCCGGAAAATGGCAGGAAAGAAGAATTCGGAAACCAGCAGCAAGGAACCCAGACCGGACGACACGCAGCGCCGGATTGTTTTGAGGGGCGTGCGGGTCAATAATTTGAAAAACGTTGACGTGTGTTTCCCTGCCGGGAAACTGGTTGTGGTGACCGGTCTTTCGGGTTCGGGAAAGTCTTCTTTGGTGTTCGATACCCTGTATGCCGAGGGGCAACGCCGTTATGTGGAAAGCCTCAGTTCTTACGCCCGGCAGTTCCTTGGACGGATGAGCAAACCCGAAGTCGATTTCGTGGAAGGTATTTCCCCGGCTATTGCCATCGAGCAGAAATCCATCAATTTCAATCCCCGTTCCACGGTAGGGACCGTAACTGAGATTTACGAATACCTCAAGCTTCTTTATGCCCGGATAGGCAAGATTTACTCCCCTGTGTCGGGACGGGAAGTCCGTCGGCATTCGGTCAGCAACGTGGCCGATTTCGCGCTCAAATTACCGGAAGGGACGAGGATGTACGTCTTGGCCCCTGTCCGGGTCCGTGAGGGATTGGGCGTGCGGGAATATCTGGGGTTGCTGGAAAAACGGGGTTTCAGCCGTTTGTACCATGTCTGCCCGGAAGATGCCGCCCGGTCCCGGATTGTGGAAATGGACCAGGCCCTCGGTTTGGACTCCTTGGACGGATATTATTTGCTGGTGGACCGTCTGGTCATCCGTTGGGGCGAAGAGCAGGGAGTCCTGTATTCCCGGGTTTTCGATTCGGTCCAGACCGCTTTCAACGAAGGGGACGGCAGTTGCTATATCGAATGTGCGCTCCAGGAGGGGAAATCCCGTTTCCTGGAGTTTTCCAACCGTTTGGAAATGGACGGGATGAGTTTTGTCAAACCCAGCCCGAATTTTTTCAGTTTCAACAACCCTTACGGAGCTTGCAAGACCTGCGAGGGAATAGGGACCGTGGTCGGTGTAAGCGAGGATTTGGTCATTCCGGACCGGAACCTTTCGGTTTACGAGGACGCGGTGGCTTGTTGGCGGGGGGAGAAGATGAGCGAATGGAAGAAGGACTTCATCCGGCATGCCGAACGGGAAGGGTTTCCCGTGCATCGTCCGTACAAGGATTTGAGCGAAAAGGAAAAACATATACTTTGGCATGGTGGCAAGCAGGCCCGGGGTATCTACGATTGCTTCCGTTTCATCGAAAAGAACTCCTACAAGATACAGTACAGGGTCATGGCTTCCCGCTACAGGGGAAGGACACTGTGCCCCGATTGCCATGGGAGCCGGTTGCGCAAGGATGCCGGTTATGTCAAGATAAACGGGCGGAGCATTTCGGATTTGGTCCGGATGCAGGTAGGGGATTTGGCCGTTTTTTTCGACAATATCCAATTGACCGCATATGAGAAGGCTGTCGCGGCCCGCATGTTGACGGAAATCCGGAACCGTTTGCAGTATTTGAAGGATGTGGGGCTCTCGTACCTGAGCCTCTCGCGTTCTTCGGCCAGCTTGTCCGGCGGGGAAAGCCAGCGCATTTATCTGGCCAACTCCTTGGGGAGCGCCTTGGTGGGTTCGCTGTATATCCTGGATGAACCGAGCATCGGCCTGCATCCCCGGGACACGGACCATCTTATCAAGGTGGTCAAGCAATTGCGGGATTTGGGAAATACGGTCATCGTGGTGGAGCATGACGAAGCCATGATGATGGCCGCCGATTATATTGTCGATGTGGGGCCTTACGCGGGTCGTTTCGGTGGGGAAATCGTGTTCGCTGGAACCCCCGGGGAAATGTTGGATCATGGTACGAGTTTGACCGCCCGGTATTTGAGAGGGGAAATGTCGATTCCTGTACCTTCGGGCCGGCGGTCTTGGACCCGTTCCATCCAATTGTCCGGTGTGACACGGAACAATTTGAAGGATGTGAGCGTGAAGATTCCCTTGGGCGTGATGACGGTCGTGACCGGGGTCAGCGGTTCGGGCAAGACTTCCTTGATCCGGCAGACCCTGTATCCGGCCCTGCAAAAGGCTTTGGGTGTTTATCAGGGTGGTGATGTGCTTAAATACAGGAAGATAGAAGGTGATTTGGAACTTTTGCAATCGGTGGAGCTGGTGGACCAGAATCCCATCGGACGTTCCAGCCGGTCCAATCCGGTCACCTATGTCAAGGCTTTCGATGATATACGGGAGTTGTTCGCTTCCCAGCCTCTGGCCAAGAAACGTTTGTACACGCCAGGGTTCTTTTCTTTCAATGTGGAAGGTGGACGGTGCGAGGAGTGCCAAGGCGAAGGGACCAAGAAGGTGGAAATGCAGTTCATGGCCGACCTGACCATCGAGTGCGAGGTTTGCCACGGGAAACGCTTCAAGGATGAAGTCCTGGATATCAAGTACGAGGGAAAAGATATCGCGGAAGTCTTGGAAATGAGTGTGGACGAAGCTTTGGACTTCTTTTCCTCCCAAAAGGAAGAACCTGTCGTGAAGCGTTTACGGAACAAATTGCAGGTCTTGCAGGATGTGGGCCTTGGGTATCTGCATCTGGGACAATCCTCCAGCAGTTTGTCGGGCGGGGAAGCCCAGCGGGTCAAGTTGGCGTATTTCCTGAGCCGGGGCAATGCCGGGGAGGGTACGCATACCTTGTTCATTTTCGATGAACCGACCACGGGTTTGCATTTCCATGACATCCATAAATTGCAGTTGGCGTTCGATGCCTTGATTGCCCGGGGACATACGGTGCTGGTCATCGAGCATCAGCTGGATGTGATCAAGATGGCCGATTGGATCATCGATGTGGGACCGGAAGGCGGGGAAGCCGGGGGGCGTATCGTGTATGAGGGAAGGCCCGAAGGCTTGGTCGATGTCCCGGAGTCATACACGGGGCGTTTTTTGAAAGACAAGTTGGGACGATGACGGCTTGCGAGGGCCTGTTTGTGAGGAAACAGTCTTGCGAAAGGCTTGCCCGGGATTTCCGGAAAGCGAAGCGCGGCGGTCCGGATCGACCGGGACTTGGTGATTTTGAAACAACCTCTAAATGAAATGGAGATGGAGATAAGAAAAGGGCAGTCCTTGCAGGGATACCATACGTTCGGATGTGCGGCCAAAGCGGCCTTTTATGCTGAGGTCCGGACCAAGGAAGAAGTCCTGGCCTTGTTGGACATGCCGGAATATCGCAAGATGCCGGTGTTTTGGTTGGGCGGGGGAAGCAATACCTTGTTTGTCGGCGATTTTCCGGGGCTGGTCGTGCGTTTGGCGAACAAAGGCTGGAACGTGGAAAAGGAAGACAAGGAACGGGTGGAGGTCCGTGTCCAAGCCGGGGAAACCTGGGCCGGTTTTGTCCAGACTTGCTTGGAGCAGGCTTGGTGGGGCGTGGAGAACCTTTCTGGGATTCCCGGCTCGGTAGGCGGGGCGGTCGTGCAGAACATGGGCGCTTACGGGCAGGAGATTGCCGATGTGGTGGAAAGAGTGGAGGTTTTGGATCTCACGAGCATGGAATTCCGGGAGCTGGACCAGGAAGATTGCCATTATGCTTATCGATCCAGTTGCTTCAAGGGGAACAAGCGGTGGTTGGTCTGGTCCGTCATCCTTTCGTTAGGAAAACGTCCGGCCCCTTGTCTGGCTTACGCGGATTTGGCGGCATGCCTGCCACCTCATCCGCAACAGAAGGAAATCGCGGAGGCGGTTTTGAGGATTCGCAAGGGAAAATTGCCCGAACCCGGGGATATGGGTAGCGCGGGAAGTTTTTTTACCAATCCGGTGGTGCCGCAGAGCCGGTTCCTGGACTTGCAACATGCCTATCCGGACATTCCAGGCCATGAAGTGCCGGGTGGCGTGAAGCTGTCTGCGGCTTGGTTGATAGACCGCTGCGGTTGGCGGCGGTACAGGGAAGGAGATGCCGGTGTCTATGAAAAGCAACCCTTGGTATTGGTCAACCACGGACAGGCTTCCGGGGAGGAAATCTGGGATTTGGCAGGGCGGATCCGGAACGATGTACGGGAAAGGTTCAACGTGGAATTGAAACCGGAAATTTGTGTCGTGGACGGGAACGGATGCAAGGAAGATCAGCGCTATGAGGAAGTCTTGGATGTGATGTACCACTGTTTGCCGATGTTCCACCGGATCGGGGCGGCGGCCTACAAACCGGATTTGTCCAATACCGAACGCTTGATGACGGCTTTGAAGCATCCCTACCGGAAATTCAAGAGTGTCCATGTCGCCGGGACCAACGGAAAAGGCTCCTGTTCCCATATGCTGGCTTCGATTTTCCAAAGCGCCGGGTACAAGACAGGGCTTTATACATCCCCTCATTTGCGGGATTTCCGTGAAAGGATCCGGATTAACGGACAGATGATATCCAAGGAAGCAGTCGTGGAGTTTTACGAGGAACATGAGGATTTGTTCCGGAAAATCCATGCCTCCTTTTTTGAGATGACCGTGGCGATGGCCTTTGATTATTTTGCCAAGGAGAGGGTGGATGTAGCCATTATCGAGGTCGGTATGGGGGGACGCTTGGATTCCACCAATGTCATTACCCCGGTTTTGAGCCTGATAACCAATATCAGTTGGGATCATATGCAATTCCTGGGCGACACGCTTGCCAAAATCGCGGAGGAGAAAGCGGGTATCATCAAGCCGGGTATCCCGGTGGTAATCAGTGAAACGGACCCGCAAACCAGCTTGGTGTTCAACCGGAAGGCCAAGGAATGCGAAGCTCCGGTTGTTTATGCCGACGCGAGGTTTTCGATGAAGGGCTCGAGGATGGAAGAGGGGAAATGGACTTTCAACCTGTACAAGGACGGGGTGCCTTGTTTGTCCAATGTGTCCTGCGATTTGCTGGGCGATGAATATGAAAGCAAGAACGTGCTGGGTTGCATGGCGGCCGTGGATATGCTCAGGCGGTATTTCACGCTGCCGGACAATGCGGTGCGCGAAGGTTTTGCGGAAGCGGCGGCCAAAACGGGTTTGAAGGGGCGTTGGCAATGCTTGGGAACAAATCCCCCGATGTATTGCGACACGGGACACAATGAGGCTGGAATCCGTTTGGTCCTGAAGCAGATAGGAAAGATGAAATACCAGCGTCTGCATATCGTTTGGGGGATGGTCAAGGACAAAGATATCGACCATATCCTGGAGCTTTTGCCGCGTTCGGCCACCTATTATTTTTGCCAGGCTCCCCAGGAAAGGGCTTTGGATGTGAAGGCCCTCTATGAAAAAGCTTGCCTGCATGGTTTGAAAGGTCGTCCTTATGCTTCGGTGCCGGAAGCTGTGGCGGCGGCCAAAGCAGCGGCATCCAAGGAGGATTTGATTTATGTGGGCGGCAGCACCTTCGTGGTGGCGGAAATTTGTTGATTCGTTGCCGTAGCGGGGAGGTGTTGGAGGCCGGCTGGACGGTTTGTTTTGAAATATTTTGGAGATGAAGAAAATACCGGGAACGCTGACCATCGTTTGTTATATTATTGTTTTGGCTGCCGTGCTGACGTGGTTCGTGCCGGGCGGGGAATACGCCCGGGAAACCCGTTTGGTGAACGGGGTGGAGCGGGAGATGGTGGTGGGCCAGTCTTTCCATTACGTGGATAAGCAGCCTCAGACTTTTTCGGTTTTTTTCGCCTTGTTCAAAGGTTTCGTGGAGAATGCCGGCATCATTGTCTTTGTGCTGATTGTGGGCGGAGCTTTTTGGATTCTGAACAGTACGCGGGCCATCGACACGGGGGTGAAGTCCTTTGTAGCTTTCACGCGGCGTTGCCGTCAGAAGAAATGGCTTTCGAAAATCGATGTGGATTCGCTTGTGCTGGCTGTCATTATGTTGATGTTCAGTCTTTTCGGCTCGGTTTTCGGCATGAGCGAGGAAACCATTGCCTTTATTGTCATTTTCGTTCCCATGGCCGTTTCCATGGGTTATGATTCGATTACCGGGGTTTGTATCTCGTATTTGGCGGCCCATGTGGGCTTTGCAGGGGCGACCCTGAACCCGTTCACGATAGGTATCGCCCAAGGTATTGCCGGGATTCCCTTGTTTTCGGGTTTGGAATACCGTGTACTTTGCTGGTTTGTCCTGACGTCCTTGGCCATTGTTTTCGTGTTGTGGTATGCCCGCCGGATTAAAAAGAATCCGGAGAAATCGCCGGTTTACCGGATCGACCAGTATTGGCGCGAGAGGGTCATGGCCGGGGGGGACACAGAGGATTCCGGGATTCCTTTGGAAGGGGGCATTCCGGAGGTCGCTTCTGAATCAGCTTCAGAGGTTGTTCCCGAGGGCTGTCCGAAGGGCGGGAATCCAGGAAAAGAAGGGAAACTTCCCGGGAAGACTTCCGGACGGGCTTCACGGGCTTCGGGACGGAATATGCTTCTCGTTGCAGGATTCCTGTCCGTGGTCCAAATTTTGTTCGCTTTCCGGTATCCGTTCACGGACTTGCAAGTGGGAGATGCCGGCTGGCGTCTGCCTTTGATTCCCTTTTTCACGGCTTTGTTTTTGCTGTGGGGGATTTTTTCCGTGCGCCGATCCGTTGTCGCGTTCAATCTCCAATTGTTGTTCTTTACCATTGTTTATTTGGTTATCGGGGTGCTGGGGTATCATTGGTATATGATGGAAATTTCGGCCCTTTTCCTTGTTTTGGGAATTTTTTCCGGTTTGGCGGCCGGGAAAGGTCTTGATAAGGTGATGAGTTTGTTCCAGGAGGGGTGCAAGGATATCCTGGGGCCGGCCATGGTCATCGGTCTGGCGGGAGGTATCCTTTTCGTGCTCCAAGAGGGCAAGGTCATCGACACGATTCTGCACGGGCTTTCTTCCTCCATGGCCCGGATGGGGGAAACGGGGTCGATGGGGGCCATGTACGGATTCCAGACCTGTTTGAACCTGGTCATGCCTTCGGGCAGTGCCAAGGCGGCCCTGACCATGCCGATTATGAGCCAGTTCTCGGATTTGGTAGGGATTTCAAGGCAGGCCACCGTCCTGGCTTTCCAGTTCGGGGACGGCTTCACCAATATGATTACCCCTGTTTCTGGCATTTTGTTAGGGGTGCTCGGTGTGGCCAGGATACCTTACGCTCTTTGGTTCAAATGGGTCTATAAGTTTATCCTTGTTTTGATTTTGGTGGGTTTCCTGTTGCTTTTACCTACCTTGTTCGTACCTTTGAACGGGTTTTGAAAGCGGGGAAGCTGCAAGCTAAATTTTGGAATATGGAAGTATATAAATTCGGAGGCGCTTCGGTCAAGGATGCCGGAGCCGTGAAAAACGTGGCCTCGATTTTGAAATCGGAAGCCACGGACGAGACTTGTGTGATTGTTTCGGCCATGGGCAAGACCACCAATGCCTTGGAGGCGGTGTTGGATGCTTTTTATCATGGGAAGGAAAACCGGGAGGCCTTGCTGAAAGGTGTCCTTGCCTCCCATCTGCAAATCGTGTCGGCTTTGTTCCCGGATGCTTCCCATCCGGTTTATGCCAAACTGAAGGCTTTGTTCATCCGTTTGGCCAACACCTTGGCAAAAACGAGTTCCCTGCCTTTCGACCAGGCTTATGACCAGGTGGTTTCGTTCGGCGAACGTTTTTCCACCTGCATCATTTCCGCTTATCTGGAGATGGAGGGTATCGGCAACCTGGAACTGGATGCTTCGGGCTTGGTAGTCACCGACGGGCATTTCCGTGAAGGCAAGGTTTTGTGGGAACCGACGGTCGCCAATATCAAGAAGGCCATGGATTCAGTGCGCCAGCAAGGTTTGCGGGTCGCCATTTCCCAAGGTTTCATTGCCTGCGATGCCGAAGGGAACACGGTGACTTTGGGACGTGAAGGTTCCGATTATTCGGCGGCCATTTTTTCCTATTGCCTGGATGCTTCCAAGATGACGATATGGAAAGATGTGCCGGGAGTCTTGAATGCGGACCCGAAATATTTTTCCGATACGGAAAAAATCGATTACATCTCCTATTACGATGCCACGGAACTGGCCTATTTCGGAGCCAGCATCATTCATCCCAAAACCATCAAACCCTTGCAGAACAAACATATCCCTTTGCATGTGCGTTCGTTCCTGGATGTGAAAGCCTCGGGAACCTGGGTCGGTCTGGACGGGGTGGAAAACAGCCGGATTCCTTCCTTCATTTGCAAGCCGCGCCAGACCTTGCTATCCATTTATCCCAAGGATTTTTCCTTTGTGGATGAAACCAATTTGTCGGAGATTTTCCGGTGTTTTGTGGAGAACAGGCTTAAAGTGAACTTGATGCAGAACTCCGCCCTGAGTTTTTCGGTTTGCTTGGATTCGGAACGGGGCGATTTGCCGGCTGCGTTGCAGACACTTTCCCGGCATTATGATTGCCGTTACAACGGGGATTTGGAATTGGTGACCATCCGTCATTATACCCAGGAGGTAGTGGACCGGATTGTGGGGAGCCGGAAGGTGATGCTGGAACAAAGGACTCGGCATACGATACAATTGGTGTTGCAGGTTTGAGGCTTTTCTGCGAGGGCGGGGATTTCCGGAGCCGTGTCAAAACGAAAATTTTCAGGATACCTTCCGGTGCGGCCGGTTTCCGGCGGTGCTGGATTGCCTGTTATGGCGCACGTTATCCGGTTCCGCGCCCCCTTCGTAGCGGATTCTTAAAAAAACAAGGTCGTGAGCAAGAGAACCCTTATTTATATTGCCTTGACCATGTTCATGGCCTTGGCCGGCCTGCTTTCCGTCCAGTTTTACTGGACGAGGAGTATTTTTGTCCAAAACCGGGAGTTTCTGGACGTTTCGGTCAACGAGGCGATGCAGCAAGTGGCGGCTTCTTTGGAAGAGAAAGTGCTGGCCGATGAGATGCAGCGGATTCAGAACCGCCGGCGTTTGCTCAAGGAAATCGATTCGGTCAATTCCATCCTGGCCGATTTGCGCCAACGTTATGCCCCGGTTTTGGGAAAACGGGGCGGGATCAGCCTCGATGCCGAGGGGCATTACCGCTTGACGGAAGTCCCAGCTTTGAAAGTGGAGTGGCGGGATACGGTTTCCGGGGTCTTGATTTCAGGCAGTTTCGTGCATGCGGACTATGGGCGGGATGATGTTTTGAGCCAAGAGGAAAAACAGGAAATCCGGGAAGAATACGCCCGGCTCCAGGATTACCGGGATGATTTGCTGTATGCCCGTCAAATGATAGACAATTTGTTATGGGCTTCGTGGAAGGAAGCGCCCGAACGGGAAATCGGGCGGGGTTTGAAACCTGCCATGGTCGATTCCTTGGTTTCCTCCGCCTTGGAAAGCCGGCAAGTGAGGACCCGTGTGGAATGGGGCATTTACAGCACCTACAGCTCCAAATTAATCATGCAGAAGACGGGTAATTACGGGGTGCAGCTTTTGCAGAGCGACTTCAGCTGCCGTCTCTATCCCCGGCATGAGTCGGGCTATCCTTTTTTCCTGTTCCTGTATTTCCCCGACCGCATGGCCTTCCTGATGTCGCAGATATGGTATCTGGTCCTGGCTTCGGTTTTCTTGTTCGCCCTCTTGATTTATACCTTCTCCTATACCTTGGTTTCGATTTGGAAGCAGAAGAAGCTGACGGAGATGAAGAGCGATTTCATCAATCATGTCACCCACGAGATCAAGACCCCGGTAAGCACCATTTCCTTGATTTGCGAATCGTTCAACGACCCGGATGTGCATTACGACGAGGCCGGCCTGAAGAACGTGCTGGGCATCATCCAGCATGAAAACCAGCGCCTCCAGTCGCTCAGCAGCCAGATTATCCAGATTTCCAAGATGGAAAGAGGAGATTATTTCTTGAACAAGACCCGTTTCGGCATGCATCGGGCCATCGAGGAAGCGGTCAACAACACCGGATTCCAGGTCATGCACAACAATGGACGTATCATCACGCATTTCAATGCGGAAAACGACGAGGTGGAGGGCGACCGGACCCATATCGTCCATATCATTTCCAACCTGATAGACAACGCGAACAAATACTGCGTCGAAAAACCTGTGATTGAAATCACGACTTCGAACGTGGAGGGCGGCTTTCAAATCGATGTCAAGGACAACGGTATCGGTATCGCCAAATCCAACTTGAAGAAGATTTTCGAGAAACTTTACCGGGTTCCGACCGGTAACAAGCATGATGTGAAGGGTTTCGGCTTGGGTTTGAGTTACGTGGCTTCCATCATGAAGCAGCATGGAGGCAAGGTCTGGGTGGAAAGCGAGTTGAAGCAAGGTTCGGTTTTCCATCTTTTGTTTCCCCAAGGGAAGTGAGGTCCGCGTTTCCGGCAGTCCTGCCCGTTCCGGGGTTCCAATGAATTTTATTGCATTGTCCCTGATACCCTTGTTGGAGCCGGTCCCGTTAAAGGGGGATTTGGGCGTTTTATCAAGAAAGGGACTACGGTCATTTGTCTCCGGGCGCCGATTTGCCGGACCGGGGCGGTTTCCGGACTTTCTTTTCGGTATTATTCTTACATTTGCAATTTATGAAGGAAATGAATACGCCAATTTCCATATTGCTGGCCGAAGACGATCCCAACCTGGGGACTTTTTTGCAAGCCTATCTGAACAGCAAGGGCTTCAAGACTTTTTTGTACCGGGACGGGGAAGCCGCGTTCGAGGCATTCCAGAAAGGAAGTTTCAATTTCTGCATCACCGACATCATGATGCCGCTCAAGGACGGTTTTTCCTTGGCCAAGGATATCCGGAAGCTGGATTCCCAGATTCCTATCTTGTTCTTGACCGCCAAGACTTTGGAGGCCGACCGTCTGAAAGGGTTCCAGATGGGCGGGGACGACTACCTGACCAAACCTTTCAGCATGGACGAGCTTTTGTTGCGCATCCAGGCCATTTTGCGGCGGACCGGAGGTCTCGGCAGGGAACAGGAACAGCATATTTTCGTATTGGGCGATACCAAGTTCGATTTCCTGACTCAAAAACTTTCGAACCTGGACGGGACCAAGACGGTGGATTTGACCAGCCGGGAATCGGAACTGTTGCGTTTGCTCTGCATGCACGGGAACGAAGTGGTGGAACGGAAGGATGCGTTGGTGAAGGTTTGGAAGAGTGATAATTACTTTAACGCCAGGAGCATGGATGTTTACGTGACCAAACTCCGCAAGGCTTTGCGGACAGTGGGGTCGTTGGAAATCATCAATGTGCATGGCGTGGGGTTCAAATTGGTGGTGGAAAAATAATGCGCGAAAAGGAAGCGGCCTTTTGCGGACGGGCCGGAAAACGAGGAAATGTTTTCAAGGGTGCGGGCTTGGCCTTGTGCATGGCCTTTTTCTTGTGGCTGAGCATGTCTTGCCGGGAGGAATACCGGCATTTCGCCGAGGGGGAAGTCCATTTGCAATTTTCCCGCGACACGATACGTTTCGATACCGTTTTCACGACCTTGGGGAGTGTGACCGAGCGTTTCACGGTCCGGAATCCGGCCAAGGAAGCCGTGCGGATAGACCGCGTTTATCTGGCCTCGGGCGGCAGTTCGCGTTTCCGGATCAATGTGAGCGGGGATACGTCCTTGGTCCAGAACAATGTGGTCATTGCCGGAGGGGATAGTTTGTATGTTTTTGTCAATGTGAACGTGGCGGAGGGGAACCGGAACGATCCTTTTGAAATTTACGATTATATCAAGTTCGAGTTGAACGACATGCCGGCCCAGCAGGTGGTTTTGAGCGCTTGGGGACAGGATGCCCGTTATTTGAAATCCGACCGGACGATAACCTTGCCTTACCGGGACCCGGCGGCTTTGACGGGTGCGGATGCGGTCGACAGCGTGCGTTTTTCTTATTTCGTATGGAACCCGGCCCAAGCCGTGGATGCGGACAAACCTTATGTGGTTTACGGGTACCTGACGGTGGAAAGCGGCCAGACTTTGCGTATACCGGCCGGGAGCCGTTTTTATTTTTCCCAGAATTCGGGTATCTGGATTCAGCCTGGGGCCCGTTTGCAGGTGGAAGGAACACTTTCCGAACCTGTCCTTTTCACAAGTATCCGCCAGGACGGGGATTACCGGGACATGGCCGGCCAATGGGGTCGGATTTGGCTGTCGGGTGAAAGCGGTCCCCACCAAGTGGAGTATGCCGTAATCAGGAATGCGGAGACCGGGCTTTGGCTGGATTCCTGCATCCAAGTGGAGGGCGGGCTTTCCGTGGCCAACACAAGGATTGAGAATATGTCGCGGCACGGTATCCTCTCCCTCCAGAACCGGGTGGAAGGCTGGAATCTTTGCATCACCCATGCCCAGGTACCTCTGATGTTGGCCGAGGGCGGGGAATACGATTTCAGGCACGGGACCTTCGTGAGCCGCTACATGGGCGGGAGCGGGATGTATTCCCAGGCCTTGGTATTGAACAATTACCGGCAGGGTGCCTTGGAAAGCCCGGTGGTTTATCCGATGGAGAAGGCCGAATTTTCGAACAGTGTGTTCTACGGCAGCGGAAGCCAGCAACTGGAATTGGATTTCGCGGAGGCTTCCGTTTTGCCTTACCGTTTCAATTCCTGTCTGGTTTCCATGAGCCGGCTTCCGGATACTTCGGAAGGCCGTTTCCCGGGTTGCATTTGGAACGAGGATCCTTTGTTCGTTTCGGAGGAATCCTATGACTTCAGGATAGACACAGTGATTTCTCCCTTGGTGGGAAGGGCTGACCCGGCTTTTTCCACCGGTGCGGCCGGGTACGACCTCAACGGGGTGCAGCGGGCCAATCCGCCCTGCATCGGGGCTTATGAATTCGTGTCGGCCGACACAGCCGCCTTTTTCCTCCCATGGCGGCGGAAATGAGTTTGGCGGGAATAAGGAGGATTGGACGTGTTGTGGTGCGGAACTATAAGGGGTTTCCATTTGGATTCATAGAAAAAAGAAGAAAACATGCCAGATATCATCAGACAGAGGACCTTGGGAAAAGCCGTCACGGTTTCCGGGGTCGGCCTGCACACAGGCAAGATGGCTACGGTGACAATCAAACCGGCGCCGGTAGGAACTTGGTTCGTATTCAAACGGATGGATTTGCCGGACCAGCCTTTGGTCCACGCTTTGGCCGAAAACGTGGTCGATACCTCCCGGGGCACGACTTTGGAAGAGAACGGGGTCCGGGTGGCGACAGTGGAACACATCCTTTCGGCTTTGGCCGGTTTGGAGTTGGATAACGTCTTGATTGAGACTGATTCGATGGAAATGCCGATTTTGGATGGTAGTGCGCGGATGGTTACCGATGCGATTCTCCAAGCCGGTATTTGTGAACAGGATGCCGAACGCCGTTATTACCGCTTGCGTTCCCCCATGATTTACCGCGATGAGAAAAAAGACGTGGAAATCAAGGTCTCGCCGTCGGAAAAGCGGGAGTTCGTGGTCAAAATCGACTACAATTCCAAGGTGATTGTACCCCAGTTCGCCAGCATCGACCGTTTTGGCGAATATTACGCCAAGGAAGTGGCTTGCTGCCGTACTTTCGTGTTTTTGCGCGAAGTGGAAGCCCTGTTCGCCCATAATTTAATCAAGGGTGGGGATTTGAGCAACGCCATCGTGTTCGTGGACAAGATGATAGACAAGGAAGAAATGGTGCGTTTGGCCAAGCTGTTGGACAAACCTGCCATCGAAGTCCGGTCCGAAGGTGTCCTGAACAACGTGGACTTGTATTTCAAGAACGAACCGGCCCGCCACAAGATGCTGGACTTGATAGGGGATTTCGCCCTTTTAGGCTGCTATATGAAGGCCTCGACCGACGCCCTCAAGCCCGGACACCACAGCAATACGGAATTCATTAAAGCTATACGCAAACAAATGCAAAAAGAAATGGCACCAGAAGCATTGCCCGAATTCGACATTACGGCCAAACCTCCTTATGACATCAACGCCATCAAGAAGATTTTGCCGCACCGTCCTCCTTTTTTGTTGGTGGACAAGATTGTCTACATGGACAAAGACCAAGTGGTCGGGGTCAAGAACGTCACGATGAACGAACCTTTTTTCACGGGGCATTTCCCCGAGGAACCGGTCATGCCGGGGGTCCTCATCATCGAAGCCATGGCCCAGGTTGGGGGAATTTACATGCTGACCCAGTACCCGGACCCGGAAAATTACTTGACCTACTTCTTGAAAATGGACCAGGTGAAGTTCCGCCACAAGGTGGTTCCCGGGGATACGATTATTTTCAAGCTGGTCCCGCTCGGTCCGCTGCGCCGTGGCCTTTGCAACATGAAAGGCTGGGCTTATGTCGGGAAGCAGGTGGTGGCCGAAGCCGAGCTCTTGGCCCAGCTTTCGCGCAAGCCCGATGCACCCGCTTTGGGGAAATAAGCGGTAGGTATCCACGTCGGACAGGGCAAGGCCCGGCACAAGCCGGATATTGCCCATGGTGACGTTCCTGAAAATCCCTGGTGGAGGAATATCCGCCAGGGATTTTTTTATCCTTGGGGTTCTTTTGCGGGTAGAGACTACAGGGTACGAAGAGCTGCCAAGATGGCAGAAAATGGAATGAAGGGAAGAAGGGCGGGGCAAGAAAGGGGAGTACCTCCGCTTTCAAAAGAAGCCTGTGGAGCGATTTTTTTACAAGGGGAGGGTCAAACTCCCATCGGACAAGTGTTTTTGCGTCTCATCGAAAATTTTCAAAAAGAAGCATAGGGCGAGAATCGATTATTTTTGTAAATTGCTACAACCATAAACAACCGATATGAATTGACAAATGTAATATTTTACAAAAATAAACAAGGTGTTTTTGTAAAATGTGGCCCATGGCGTGTTTTGTGTGATATGTTATGATATAAAAGGAATAAAATCTATTGTTTAGAGGTTGTATCTAAAGTTTTGGTATCGATAATATCTCAAAATAATCCACAAAATCCAACATATTAAATCGATTCTCATAAATAATTGTAGTTATTAGCTTAAAAGGCTTTATTGAAAGAAAAACTTTGTATGGTGATCATCTCCGTGTTGTTTACAAGGGTGAAATTCCGTAATTTTACAAAATGAAACAACGAAGGGCGGGTCGGAGGTGCTTTGGATGTTACAAATGTAAATTATGATTAAACGGATTGAACTGATTTTGCAATCCCAAAATTTGACTCCTTCGCAGTTTGCCGACCGTATCGGCGTGCAGAGGTCGGGATTGTCCCACATTTTGTCAGGTCGGAATAACCCGAGCTTGGATTTTGTCCAGAAAGTTTTGCAGGCTTTTCCCGATTTGAACCCGCTTTGGCTTTTGCAAGGCAAAGGGCGGATGTATGTCAATATGACGGAAGGAACAGGCGGGAAGGAACCGTTTTCCGATAAGGCGGAAGGTTCAGACAAAGCTGCTCTATCCCGGGAAAGGGAACTACCTTTCGAGGTGGAAGAGGCGGGAAAAACGGAAGAATCCAAGGAAATGGAAAAAGTTTTAGGAAACAGTCCAGGAGCATCTTCGGGGCCCATCGGGCCTGAATCCCGGAACACGGATTGGAACGCGGGCATGCCGGGCATGGAAAAGGCCGGAAACCAAACCGTGAATACCGTTGTCCAAGCCGGGAACGGAAATTTGGACGAAGAGGAACGGGGAGGCCTTTGGACAATTCCGGACTCAAAGGAAAGGCCGGAAACAAAGGAACCGGAAGATTCGGAGACCCCAGTCTCCGGTAAGAATCCGGTCAAGGATGGGGAACGTCCGGGGATAGAAAAAATCGTGTTTTTTTACACGGATGGGACTTTCGAGGTATTTCGCCCCCGGCTATCCCGTTGAGCGGCCCGTCATGCGGCGGCGAGGCTTGCCCGCTTTTTTCTTCGTTTGATGCCGAGGAGGATGAAGAACAAAAGCAAGGTGGCGGCAAGGAAGACACATGCGTTGGTCGATAGGATGGCAGCCCAAGGGAATGCCACGGGGACTTTGTCGATATAATATACATGTTCATCCAAGCCGATCAAACCGGTGTATTTCTGGAGGGCGCAGAGGGAAAGCGCCACTGCGTTCCCACAAAGGAGCCCCCGCCCTAAGACATGGAGTGTCTGGCGGAGGAAGATTTGCCGGACGAGGCGGTCAGAAGCCCCCATCGTCCGTAAGATCCAGGCATGGGATTCCCGTTCGATAATGAGAATGAAAAGTATGGAAATCAGGCAGATAAGGCAAACGATAAGCATGATGGCCATCAAAACCAGCACATTGGTGTCGATCAGGGCCAGCCAATCGAAGATTTCGGGAAAGAGCATGTCGCAGGGGAAACAGGAGAGTTCGTACGGTAGCAGGGCCGCGATGTCGGCAGCCACCTCCTCGCGCTTGTCCGGGTCCTTGATGCGGATGTCGACGCCATCGGCTTGCCCGGCTTGCCAGCCGTTGATCCGTTGAATCTGGCCGATATCGCCCAGCAGATAGGTTTCGTCGAATTTTTCCAGACCGGTCGCGTAAATGCCGCAAACCCGGAAAGAGCGGGGTCTGAGTTGTCCTTCATGGATGAAATAGGCCCGGAGCCGGTCGCCCGTATCCAAACGGAGGTTGCTTGCCAGGAATTCCGAAACCAGCACATCGGGCGAGAGTTTTCCGATTCCGAACGAGGGCAATTTGCCTTTTTTGAGGTTTCCGGCGAAGAAAGCCGTATCGTAAGCGGGAGGCAGCCCCTTGAAAAAGACACCGTAACTTTCTTCCTCTCCCCGGACCAGGGCTCCTTTTAGCGCATAGGCTTGGGCGGAAACCACTTGCGGGTGGGAAAAGATGACTTGTTGGAAATTGGAATCCCAGACCAAGGACGCGCTGCCGTCGGCTCCCGTCCAATAGGGTTGCACGATGACATGGGAGCCGAAACCGAAGACTTTTTGGCTTATTTCTTGTTTGAAACCTACCAGGATGCAAATGGATACCACCATGACGGCGATGCAAAGCCCCATGCTGCCTATTCCCATTTTCAGGATCCGGCGGGTGTGTTTCAGCGGGGAGGACATGGCCCATCGGCGGGCAATCGTACTGGCTATCTTCATGCGGAAGTTTTTCGGTGCGTTCGGGACGCGTTCAAGAATGTAAAAGTACATAGAAATGGAACATCCAGCCATGCCCTGTTCCCGGAATCCTGGAAAAGCACAGCTGTTTCCGGAATCGTCAGCAAGAATCCGGACCGGCAAATCCCGGCTTTTTATGGCTTTTATGATTTTGGTGTATCTTCGCACCGGATTTTCCTCTTTGTCTTGCAAGGGTAGGACGGTTTGGCCGGGAATCGCGTCCCGGTGGAACGGAAGGGGAGAAATTGGGAAACGAGCATGGAAAAAGAGAAGAAGAACAGTCCGGAGGCAGGCGCGTCCTCGGCCTCCAAATCAAAAAAAGGCAATATTTGTTCTTTTTGCGGCAGGAAGATAGAGCGGTACGAGCCCGCCATCAAGGGCATGGATGGTTCCATCATCTGCATGAATTGCAGCGAACTGGCTTACCGTTATTACCAGGAGTTGCAAGAGGGCATGTCCGGGAGCCGGAAGGCGGAAGGTCAGGCCCCCCTCGAATTGAAGAAGCCGGAGGAAATCAAGGCATTCCTGGACCAGTATGTCATCGGGCAGGAAGCCGCCAAGAAAATTTTGTCGGTGGCGGTGTACAACCACTACAAACGGCTCAATTACATGGCTTCGCACCCGGACGGCCAAGACACGGAAATCGAGAAGTCGAACATTATCCTGGTGGGGCCCACGGGTACGGGGAAGACCCTGTTGGCACGGAGTATTGCCCGCTTGTTGAAGGTTCCGTTCTGCATTGCCGATGCCACGGTTCTGACCGAGGCGGGTTATGTGGGGGAAGACGTGGAGACGATTTTGAGCCGCTTGCTGCAAGCTGCTGATTATGATCTAAAACAAACCGAGCGGGGTATTGTTTTCATTGATGAAATCGATAAAATCGCCCGCAAAAGCAGTAACCCATCCATCACCCGCGATGTCTCAGGGGAAGGTGTCCAGCAGGCTTTGCTGAAACTCTTGGAAGGGACGGAATCCTTGGTCCCGCCTAAAGGAGGGCGCAAACACCCCAATGCAGACATGGTGAAAATCAACACCCGTAATATCTTGTTCATCGGGAGTGGTTCGTTCGACGGGATTGAACGCCATATCGCTTCCCGTTTGCGGATGAAGGAAGTGGGTTACCGCAAGAGCGAGGACCGGATGGAAGTTTCCGATTCCGAAAGTCTTTTGCGTTATGTGGCTCCCCAGGATTTGCGGGCCTACGGCCTGATTCCCGAACTGATCGGGCGTTTCCCGGTCTTGACTCATTTGGATGAATTGGACAAGGCTTCCTTGCTCAATATCCTGACCGAACCCAAGAACGCTTTGGTCCGCCAATACAAGCAGTTGTTTGCCATGGACGGTGTGGAACTGGAGTTCGACCCGGCTGTGTACGAGTTCGTAGTGGACAAGGCCATCGAGTTCAAATTGGGGGCGCGGGGTCTGCGCAGCATCATGGAGGCGATGATGACCGATTTGATGTACGACCTGCCTTCTTCGGGTTTGACTCGTTTCCGCTTGGATTTGGATTATGCCAAGCAGCATTTGGGGAGGGGGGTGTTTGATAAGTTGCAGAACGGCTGAGATGCGGAATGTGATAATGGGTAATCTGCTTCGTTGCTATCGAGACTCGAACTCAGTCACGAACCGCAGTGCGAGCCGAACGCAGAGGGCAAGTTTACTTGCACTATGCTGAGGCGAAGCCTGCGCTCGCTGCGGAGCAGCAAAAAGTACGCTCCTTCGTTCTCGCTCTCAGCGCCTCGCATCTCACCCATTCTGACACTCCGCTGAATTAGCTGAATTAGTGGTGTCAAAAATCTTGTTTGGCACCACGAGTTTGCATGAGATGAATTCATAAGGAAAAAAATCACCCCGGAGGTCTTCCGGGGTGAATCTGGACTATCGAATCAGAATAATCGAGCGGGGCTAAGCTGTGCAAGTCTGCCATCTTTCTCTCAAGCCTGAGACCTCAAGCCCCGGGTTTCCCCAAAAGCTTGAACATGTTCTTTTTGTAGGCTTCCACGCCAGGTTGGTCGAAAGGATTGACCCCCATGCTGTAACCGCTCAGGCCGCAGGCGAACTCGAAGAAATAAATCAATTGGCCGATATGGAAAGCGTCCAGGCGGGGTAGCCGGATGCGCAATACCGGCACGTTCCCTTGTCGGGAGTGCGCCAGGCAGGTTCCCGTTTCGGCTTTCTCGTTGATGAAGGAAATCCGTTTCCCGGCCACGAAATTCATTTTGTCCAAATCGGCTTCTTCGTAAGGTACCTTGACTTCATTTTGTTGCTCTTCGAGGCTGAGGACGGTTTCAAAGAACAAGCGTTCCCCGTCTTGGATATATTGGCCCAGGGAATGCAAGTCGGTGCTGAAGTTAGCGGTGGAAGGGAACAATCCTTTGCCGTCCTTTCCTTCGCTTTCCCCGTACAATTGTTTCCACCATTCGCCCATATAGGCCAACCGCGGTTCGAAATTGGCAAGGATTTCCACCTTTTTGCCTTGCTTTTGGTATTGGTATTGGCGGAAGAGTGCGTAGAGGGCGGCCAAATTGGCCGACCAGTCCAGATCTTGGGTGGAGAGCCGTTTTTGCATGGCGTAGGCACCTTGGGCCAGTTTTTTCACATCGACTCCGGCCAAAGCCAGGGGGAACAGTCCTACCGGGCTGAGCACGGAAAACCGGCCTCCCACATTGTCGGGAACCACGAAGGACGTGTAGCCTTCCTGGTCTGCCAAGGTCTTCAGGGCGCCTTTGGCTTTGTCGGTAATCACGGCGACCCGGTTCCGGGCCTCGTTCTTTCCGTATTTCTTTTCAATATGTTCCCGGACCAAGCGGAACGCGATGGCCGGTTCGGTGGTGGTCCCGGACTTGGAGATGACGCAGACCGTGTAATCGTAGTAATCCAGGATGGACAGCAGTTCCTTGTAATAGTCCTCGCAAAGGTGGTGTCCTGCGTACAAAACCCTCGGATAACCGGGGATGAAGGGAGAGAGCTGGGGCTTGAGGCCTTCGATGAGGGCTTTGGTTCCCAAATAGGAGCCTCCGATGCCGATGCAGACCGTCAAAGGGCCTTTGTTCCGGAATTCTTCCGCCTTGTCCAAAATAGGTTCCAAGGATTCGTTTTCAATCATACCAGGCAATTCCATCCAGCCGAGGAATTCGTGGCCGGGCCCTGTTCCTTGTTTCAAGGTCCGGAAAGCTTCTTCGATTTTTCCTTGCAAATCCACCAGTTTGCCAGGCCTTTGCCCTTGCTGCACTCTGTCGAGGAGCTCGCCTGCTTCCAAACCGAATTGGAAATCAAGCGACAAGTTTGATTTGTCTTCCATGGGTTGTTGTTTGGATTTTGTTCTTTTTTGCATTCCTGCTGCTTCGGATTCTGTTGCAGGTTCCCCAAAGCCGTTACAAAGATGAAAAAAAATTACGATTCCGCTTCCAAGGAAATGTGGCGGGTTGGGAAATTTGCCCAAAAAGGCCTTTTGTTGTAACTTTACCCGCCTTTATAAGGGAAACGATGTTGGAGAAGCTCAGAAATCGCTGCTGGAAAAAACGTCTCAGGCGGATATTGAAGAAGAAAGCCGGAGAACGGGAAATCCTGCCTTGGGACCGGGTGGTCAAGATTGGCGTGTATGTTGACGAAGCCCGTCTTCCCGACAAGAAAGCCTTGCTGGCAGCGGTCAGGCAAGCTGGAACAGGCCGGGAGTGGAGTTTGTTGGTCTATTCGGATAAGCCGGTTGCATCCAAGGAGGCTTACGGGAATGTTTGGAAAGAACTTTTTTTCTTGGACAGGAAGTCTTTGGGCTTCTCCCGTTTCCCCAAACAAAACCGGGCCGGGGCATTTTTTCAAACCGGTTATGATTTGCTGATTGATTTGAGTCCGGAGTTCCACTATGTGGATGTGGCGGTCATGGCGATGGCGCAAGCCAAGCTCAAAGTGGGCAAATACGGGGATTGGAACCAGAAAGTCAACGATTTGAGCCTTTCCCTGCCGGAAGGGAAAGAACCTTTGGGACGGGTATTGGCTGCCTTGCAGGCTTATTTGCCTTCCTTGGGGACGGGCGGTGGAAGCCCGGAGGCTTTGGGTAGGAAAAAGAAAGAACGACCGGGTCCGGGGCGGTCGTAAAAATGACGAATATGGAAAAGAATGGATTAAAAGGGGTGGGAACCGCTTTGGTGACGCCTTTCAAGCCGGACGGGCACGTGGATTTCGATGCTTTGCAAGGCATTGTGGAATACAGTATCGAAGGGGGTGTGGACTTTTTGGTCGTTTTGGGGACCACCGGCGAATCCCCGACTTTGGATTTCGAGGAGAAGAAAGAGGTTTGCCGGGCTGTTTCGGAATTCAACCACGGACGTCTGCCTTTGGTCATGGGCATGGGCGGGAATGATACCGCATCCTTGCTGCGCCAAATGGAAAAGACCGATTTCTTCGATTTTTCCTATATCCTTTCGGTGGCTCCGTACTATAACAAACCGGGCCAGAGAGGCTTGTATGCCCATTTCAAGACTTTTGCCGAGCATGCGCCGGTTCCGGTGATTGTCTACAATATCCCTTCGCGCTGCGGGGCCAACATCGAGCCTGAAACCATTGTGAAATTGGCCGGGAACGTACCCAATATCGTGGCGGTCAAGGAGGCTTCGGGCTTGATGGTGAAGATTGGCGAAATCCTGCGCGACCGTCCCTCCGGATTTGCCGTTTTTTCGGGGGACGATTCTTTGACCCTGCCTTTGATGGCCATGGGGGCGGACGGTGTCATCAGCACGGCGGCCAACCTTTTGCCTCGGGAGATGTCCGCCTTGGTACGTTCTGTACGTGAAAACAATCTGGAGGAGGCCCGTAAAATCCATTACCGGGTTTCTGAAGCCTTGAAGCTGTTCTTTGAACAGGGTAACCCTCCGGGAATCAAGGCGGGCCTGCATATAAAAGGGCTTTGCGGGAATGTCCTGCGTCTGCCTTTGGTTCCTGTCACGGGGAACCTTTACGAGCGTTTGGCAGTCGAGCTGGAAAGGCTCGACCGCCAATAGTCGTCGCGGTATTTGAAAACAAAAAAGGACAGCTTTCAATCTTTGGAGGCTGTCCTTTTTTATCTAATCCGTGTCCGATTCTACATTTGTTCGGGAGCCACGATGCCCAACAACCCCAGACCTTTCTTGAGAATCATGCCTGTGAATTGGACCAAGGCGAGGCGGAAAGCCCGCAGGTTTTCGTCCGCTTCGCGTAAAACCGGGGTGTCCTGGTAAAAACCGTTGAAATCCTTGGCTAAATCGTAAAGGTAATTGGCAATCAAGGCCGGACTGTATTGGAGTCCGGCTTGTTTCAGTACACCGGGGTACGCAAGCAAGTTTTGGATGAGGCTTTTCTCCTTTTCCGAGAGGGGAAGGCCTTCGTTGCGGAAAGGTACGGGGGTGGTGTCTTGGAAACCGCCTTTACGCAGCAAGGAGCAAATCCGGGCATGGGTGTATTGGAGGAAAGGTCCCGTGTTGCCGTTGAAGTCGATGGATTCCTTGGGGTTGAACAACATGTTCTTGACAGGATCCACTTTGAGGATGAAATATTTGAGCGCTCCCAAGCCCAAATCGGCGTACAATTTTTCCAATTCCTTGTCGTTTCGGGCGGCGGCATTGGCCTGGGCGTTGGCAGCAGCGGCCGCACCGGCGGTGTTCCCCTCTTTCCGTTTCTGGATTTCCTCGGAGGTTTCCTTGGCGGTTTGCGCCATCTTTTCCATCAGGTCATCGGCATCCACCACGGTTCCTTCCCGCGATTTCATCTTGCCTTCGGGCAATTCCACCATGCCGTAGGAGAGGTGGGTGATTTTTTCGGCCCAGGGATAACCCAGTTTGCGCAAGACCCGTTTGAGGACATCGAAATGGTAGTTTTGCTCGTTCCCGACCACGTAAATCAATTTCTCGGCATCGAACTCTTGCTGGCGCAAACGGGCGGTGCCCAAATCCTGGGTCATGTAGACCGAGGTGCCATCCTTGCGCAACAGGAGCTTTTCGTCCAGGCCTTCGTCCCGCAGGTCGGCCCAGACCGAACCGTCTTCCTTCCGGATGAGGACACCTTTTTCGAGACCTTCCTGAACCATGCTCTTTCCCAAGAGGTAGGTGTCGGACTCGTAGTAGGTTTTGTCGAAGTCGATGCCTAATTGCCGGTAGGTTTCGTCAAAGCCTTCGTAAACCCAGGTGTTCATTTTCTGCCATAATTCCCGGGTTTCCTTGTCTCCTTCTTCCCATTTTTTCAACATCCGCTGGGCTTCCTGCATCAGCGGGGTCTGGCGTTCGGCCTCTTCTTTCTCCATGCCGGGATTTTGTGCTAAAATTTGCCCGCTTTCCTCTTTGAGATGGTTGCTGAAGATGACGTAGTATTTGCCTACCAAATGGTCGCCTTTCATACCGCTGCTTTGGGGAGTTTCCCCGTTGCCCCATTTGAGCCAGGCCAGCATCGACTTGCAGATATGGATACCCCGGTCGTTGACCAGGTTCACTTTCTTGACGGGCAGGCCGTTGGCTTTGAGGATTTCGGCGACAGACCATCCCAGGAGGTTGTTCCGGATATGGCCCAAGTGCAAGGGTTTGTTGGTGTTGGGCGAAGAATATTCGATGACGACCGGTTTGCCTCCGGTCTTTTGCTGGTGTGGGTCTTCCCGGCGGGCGGAATCCATGGAAGCAATCCAATAGGTCGGCGCGATGCAGAGATTCAAGAAGCCTTTCACCGTATTGAAGGCCGTGATGTCGGGGCAATGCCCTTGCAGGTATTCCCCAATGGCTTTTCCTGTCTCTTCCGGGCTTTTGCGGGCCGCTTTGACAAAGGGGAACACGACCAAGGTAATATCGCCTTCAAAGCGTTTGTCGGTTTTCTGGAGTTGGATGTCCGATTCCTTGGCTTCGAGGCCGAAGAGTTCCTTTACCGCTTGCAAGCCCAGCCTGCACAATAAGTTTTCGATGCTTTCCATGAGTGTTTTACGAATCTGTTTACAAAATCAGGACCCGGAACAGGTCCGCTTGGGTGCTTCCAAGGAAGGCACAAAAATAGTGAAAGCTGAGTGCAAAGGCAAACGGGAAGCTTTGCTTCCGTTTTCCTTTGCCGGACCACATCCTATTTTCTGTTACGAAGTACCTAAAAATAGCGGAAGTCGAGCGGGCGGTGTGTCATAACGGGCAAGCTGGCTTCGCCGAAGCCCCTCCGTCTCGGCCATGTCCAAGCAAGGGGAACGGCTTGCCATGGCGCTCGAATTACTCGGGGCAAGCTGGCTTCGCCGAAGCCCCTCCGTCTCGGCCATGTCCAAGCAAGGGGAACGGCTTGCCATGGCGCTCGACTTACTCGGGGCTTTGGCTTCGCCGAAGATTGGCTCTGCACCTCGGCCAAACTCAAACCGTGCCGGTTTGGTTCGGCGCTCGGTTTGCACTGTTTTTCGAGACTCGGACTCGGTCACGAACCGCAGTGCGAGCCGAACACAGAGGGCAAGTTTACTTGCACTATGCTGAGGCGAAGCCTGCGCTCGCTGCGGAGCAGCAACAGTACGCTCCTTCGTTCTTGCCCTCAGCTCCTTGCATCTTACTCTTTCTGACGCACCGCGAGGGTGTCATGAAAATTTTTATTTAGACACAGCCTCATGTCGGGGACAAATCTTTTTCTTCCCCGAAAGGTAAACCCCCGAAATAATCAAGCATCCACCGCAGACGATAATCCAGGTAATGGGTTCGCCCAAGATGAAAAAAGAAGCTATCGCCGTGACCACGGGTGAGAAGTAGATGTAGTTGGTGGCCCGTATCGGGTTGATTTTTTTTAAAGTGACGTTCCAGAAAAGGAAACAGAGCAGGGAGGCCACCAAGCCCAAGTAAAGGAGGTTTCCCCAAACCAAGGGTTTGGTCAGCAGTTGGAGCCGGGAAGGTTCGAATCCGGCAATGTAAAGAGGAAATATGGTCAAAATCCCGTAGAAGAAGACTTTCCGGGTGATCAGGAAGGTGTCGTAACGTTTTTCCAAATCTTTGAGCAAAACGGTGTAGAGCGCCCAGCAGCAAGCCGATGCCAAGCAGAGCAAATCGCCTTTGGGAGAAAGGTGGAACACGAAATGCCCGTTGAGGATGACCAAGCTCACACCAATCAACGCAATCAGGGAACCGAGGAGGAAATTCCGGTTCCAACCAGAACGCAAATCCTTGTAAAACAGGCGTATCAATAGGGCCGTGAGCAGAGGGGCGATACAAAGGATAAGGGCGATGTTGGTCGAGGCCGTGTATTCCAGTGCCGTGTTTTCGGTATAGAAGTAGAGTGAACCGCCCATCATGCCGGCACAAATCATGCGCAGTTCGTCCTTCCAGTTGTCGGAGAAGAGTCGTTTGTGGTAATAGGCCAGCATTAAAAGGTATGCCAGCGAGAAACGGTAAAAGAAAATTTCCTGTGGGTTCAATCCGTTGCCCAGCAGCAGTTTCGTGGAAACAAAAGTGGTTCCCCAGACTGCTACGATACAGAGTGCCAGCACATGGAACGCGGCGTTTCCTCCCGTTTTTGGAAAAGTTTTTCCCATGGTAGATTCGCGCTTTGATTTTCCCTTTTGCGTAGGCGGGAGACCGGCCTCTGGAAAGGGGGAGCAAAGATAGTGCAAGTCGAGCGCAAAGCAAACCGGGTTTCGAGTTTGCTTTGCCGAGACGCAGCCTATCTTCGGTGAAACC
>CALUNB010000007.1 GCA_944321885.1 uncultured Bacteroidales bacterium | reverse complement strand
GGATGTAGCGCAGTTGGTAGCGTGCAACGTTCGGGACGTTGAGGTCGCAAGTTCGAATCTTGTCATCCCGACAAAGGAACTCTTGCAAAGGGGTTGTTTTTCAAGCCTGGAAGTTGTTTCCTTTCAAGCCTCGTTAGCTCAGCGGTAGAGCAGCTCACTCGTAATGAGCAGGTCGAGAGTTCAAATCTCTTGCGAGGCTCCTTCTTTTAAACAAAAGCCCGGTCGAAAGCCGGGCTTTTTGTTTTCCTCCATCTGTCATCATCGATGCACGAAAGCCGGATTCCGCATACCATATCCTATCACGGCACACGAGCCGATGCCACCTTTTTCTTCCATGGAAGAAAGAATAATTTTTCGATGAAGCATTTCATGCTAAAATTCCTCATCCGAATCCGCATAAAGTTCGCATTGCCGGATAACGGTTTCGAGGGCGGCCTCTTGTTCCTCTGGTGGGTACTTATACCTTTTGAGCAATCGCTTCACCATAGAACGCATCTTGGCACGAGCCGATTCTTTCTGCCTCCAATCAACTCTCATCAAAGAGTGAAAATTCCGAGCCTTTGGTATTGAGAATTTCCACAATGCCATCTGCCTTGATTGCCACTTTTAGCAATTGTGTAATGCGCTCGTCTATAATCTTTCGGGTAATCTTATTGTTCCCCGAAAGACGCAAGAGCAATGTCCGCACGGCTTCAAAATATGCTTCCTCAAAGCGTTCAGCAGGAGTGAGCAAACTGCGGCAAAGCGAAGCGGCCTGTGACAAGCGTTTGCTTTCTTCCATAAAGACTTTCCTCGCCTCGGCAGGAACGGCATCCACAAGAATAATGTTACCATTTTCATCAGTTTGAGTGGTAGGTTCAGACGAAACAAGGTTATTCCTATCAAGCAACACGTTCACACCGCCTCTGATGAGGTTGGCACGTTGCAAATTGGAGCAATCTGAAAACGCGGAATAGTCGTAACCGTTCATGCATTCCCGGCAACGCTTGAGTGCGGCAACGAACTGTTGATAGGCGGTTGTCTTGATATTGGGGTCGCCGTAGTTTTTCTTGTCACGCCCTGTATAGTCGTGCATGGCCTTTTTGAGAGCCTTGGCAATGCCGATGTAGTCCACTACCAAGCCACCGCTCTTTTCAGGGAACACACGGTTTACACGGGCGATAGCCTGCATAAGGTTGTGTCCTTTCATCGGCTTGTAGACATACATTGTGGCAAGCGACGGAACATCAAAGCCAGTGAGCCACATATCCACTACGATAGCAATTTTTAGCGGTGAATCGTTGTCTTTGAACTGGCGAGCCAATTCTTCCTTACGGGCGGCAGATCCAATGATGTCGTTCCACTCCACAGGGTCTTGGTTACCCTGCGTCATAACCACACCGACAATATCCCTCCATTGAGGGCGAAGCTCCATCAACTTTTTGTATATGTCTATCCCTGTAGCACGGTCAATCGCTACTATCATGGCTTTGCCCGTGAGCAAGTCGGCACGGTTGTTCTCATAGTGGTCTATGATGTCCTTGCAAAGCGTGTCGATGGTTTGCGGGGCTGAAAGCAAGGCGCGAAGCCGTGCGTTTTCACTCTTTGAACGCTTGATGTCTTGTTCGTCAGCACCTTCTTCCGCCAGCTTATCATACTCGGCATCCAGCAATTTGAGCGTATCCTCGTCCAAATCCAATTTTACCAAACGGCTCTCATAATAGACCGGCACGGTAGCACCATCTTCCACAGCTTGGGTCATGTCGTAGATGTCAATGTAGTTGCCGAAAACCTCTCTCGTGTCGTTGTCGTCTTGTTCGATAGGCGTACCCGTGAAGCCAATAAAGGCAGCATTGGGCAGGAGCTTGCGCACGATGGCCGCAAAGCCGAGTTTCAGTTCTCCTGTTTGTGCATCAACCTTGGTCTTGGTGTTGGATTGTGTTCGGTGGGCCTCATCACTAATCACAATCACATCCGAACGGCTGGTGATAAGCTTGTCGCGGTCTTTGAACTTTTGGATATTGGCAAAGATCATCCCGTGGCTCTTGCGCTTTTCGAGCAAATCATAGAGGTTTTCGCCATCGGTAGCCTTGATAGGTTTTTGACGCAAATAGTCGCTGCACGATGCAAAAGTGCTGTGCAGTTGGTCGTTCAAGTCAAGGCGGTCGGTAAGCACAAGCAAAGTCGCACTAAGCAGATTTTTCAAGAGTTGGTGGGCATAGAACACCATTGAAAGGCTCTTGCCCGAGCCTTGCGTGTGCCAAAATACACCGATTTTCCCATCATTGCGCTGCAAGGCCTGCTTGGTACATTCAAGGGCTTTCTTCACGGCGAAATACTGGTGGTAGCCAGCGAGTATGCGTATCTTCTTATCGCCACCCATTGTCAGGGTAAAGTCGGCAATTATATCAATGACCCGATGCTTCTCAAATATGCCGTTGAAGAAGGTTTCAAAGTCCGCAAACGCCGTACTTTCATAGCTTCCGTCGGTGGTTTTCCACTCCATATATCGGTCAAGCGGGGCGGTTATCGTGCCTACCCGTGTGTCTGCCATATCACTTATCACAAGCATTTGGCAAGCGGTAAAGAGTTGCGGAACAATACGCATATAGTTCTGCAACTGTTGATGGGCTTCCTCCGAATTCGTAACCTCACGAGATGGGGATTTCAACTCAATAACAGAGATTGGCAGACCATTGATGAATACCACGATGTCGGCGCGTTTGGTGGATTTGCCGTTTGTAACCGTCCATTGGTTGGCAATCACAAAAGAATTGTTGTTGATATTGTCGGTGTCGATTATCTTGATATGGTCGCTACGCAGTGTGCCTTGGGTGGTTTTGAAGGTCACATCCAGCCCATTTTGCAGCCAATCGGTGAGGGCTATGTTTGCACTTACCAAAGGTTGGCTGAATTGTTCTCTAATTTTGCGGATGGCTTCATCTACGGCTGCGGCTTTGTCCGCTCCGTTTATAGCCAACATAGCCTTGCGCAATGCTCCCGGTATGGTAGAATCGGTAAGTTCCCTGCTGGTATCTGCGTCAAGTTCCGGGCCATAATGGTATTCATAGCCCATATCCTTGAACAATGAGATTATCGTTTGTTCGTATGAATCTTCTGTGAAATGAAACGTCTTAGGAATAATATGTTGGTATTAAATTATCATTTATCCGCTTGTTAACTTCAATTTTGCACATTAGAGATTTGGCACAGTCAATCAATGCCTGCTGGTATTTTTTAGAGGGCAACGATATTCGAATATCCTTTAGCCTGTTAGTGTCAATCTTTCCTGCTCCAATGCCTGTTGTTTCTAAGATGGTACTGATTGAATCCTTGTTTCCCATCAACCAATAAAACAGAAACTCTGTAGAAACGAGTTCTTTTTCTTTTGATTCAATGCACTTTACATCTTGATTAAAAGCCAAATCTCTCATAGTGTAGCAAACAGGAATTCTGTTAAACAGTCCACTACCTCGGGTAAGCAACAAGATGCTTCCCTTGGGTGCTAATCTGCTGCCGTTAGCCAAGCCTTCTTGAGATATTTTCAATTCTGAAGAATACAAATAGTCATCGTACATGAATTTGGCACTTATCCATGGTATGTCCCCTTCCCAATAAGACTTATTGTTCTTATCGGGAGTTCCACCTGAATTCAATACTATCAAATCTCCCAGCCTATATTCTTTCCACTGTTCCATAAATGAGAATCAATCATTTTGTTCGTAATAATAGGAATAGTCAATCCCCTTCATAAACATTTCACGGTCATCTATTCTTGTGGTCAGTGCAGATTTTACCAAAGTTTTGATATGAGTGCTGTCTGCTACACTCTCACGCATAGCCGTCAAATATTCATTCTTGTCTATCTGGCTCCAATCCACACAGCGTTTGAGCGACCGTTTTAGCATCAAGTCAAGCCAAATGCGGGTAGTGCGTCCGTTCCCTTCCATAAAAGGGTGGGCGACATTCATCTCAACATATTTGTCCAGAATCTCATCAAAGGTTGTTTCCGGCATTCGCTCAATGACTTGCAACGCTTCAGGAAAATGCATACAATTCGCAAAGGTAAATCCGCCTTTTGAAATGTTCTTGGTGCGTATTTTTCCTGCGAAATCATACAGCCCGCCAAAAATGTATGCATGAATCTGTTGCAAACACTTCAAACTGCCAGGTTCAAGACGATGCAATAACCCACTTTCATATAATTGATATGCCTTTTTCCGGCTCTGCCCGTCCAATGTATTGTCGCTATAGGTAAACCAGTCAAGGAATTCGTTGGCCCTGTTATTGGGATAATGTTTGGCCAATAGAGCAACATCCTCACTGTCAAGAACATCCGCCACACGCAACTTCCCGTCCGGGGCTTCGAATTTAAACCCGTGAGTGGCACTCACGAGTTGAATGCCTTCCTGCTTCAGCTTTCGTTTCAGCCATCGCCAATAGTTTCCGGCTTTCGTATAATCCGGTTCATTGTTGATGGCCCGGACAATATCAGTAGCAGAAAACCACCAACAATTATTCTCATCATCCCACACCGCACGGACTTCCCGGTCATTAAAGAAGCGTATGGATTTCTTATGCTGTTTCCCTATCTCTTCCATAAATGAGAATTTAGCGGTTCAAATCGTCAATCTTAATCTCCCAATAACCGTTTCTTTTGCCGTTTTTGCGCTCGATGATGCCTTTTTCGGTCAAATTTACGGTAATTGTCTTGATTGTTCTCTCTGATTTGCCTATATGCGCGGCAATTTCTTTTTGCGTGGCTTTAGGTTGTTCTCGCAAGAAGTTAAGCACTGCAATTTCTTCCAAAGTGCAATTCAAAGTGCAAATATTGCACTTTTGCACAGCCCTATTTGACATACCTGCACTTTGAGTATCTTGCGGAGAAGATTCCTGTACAAGCATTGTCCGGTTCTTTAATTCGTTATGCTCGGACAGAATCAAATTCCGAAAGAATGCCTCAATATATTCAGTGGTAGCGTAAATGCCCTTGCTCAAATTGTTGTAGTTGGCACGAACCAAGGCATTACGGAAATACCATGAATGATTTGCAAAGGCATCGTTGCTGATATCGAATCCAAAAGTGCGCAGGTATTTGATGGTAAATACAGCCGTTGTGCGAGTATTTCCCTCACCGAAAGCATGGATTTGCCAAATCCCAGATATGAACTTTGCGATATGAGTTATAGCCTCGTTGATATTCAAATCCTTATAGATAAAATTCTTCTCCTGCGTGAAATCATAATCAAGAGTTTCGCGTATGCTGTCGGCACTGGCATAAAGCACGGTCTCACCTTTCAGCACCCACTCCTTTTTGGTTATATTGTAATCTCTTATCTTTCCCGCAAATTTATAGATACCTTCGAAAAGGCGGCGATGAATGGTGATATACTCAACAGGCGAGAATGTGAACGTCTTCTCCGACAATATTTCGGTTATACGTGCCGAAACCTTATCAGCTTCTTCTGTTCTGTCTTCTATGTCTGCTCTGACAGTCTTTGACTGATAATAACTATCAATCAGCCGTTTGGCTTCTTCGATAGTTATATTACCCTCAATATGCTGACGTGCCGTCTGTATCAGATATTCAGATGGTTTCAAATCATCCACCGCCTGCAAGCCAATAGCGGTCTGCCAGGCATAGCCTTTTTCTCTTTTCTGAGGTTCGCCTTGTCTTATATATTCTTCAAAGTCATTCATTGCTTGATGTTTTTAGCTGTTTAATGTAATGAATTGATTTTAAGTTCACCCGACATTAGTTTTGGAAGAATAGTATCGCGGGTTTCTGCAAGCTGTGTCAACTCATCCGATAAAGATTGCACTCTATCAAAAATAGGGCTAACAACACTATGAAACTGTTGTAGCACATCAATGGAGGGCATTATTATCGGCATACTTTTTATAATTTTTGAGTTAACGGCTGTAGCAATAGACGACGTGTTACCTAATGAGGTATAATCATATTGTTTACATATTTCCTTAACCGACTTCAGTTTAAGCTATTGCCGCACGAAGTTTGGATTGCGAATCCACAGCAACTCTCTTTCTTGGCTACAACACCCTGCTCGAAAAATCCTTTAAACAAGTGGCAAGCCAACTGCCAATTCTCCCTGTTGATGCAATATTTCACTTTAGGAGTTTCCATCTCCCCCTGGATCAATCCGGCCTCTTTCAATTCCTTCAAATGCTGTGACACGGTAGCTTTGGCTATTGGCAACTCTTCATGTATGTCACCGAAATAGCAAGTATCGTGCTGGGCAAGGAACTGGAGTATGGCAATACGTGTGGGATGGCCCATCGCCTTGGCGAAACGCGCAAGTCGTACCTGGTTTGCTTCTGTCCTATCTGGCATACTTCAGTTGTTTGTTGTTCGCAAAAATACAAACATTATCCAAAAACACAAAAAGCCGCGCCCGGCAAAGGACGCGGCTCAAAACAATGAAAACAAAAAGTCTATTCGTTGGTGCCCGGTTCGGCAGCCGGAGCTTCTTCCTGGGCCGGAGCAACCGGAACCGGCGTAGCCGTGGGCAACTGCGTAGGAAGAACCATATTCTGGTCTACCGACAACTCGGTTTGCGGAGTACCGTTATTGCTTCCCTGTTTGGGAATCGAATAAGCCGCAATCAGGCTCAGGAAAAGCAATACGATGGAAAGCCCCCACGTCCCCTTTTCCAAGAAATCGGCTGTCTTGCGGACTCCCATGATTTGGTTCCCTTGTCCGCCGAAAGTCGAAGAAAGACCACCACCTTTGGGGTTTTGAATCAACACAATCAGACCCAACAGCACGCATACTATCAGGATCAACACCGAGATAAAAATGTAGAAACCCATTTTAACTTACTATTATTTAATGGAATAATCCTTTTTCACCTTTCTGATGAGTTCGGCAAAGTAACTACTTTTTTCGGGATTTTTCAAACGCAAGTGTTCATAAACGGCAATTGCCTTCTCCGGCGTGTTGCTTTTGAGGTACATTTCCGCCAAAGTTTCCGTTCCGAAACTGAAATCCTCCACCGAACCTCCGCCTTGGTCGGGGTCGAAAGAAGCGTAATCGAAATCATCGTCAATCCGGATGGGGTGTTCTCCTCCGTTCCGCAGGAAACGGGCAATCAACTCATCGGCAGAAATCCTCGGCATGGACGGTTTACCTTGCGGTGGAACCGGTGTTTTTCCGGCACGCTCCAAAGAAACAGGCACTTCCTTCCCGTCACCTTGGCCCGGTTGCGGTCCAGATTGGACATGCCGCCTTTCCCCGGCAAGGTTTTCCGAAAGAGAAGCCGGGTCCACGGACTCCGGAACAGATTCCGCAGGAGAAAAGGACTTTCCTGTTTGACCCAAACCCGTCCGACCCAGACCTAACATGCCGCTCAACGTCATGTTTCCCGGAATGGACATCCGTTCCTCTTCCGCTTCCTTTCCCTTATGCAACATGGCCCAGACCTGCTCCACCTCCACTTTCCGGCCTGAGCTGTTCCGGGTTTCCACAAGCGGCACGAACCCGACATCCTTGATCCGTTGGGTCACACCTGTAGGCAAAGCGGAAGACCGGGAACCCGGATTCGGCACACTGGCCCGCGGAAGGGGTTCTCCTACCGGCAAAGAAGCGTTCGCGCGATTTTCTCCGCTTCGCCCATGCCCAAACAAGTTTGGCATAGGACCCGACTTGACAGAAAGGGGCTGCGCCGAAGCGTTTTTGACCGCCGGAGGGGATGCCAAGGCATCCACCTGCTCTTTCAAACGAATCCTGTCGGGCAAGGCAATGGCCACATACGACAAGGCCGACTTGAACGAACTCTCGTCTTCCACCTGCTCCAGGTTCAAAAGGAACATCAAACGGGCGTATTGGCAATAAGGATAACGGCTCACCGCTTCTTTGTAATCCAAAAGCGTGTCCTCGTCCAACGAACCCGGATTCCTGTACAGTGAAAATTTCTTGCCCATGATGCGACAAAGATAGCGAAAGGTGAGCGCAGAGACAAATGGAAACGCAGTTTCCAATTTGGCTATGCCGAACCGCATCCTATCTTCGCTGCGAAGCAGCAACGATAATCGAAAAGGTTGATTATATTTGCGCCTCGTAAATTTTCAACCACGAGCGGGTCCGGCGGAAACGGTGCCGGGAAACAAGAAAGTTCCGGAACCGGCAAGGTTGCCGCCCCCGCCTCAAAAACCAATAAATATGTCAGTATTAGCAAAACGTGTGCTTGAAATGGCGCCCTCTGCCACCTTGGGCATGAGCAAAAGAAGCCGTGAAATGCAGGAAAAGGGCATCGATGTCATCAACCTCAGCGTGGGTGAACCTGATTTCGACACGCCCATGGTCATCAAGCAAGCCGGTATCGATGCCATCAACAACAATTTCACCCATTATCCTCCGGTTCCCGGCTATGCCGATTTGCGGAAAGCCATCTGCGCCAAGCTCACGCGGGACAACAAGCTTACCTACTCGCCCGACCAAATCGTTGTTTCCAATGGAGGTAAACACGCCATTATCAACGTGCTTCTGGCCATGATAAACCCAGGCGACGAAGTGGTCATCCCGGCTCCCTGCTGGGTTTCATACCCTGAAATGGTCAAGTTCGTGGAAGGGATTCCCGTCTTGGTCCGTGCCGGTATTGAAGACGATTTCAAAATCACGCCTGAGAAACTGGAAGCGGCCATTACACCCAAAACCAAATTGGTAATCTTCAACAGTCCCAGCAACCCCACAGGCATGGTTTACAGCCGCGAAGAACTCAAAGCTTTAGCCGATGTCCTGGTAAAACATCCCGATGTGTACATCCTTTCGGACGAAATTTACGAATACATTGTGTTTGAAAGCAAGTTCGAAAGCTTGGCCCAATTTGAAGAAATCAAGGCCCGCGTCATTATCATGAACGGGGTTTCAAAGGGCTATGCCATGACCGGATGGCGTATCGGTTATATCGCCGCACCTTCCGAAATCGCAGCGGCTTGCAGCAAAATCCAAGGCCAAATGACCTCGGCGGCTTCCTCCATCGCCCAGAAGGCTTCGGTCGCAGCCTTGATGCAAGACCCCTTGAAATCGGAAGACCTCAAGCACATGGTGGCCACGTTCCGCAAACGCCGCGACATGATGATTGAGAAACTGCGTGAAATCCCCGGTTTCAAAGTAAATGTTCCCACCGGTGCTTTCTACATTTTCCCGAATATCGAAGCCTTGATTGGCAAGAAGTTCAATGGCAAGGAAATCACTTGCGGGGACGATTTGGCCAATTTCTTGCTCGATGAAGCCCATGTGGCCTTGGTAGGGGGTGATTCCTTCGGCGACCCGCACAGCATCCGTATTTCCTATGCCACCAGCGAGGAAAAATTGATGGAAAGCGCCCGCCGCATCAAGGAAGCCGTTGCCAAGTTGCAATAAGTTCGGAGCTGGAAATCGAAGACAACAAGACGCTGAGAAGCTGTTTAAAATTTCTTGCAATCCTGAAAAGAATGAATTTTCAGGGAAGGGTTTCAGGATTTTGTTTGCCCATCGGGGGCTATTTCGGGTCTGGGTTGAGCGATGCTCGATGATAGCTTGGTCTCGGAGAAATCAAAGCAAGCTTTGCTTCCCCGCTCGACTTTCGCTATCGTTTGCCTTTTTCACGTCAGATAGCTCGGCTATCCTCCTTTGAAAAACGCGGCGCCATCCCTCCAAATCCCCTCCCGATGGCCTAAACAAATCAATTTAAACAGCTTCTGATAATCCAACAGCCGTCTTTTCCAAGATTCCGGGGAGCGCGAAACGCTTTCCCGGAATCCCTCAAATCAAAAAATCCGTATCAAAAGTAAACCTTTTGACCTACCCGGCGGTGCGTCAGAATGGGTGACTCCCCATTATCACGCACCACCGCTTTTTTTGCAATGAGGGCAAAGCCCTTTGACCATATAATTCACGCTTTCCATCTCAAAGCCTTCCGGCAACTCGATGATTGGAATCCGGACCGATGGCAGGCACAAGGTCCGATGGCAACGCATGCAATAAAAATGGATGTGCATGTCGTCCACCGAACAACCATCCGGGTTATGGCAAAGCTCGTATTTCAGAATCCCGCTCCCATCTTCGAAAGCGTGGACCACATGATGTTCCAAAAACAAGGTCAGGGCGCGGAAAATCGTGGACTTGTCCACCGTTTCCAAACAACTTTCCAAATCGGAAAGCGCCACCGGTTCCTGTTGTGCCGCCAAGGCCTTCAAGACCAACAAACGCATGGCCGTCGGTTTCACGCCCTTGCGCTCCAAAAGTTCCTCGCTCAACAGGCTTGCAGCCCTGCCCGGCCTCGAAGAATCCTCTGGACCCGCCTCCCGCGCAAGACCAAATGGAATATCCTCCAAAACCTTGTCCTTCATAACTTCCTCCTTCTCAATAAACGTCTTTTCATCCCTTCCTCCCTTTCCCCATCCATACACCGCGGACCGAGTTCAGCACCGCCAACAAAGCCACGCCCGAATCGGCAAAGACAGCCATCCAAAGCGAAGCGATGTCGAACAAGCCCAGCACCATGACCAGAATCTTGATACCGAAAGCCAAGACCACGTTCTGCCAAACCGTCCGGCGTGTCCGGCGGGCCACACGGAAGACCATGGGAAGGGCGTCCAGACGGTCGGTCTGCAAGACCACATCCGCCGTTTCTATGGCCGCATCGCTTCCCGCACCGCCCATGGCAATACCCAACGAACTGGAAGCCAGTACCGGGGAATCGTTGATACCATCCCCCACGAAAGCCACATGATGGCCCTCCCGGCTGAACTCCTGCAAATATACAACCTTATCTTCGGGCAACAGGCCACCGTATGCCTTTTCAATACCCAAATGCGAAGCCAATGCCTCCACCACCCGGGCATGGTCTCCGGAAAGCACCGCCAAAGGCCGGATTCCCATATCTTTCAAATCCCGGATTGCCTGGACGGCCTCGGTCTTGGGCAAATCGGCCAACTCCACCCCTCCGGCAAAGCGCCCGTCCACGGCGCAAAAAACCACCGTCTGTGCCGAAAGCATTTCTTTTTCAGGAACTTCAATCCCACAAGCTTGCAGCCAGGCAGCCGACCCGGCCATAACTTGCCGGAAACCCGGCCCGGCCCCCCGTATTTTCCCCGCTTCCCGGACTTCTTTTCCGAATTCCGCCCGCACGCCCCAACCTGCCTTTTCTTCCACCTCGCCTACCGGAATCAAAGGAACCTGCTCCTTCCGGGCATGCTCCACGATGGCCGAAGCCAAGGGATGCCGGCTGGCGCTCTCCACCGAAGCCAAAGCCGAAAGCATGGCAAACCGGTCTTCCCCCTCTGCCACAAAAACCCGGCAAACCGAGAAATTACCTTGTGTCAAGGTTCCCGTCTTGTCGAACACGACAGAATCCACGTTCAAAGCCGCATCCAAACCGTTCCCTCCCTTGAAAAGGATGCCTCGGCGCGAAGCCATGCCGATACCGGCGAAATAGGTCAAAGGAATGCTTACCACCAAGGCGCAAGGACAGGAAATGACCAAAAACACCAAAGCCCGGTAAAGCCAGGTGGAGAAATCATAGACATAGGAGCCGGACAGGGAAACCAAGGCCGGAACCGCCAGCACCAAGACCGCCAGCCCCATGACTACCGGCGTATAAATCCGGGCGATGCGGCGCAAGAACATCTCGGTAGGCGCCTTGCGTTTGGCAGCCTCTTCCACCATCCGGGCCATTTTTGCCAAAGCGCTCGAAGCATAGGGCCGCAGCACTTCCAAACGAATCCGATGGTCCAGCACGATGCAACCGGCTGGGATTTCTTGCCCTTTCTGCAAGAAACGCGGCAAACTTTCACCTGTCAAAGCCGCCGAATCCAAGGAAGCCGAATCATCCAACAACAGCCCGTCCAAACAGATTTTTTCTCCCACCGCCACCTCCACGACCTCGCCCGGTTCCACCTCTTCCGGACGGGTTTCAACATATTCCCCGTTCCGCAAGACCCTCACCTTGTCCGGATGCGCTTCCAAAAGTTCCCGGATGTTCCGCCGCGACTTTTCCACGGCTCCTTCCTGCAGCTTCTCCCCGATGGCATAAAACAGCATGACCGCCACGGCTTCCGGGTACTCGCCGATGAAGAAAGCCCCTATCGAAGCGATAATCATCAAGACAAACTCGTTAAAGAAATCCCGCTTGGCAAAAGCTTTGGCAGCATCCCTGAAAACCGGCCAAGCCACCGGAAGGTAAGCCACCACGAACCAAAGCAAGGACAAAGCAGCATGAGAACCCCAAACGGGCAAATACCGTTTGAGCAGCAAGCCACCTACAAGCAAGAGGAAGGAAAGCCCCTCGGGCCACCATTTTTTCCAAGTATCCATGAGTACCTGTTTTAAGAAGCCACAAAGCGGGACCTTGGACGAACAGCCCCGCCTAAAAGCTTGGCAATGTTAACAAGTTTCCCCTGCAAACCGGTTGCAATCCCCAAGAAAAACGGCTGAAACCGATGGGGGTTGGGTATTTGAATCAGAAAACGGGGCTTGAATCACAAAAAACGAATATCTTTACAGGACGATTGCCATAACAGGCAAGCTGTTGCGTTACTTTGGTTCCCCGAAACAGGCTCCCCCGGCCCGACTCAAACCTGTCGGTTTGGCTTGGCTTCCGGTTTGCACGGCTTTCGGGTCACGAACCCGGTCACGAACCTCAGCGCAAGCTGGATACTGAGGGCAAGTTTTTGCTTGCGCTCTGCCAAGGCGAAGCCTGCACCCGCTACGAAGCAGCACAAGTACGCTCCTTCGTTCCCACTCCCAGCGCCTTGCAGCCCACCTATCCCGACACACCGCAAAAAGCCTTCAAAAATTTTGCTTTGAAAGAGTTCCCACCATGACCGGCTCAAAAAAAGAACACATGAGAATCCCGAATATTGGAAAGATTTTTACCCACGGAATCCTGTCCGGAATCCTGGCTTTCTCCGCCTCCTGTTCTTCCCGCAATGACGATCCTCCCACCGATGCCGAGGGGAAACGTGTCGTCCGGACCTTGGAGGAATACGGAGCCGATGGAAGATGGGGTGACCGCTATCACTTCTTTTATACCGAGGATTGGGAACTAACCCGGATTGAAAACGTCCAATGGTATGTGATGCACGACACCCTCCGCCAAAGCCGGCGGATTGAAATCGGAGAAGGCAGTATTTTGGTGTATGAAGAGGATTCGCCGGAACCCTCTGCCGGGGCCACGCTCGAAAACGGCTTGATTACCGGAAGCTTCCGCCAAGTGGGAGACCGGCGTTACGAATGCAGTTACCATTATCTCCCTGATGGAAGGTTGGATTCGATAAGCGGCAGCACCATTTGCAAGCTCCACTGGGAAAACGGGCAAGTGACCTCCTACAACCGCATTTCGGCTTCGTCCTGGGACATCACTTACTTGAACGAGGAAAACAAAAGCAATCTCAACCTGAGCGGGCTTTTCTGGGGGTTGGACGAAAACCTTTATTTTTATGGTTTCGAGAAATTCTGCGGATTGTACTCCATACGTCTTGTCGAACGAAGCCCCGGCAAAGACCACACACCTGACCAGAGTAGCTTCGAATACACCAAAGAAGGGAATGATATCCCGACCCGGATCACGGAATCCATCGCAGGCGAGGTATACAGCCATTACTCTATCACCTACTACTAAGAAGCTGTTTAAATTTATTTGTTTAGGCCATCGGGAGGGGATTTGGAGGGATGGCGCCGCGTTTTTCAAAGGAGGATAGCCAAGCTATCTGACCTGAAAAACGCAAACGATAGCGAAAGTCGAGCGGGGAATCAATGCTTGCTTTGATTTCTCCGAGACCAAGCTATCTTCGAGCTTCGCTCAACCTAGACCCGAAATAGCCCCCGATGGGCAAACAAAATCCTGAACCCGCTCCCTGAAAATTCAACCTTTCGATTAAGCCGAGCGCCATGCCAAGCTTGCTTGAGCATGGCCGAGGCAGAGAACCGAGCGCAGCGAGTTCATGAACACCTTGAAACTCTTTGCGTCGTGAATAAAGATGCGCGTAAGCGAACCTTTTCAGGATTGTAAGAAATTTTAAACAGATTCTAAGCCTTCCATCAAACAGGTGTGTCATAACGGGTAATCCGGCTTCGCCGAAAATGCCTTCAAAAGTCTTGTTTGACACAGCCTCACAAGACGAAGAACCGAGCGCAGCGGGTTCATGGACACCTTGGAAATCTTCGTGCCGTGAATAAAACTGCGCGAAAGCGAACACCAGCAAAGGGGGAAAACTCCCACGATCCTAAAACACCGGACTACCGGACATGGGTTCCACGGAAACAAAAAAAGGCCGCCTGCAAGAACAGACTGCCTTCCGTGGCCCCACTTGGGCTCGAACCAAGGACCAAATGATTATGAGTCACCTACTCTAACCGACTGAGCTATGGGGCCTGTCCCGGCAAAACGACCCAAAGCCCCTGCCGGAAACGGTGCAAATGTATAACTTTGCCCTCGAATATCCAAGCCGGGAAGCCCATAGGAGAACCAAGGCGGTTCGGGAAGTCCCGCCCCGGCAAACAGGTTCCCTCCAAAACAAAAGCCATGGAAACAAAAGACATAAAAGCCCTCATCCTCGACTTAGGGGATGTCATTGTCAAGATAGACCAGGAAAGGACCAAACGCGGCATTGCCTGCTTCATGGATGCCGCCCGGTTCCAAGAACAATCCCTGCACCCTCTTTTCCAAGACATTGCCCGGTACGAAACCGGCTCGCTCGAAAGCGAAGAATTCCTCGCTTCCCTCCAAGGCTTCCTCCATCGAACGAACCCGGCTCTGCCCCAAGGATACCCGGCACGCCAGACCTTGGTCGATATTTGGAACGCCATGATAGCCGGACTTCCGGTCGCCCATCTGGAACTGCTCGGAAAAATCCGACGGCATTACGGTTTATATCTTCTGAGCAACACCAACGCCCTCCATGTGGAGTTCTTGCAAAGGCTCCTGCCCGAAGGGTTTCCCCCGTTCGAATCCTTTTTCGACCAGGTTTTCTATTCCTACGCCTTGAAAATGCACAAGCCCGAAACGCATATTTACCAGCATGTATGCGAACATATCGGCATGCCCCCCGGGGAATGCCTCTTTATCGACGACCGGGCCGAAAACATCGAAGGAGCCCGCAAAGCCGGCCTCCAGGCCTTCCAACTCACGGATTTCAACCTGCCAAGCCTTTTCGATGAGGAAGGCCGCTTAAAACCGGAAGCCCATGCTACAAAGAATCCCGCACCTTGACCACTTCGTTTCCCTCTTGGTCCTCTGCCCGTTCTTCCTTCTCATAGGCAGTTGCCAACCCAAGAAGCAACAAGAACCTGCCCCTAACAACAAAAATACCATTGTTCCGGAAAATCCGACCCGGAACGGCAAGCTCGTGGTCGCCCTTGAAAGCAATTCCACCGACTATTTCCTCTACCGGGGCGAACCCATGGGCTTCCACCTGGATTTATTGGAAGGTTTCGCCCGGCACGCCCATAAGGAATTGGTCATCATCCCCGGCGAAAACCTGGTTCAACAGCTGAAAGACTTGAGGGAACAGGAAGTGGACATCGTGGCATCCAACCTCAATGTTTCCAAACGGAGGAAACGGATGTTCACATTCAGCCATCCCCTTTACCAGACTCCCCAGGTCTTGGTCCAACGGAAACGCCGATACCTGGAAGACACCCTTGCCTACGTTGAAACGCCCCAGCAACTGGCAGGCCGGAGTGTCCATGTCATCAAATACAGTTCCTTTGAAGAAAACTTGAGGACGTTGAACCGGGACATCCGGAACGCGCCCCCCATCCAAATCATCCCGGAAAACCGCATGGAAGAGGAACTGATGCTGGATGTGGATTCGGGATACATCCTTTACACGGTAGCTTCCGCGAACAAGGCCTTGCATTTTGCCAAGGAACACCCCCGCTTGGACGCCTCACTGGCCATAGGACCTCCCCAAGCCGTGGCCTGGGCATTGAACAAACATTCTGACAGCCTGTTGGAACAAGTCAACCATTGGATAGATTCCTTGGCCGGGACCCCGACCCTTTCCTACCTTTACCACAAATATTATGAGCTGCCCTTGCACCTGACCGTGCGCAGCGTGGAAGCGGGCTTCCGGAAAATGGATTCGATAAGCGACTTCCGCCGGACGCAGCAGAGGAACTTCTGGATCAGCGAAGGGGTTTTGGATGCCGAAGACAGCAGTTTCTTCCAAAAACCGGTACACCGTATCCGCAGGCCACGCTCCACCGGTTTCGTACCGTCCCGGCAGATTTCCCCTTTCGACAAATTGCTCCAGAAATACAGTCCGGACATTCCTTGGGACTGGCGGTTGCTCGCCTCGCTCATTTACCAGGAATCCCAATTCAATCCCCAGGCGGTATCGAAGCGGGGGGCCATCGGACTGATGCAGATGATGCCCGCCACGGCCAAACAGTACAAACTCGACCTGCGTTCTTCCGAAGAAGCCCAAATCCGGGCCGGGGTCAAATTCATCAAATCCATTTACAAGGCATTGCCCGACTCCATTCCCGAAGACGAACAAGTCTATTTCGCCTTGGCTTCGTACAATATCGGCTTAGGCCATGTCCTCGATGCCCGCCGTCTGGCCCGGAAATACGGGGCCGACCCTAATATCTGGTATGGAAACGTGGAAACCTATATGATGCTCAAATCCAATCCCCGCTATTACAGGGACCCGGCTTCACGCAACGGTTACGCCCGGGGACGGGAGGCGGTGGAGTTCGTCCGGGAAATCGATGAGCGGTATATGCACTACGTGAACCTGAGTGAATAAGGGAAAAAGGAAAACCGCCTGAAAACAAGACCTTTTAAACCCAAATCGGTCATCAGACACGCCGTGTCCGCTTCCGATGGGGAAAATGAGGCTTTCGGGCATCTTGCCCGCTTCTGTCCGCACCCTGTTTCTCGCTACGCCTCGACGTAGCCCGCTACGCCTTCGGCTAGGCGAGAAGCATGTTGCATGACACAAGCGGGCAATCTCCCCAAAGTCTAATGACCGATTTGGGTTAAACAATTAAACAATCTCGCAGTGTGTCAGAATGGGTAAGATGCAAGGCGCTGGGAGCGAGAACGAAGGAGTACCGTTGCTGCTCCGCTGCAAGTCTCGAAAACAACTGCAAAAAAAAGACCGGTCTTCATCATTATAAAAAGACCGGCCTTCCCACTCGCGCAAAGCGCGTTTTTATTTTGCCGGAGCGGCAGCAGCTTGGGCATTACGGGTAGCCTTCACCAAAACCACCGCAGCCGTCATGTCTTCCAGGATTTCGTATTTGTCGTTGCACAAATCCTTGACCTTCACATCTTGGGCGATATCCAAGTTCGTGATATCCACGGTGATGTTTTCAGGCATGTTGGCAGGCAAGGCACGCAGACGCAGACGACGCATGCGCTTTACCAATTTGCCCCCTTTGAGCACCCCGGTGGCGCTACCGGAAGTCAACAAAGGCACGGACATACGGATAGGACGGTCGTCGCGAAGTTCCAAGAAATCCACATGCAACAGGGCATCGGTCACTTTATGGAACTGGGCTTCCTGGGCAATCGACAAAATCTTTTTCCCTTCGATATCCAACTCCACGAAACAAACTTCAGGTTTGTTGAACAATTGAATCAAGTCCTTTTCGGCTGCCGTGAACATGATTTGTTCCTGACCACCGTAAACAACGCAAGGAATCTGCCCTTGCAAACGGAGGTCCCTTGCATCCTTTTTCCCTACGTTCTGACGTACAGAACCGCTAATAGATACAGTCTTCATTGATTTTTTTATTTAAAGTAATGGTTTATCAAACTTTTTGATTAAGCCCAGCGCAGAACAAGCAGGCCTGTTCCCCCGAGGTGGAAATAAGGAACAGGAAGCGAACCTTTTCGCCACACTGGCGTTTTTCCAAAACCAGAAGCAGAAAAAATCCCATTCGCTCTCCAAGCTGAACGAGACCAAAAGAGACGTTGCCAAAGCAAAAATTTTGACAACGTCTCCTTTCCGGCATGTCAGGATGGGTAAGATGCAAGGCGCTGAGAGCGAGAACTCAGTCACGTACTCGAGTACGTGACTGAGTTCGAGTCTCGAAAGCAACGCAGCAGATTGCCCGTCATGGCATGCCGGTGCAAATATACACTAATTCTGAAAGCTATACAAATCCGAGATGCTCTCATAGGCTTCCACCCGGCGGATGACCTCGGCCAACAGCTTGGCGGAGGAAAGGACCGTTATCTTGTCCGAAGGCCGGGAGAGAGGAATCGTGTCGCTGACAATCAATTCGGTCAGGTTCGACTTTTCAATCCGGTCGATGGCGTTGCCCGACAAAACCGGATGCGTGACAACGGCCCGGACGCTCTTGGCGCCTTGTTCCAAAATCAGGTTGGCGGCCTTGATCATCGTGTTCCCGGTATCGAGGATATCGTCCAAAAGCACCACGTTCTTGCCTTCCACATCCCCGATCAGCTGCATTTGGTCAATCACGTTCGGACGGCTGCGCTGCTTGTAGCAAATGGCGAAACCGGTTCCGAAAATCTTGGCGTACATGCTGGCGCGACGGGTTCCACCGGTATCGGGCGAAGCGAACATCATGTTGTCCAAGTTCAGCGCACGCAAATGGGGAACGAACAAGGAGGAAGCATACAAGTGATCCACAGGGGTTTCAAAGAAGCCCTGGATCTGGTCGGCATGCAAGTCTATCGTGATGATGCGCGAAACCCCGGCATTGGTCAGCAGGTTGGCGACCAACTTGGAGGTGATGGGGACACGGGGTTTGTCTTTGCGATCCTGACGGGCATACCCGAAATAAGGGATGACCGCGATGATTTTCCTGGCGGAAGCCCGCTTGGCGGCATCAATCATCAAAAGCAACTCAAAAAGGTTGTCGGTGGGCTGGAATGTGGATTGTACGATGAACACATCGTTTCCCCTGATGTTTTCTTCATAGGACGGTCTGAACTCCCCATCCGAAAAAACGGCCACATCCGATTTTCCTAAGGGCGCACCGTATTCCTTGGCAATCTTGTCGGCCAGGTAACGTGTGGCACGGCAGGAAAAAATCTTGACTTGCGCTTTGTTTTCCATTCTTGTAGTTTTTTATTGTCCGAAAGCGGAATCTCAACGGAATCCCACCGCAAAAGTACGGTTTTTCAATTTGCCTGCAAATTTTCAGAAGCTGTTTAAATTTATTTGTTTAGGCCATCGGGAGGGGATTTGGAGGGATGGCGCCGCGTTTTTCAAAGGAGGATAGCCAAGCTATCTGACGTGAAAAACGCAAACGATAGCGAATGTCGAGCGGGGAAGCAAAGCTTGCTTTGATTTCTCCGAGACCAAGCTATCTTCGAGCTTCGCTCAACCTGGACCCGAAATAGCCCCCGATAGCCAAACAAAATCCTGAACCCGGTCCCTGAAAATTCAACCATCTCAGGATTGTAAGAAATTTTAAACAGCTTCTCGGGATTGCAAGAAATTTCAAACAGTTTCCCGGACCGGCAAGAAGGCTTGAACAGGGAAGCTATCGTGCCGTGAGCCAAAAGCCGCATTTACAGGATACCGGGATTTTGAGTAATTTCGCGCCTTGTGGATGAACCAGGAACAACGAGACCCGAACCTTGCCCGGAGAAACGGGCAGGGCGGGATGAACACCGGAGTCACTCCACGGAAAACCTATCGATATGAAGAAGCATGTTGATTTCCTGATTATCGGGACAGGCATCGCGGGTCTGAGCTATGCCTTGAAAGTGGCTTCCAAGGGAAGCGTCTGCATCATCACCAAGTCGAAAGCCGATGAAACCTCCACCGCCTTTGCCCAAGGAGGTATCGCCACCGTGATGGATGCCCTCGATTCGCACGAAAAGCATATCCACGACACCTTGGTGGCCGGGGACGGCCTTTGCAATGAAGAAGTGGTCCGCTTCACGATTGAAGAATCGAACGACCGTATCAACGAGCTTATCGCCTGGGGTACCGAGTTCGACCGCAAACAGAGCGGGGAATTCGAATTGGGCCGCGAAGGCGGGCATTCGGCACACCGCATCCTGCACCACAAGGACCAGACCGGCGCCGAGATTGAAAGAGCCTTGCTCAAAGCCGTCCGGGAACACCCTGACATCGAGCTCTTGGAAGGTTATTTCGCTATCGACCTCATCACCCAGCACCATCTGGGCGTCGAAGTGACCCGGCGTACGCCCGATATCGAATGCTTCGGGGCCTACGTGCTCAACCCGAATACCAATAAGATAGAGACGATTTTGGCTAAGACCACGATGTTGGCCACCGGGGGCAACGGCAATGTGTACACCAACACGACCAATCCTGTCGTGGCCACCGGGGACGGGGTCGCCATGGTTTACCGGGCCAAAGGAAAGGTGTCCAACATGGAGTTCATCCAGTTCCACCCTACCGGCTTGTACAATCCCGGCGAAAAGCCCTGTTTCCTGATTTCGGAAGCCGTCCGGGGCGCAGGTGCCAAGCTATGCACCATCAAAGGCGATTACTTCATGGAACGCTACGACCCCCGTTTGGAACTGGCACCCCGCGACGTAGTGGCCCGTTCCATCGACAATGAAATGAAAATCACGGGTGACGACCATGTTTATCTCGACTGCCGCCCGATTTCCAGGGAAGAGATATTCCACCATTTCCCCACCATTTACGCCAAATGCCTCTCGATCGGTATCGACATCACCAAGGATTTGCTCCCCGTGGTGCCGGTAGCCCATTACAGCTGCGGCGGCATCGTGGTGGACAGCAACGCATGCACCAGCATCAAGCATCTTTACGCTTCGGGCGAATGTTCCTGCACCGGGTTGCATGGCGCCAATCGATTGGCCTCTAATTCTTTATTGGAAGCCTTGGTCTTCTCGCACCGTGCTGCCCAACACGCTATCAACCAAGTATCCCATATCAACTTCTGCGAAGAAGTGCCCGATTGGAACGACGAGGGTATGGTGTTCAACGAAGAAATGATTCTGATTACCCAGAGCCTCAAGGAAGTGCAGACCATCATGTCGAGCTATGTGGGCATCGTGCGTTCCAACCTCCGGCTCAAACGCGCCTTCGACCGCATGGATATCATTTACAAGGAAACCGAAGACCTTTACAACAAATCCGTGCATTCGGTCAAATTGGCGGAATTAAGGAACCTGATCAATGTAGGTTACTTGATTATCAAGATGTCGATGGAACGCCAAGAGAATTGCGGGTTGTATTATAATATTGACAACATCAAGAAATAGGCGGGCGATGTGTGATAGCGGGCAACCTGCGTCGTTGCACTCCCTTGGCAAATCCTCACGTACAAAAGTACGCTCCGGTTTGCCTTCGGTCGTGCGCCTCGCATCTCACCCGCGCTGACACATCGCGGGTGAGGCTGAGGGAGAACCACAGAAGATTCCCCTACCAGAAAAGACCCCTCTACCGGGTTAGCGCGAGAACAACATTAAAATAAACCGCAAGCCGAGCGCAAATCCGAACGGAGTCCGGGTTTTGATGTTCCATTGAAAGCTGGTTGCTCCTCAGCATAGCCAAGGCAAGCTTTACGCTGCATTCGGTTTGCACGTTTTTTGCCGAGACGCCGCGTTTATTGAAAACGAAGTTAAAAACACTACGACAAGATAAAGAAATGGAAAATCCTGCCGCACCCTTTCATCTCCACGCCATATCGCCCTGCGATGGCCGTTACGCCGACAAGACCGAGGCCTTGCGGGAATACTTTTCGGAATGGGCTTTGATCCGTTACCGCCTGCGGGTGGAAATCGAATACTTCATCGCCCTCTGCGGTTTCGACATCCCGGCCCTCTCGGAATTCCCGAAAGAAAAATTCGAAGCCCTGCGGGATCTCTACCGCCAGTTTTCGGACAAGGATGCCCAGGAAATCAAGAGCATCGAGAAGACTACCAACCACGATGTGAAGGCGGTGGAATATTTCATCAAAGCCCGTTTCGAGGAATGGGGATGGCAAAGGTTCGAAGAGTTCGTGCATTTCGGCCTGACATCCCAGGACATCAACAACACGGCCCAACCGCTCATGCTCAAAGAAGGGCTGGAAAACGTCATCCTGCCTACTCTGCAAGGCCTTCTCGGCCAAATCGGGGAGAAAGCCAAGGAATGGGCCAAGGTGGGCATGCTGGCCCGCACCCACGGCCAACCGGCATCTCCCACCGTACTCGGCAAGGAAATGTTAGTTTTCATGGAACGTCTCCACTGCCAGATGGAACTTTTGCGCCAATGCCGGCACTCGGCCAAGTTCGGAGGTGCCACCGGCAACCTCAACGCCCATTATGCGGCCTTTCCCGACAAGGACTGGGTGGGTTTCGCCAATCGTTTCGTGAAAGAAAACTTAGGCCTGGAACGCTATCAGACCACGACCCAAATTGAACATTACGACAACGCGGCGGCCATTTTCGATGCCATGCGCCGCATCAATACCATCCTGATCGATTTCAGCCGCGACGTGTGGACTTACGTCTCGATGGACTATTTCAAGCAAAAAATCAAGCAAGGGGAAGTGGGTTCCTCGGCCATGCCGCACAAGGTCAACCCCATCGACTTCGAAAATGCCGAAGGCAACCTTGGCGTGGCGGATGCCTTGTTCACCCACTTGGCCATGAAACTACCGGTTTCCCGCCTGCAACGCGACCTGACCGACTCCACGGTCTGCCGCACCATCGGCCTGCCGTTCGCCCATAGCCTGATTGCCTACAAGTCCTTGGAAAAAGGTATCGGGAAGCTCCTGCTGCACGAGGAAAGCCTGGCACAAGACTTGGAAAACAACTGGGCCGTGGTCTCGGAAGCCATCCAGACCATACTACGGGCCGAAGGCTTCCCCCATCCTTACGAAACCCTAAAGGCCCTGACCCGGACCGGTAACAAGATTACACGCCAAGCCATCCACGAATTCATCGAAGGCCTGGACATCCCCGCCGGGTTGAAAGAAAGGATGAAACAAATAACCCCTCAAAATTACACGGGTTTCTACGGCCTGCACCCTGAAAGTATCGCCGAAAGGGTGTCCTGGTACGAAGCCCCCGCTTGCAAGAACGCGGACTGAAACCCATACCCATGCCTTTCAAGCGCTCTTTCTTTTTCAAGTACGTATCTCCCTATACGGGCCGTTTGCTCTTCAATGTGCTATTGAGGGTGCTTTCGGCCCTTTTCACCTTGGTCCTGACCATCACTATCGCACCTTTGCTGTCCCTGCTCTTCGGAACGGCCGAATCCCAAAGCGCCCTCACCGGGGAGGGTATCGCCCAAAGCGGCATCGAAATGCTGGAACAATGGGTACAGTGGTCGGTGGTGCAAAACGGGAAACAAGAAACCTTGGTCTGGGTCGTTTCCGCCTTGCTGCTGGCCTACTTCCTCAAGAATTTCTGCGCTTACATGGGGCTCTACCTCTTCATTCCCATCCGGAACAAAATGGTAGCCCGGCTAAGGAACGACATGTTCCATAAATTCATGATCCTGCCCCTCTCCTTTTACGCCCGGGAGCAAAAAGGCGACTTGATTTCCCGGATCAGCAACAACACCCAGGACGTGGATACCCAGATGCTCAACCAAATCCAGCAGGTCATGGTGGATATAGCTACCTTCATCTTCCTGGTGGCCGCCCTCTTCTTCATCAGCACGCCCCTGACCCTCTGCGTATTGGTTCTGCTACCCCTTATCGGTTTCCTGACCAGTTTCCTGTCGCGCTCCCTGAAACGGAAATCCAAGAAACTGCAAGACACCGTGGGGCGCATCTCCTCGCAAGTGACCGAAAGCCTCGAAGGCATTAAAACCCTGCGAAGCTACAATACCACCGGCTACGCCATCCGCAAGTTCCGGAATGAGAACGAACTCTTTTTCAGTACCAACACCAAGGTCCTGCAAAGAGTCTATTCCAGCCATCCCCTCAACGAAATCCTCGGCACCTCCGCCGTGGCAGCCATTCTCGTCATCGGGGGCTATTTCATCCTTTCCGAAAAGAGTCTGCGCCCCGAGGCCTTCATCACCTACCTGGTCACGATGATTCAAATCCTGCCTACATCCAAGAACATCATAACGGCTTATTTCACCTACCAGTCGGGCAAAGGTTCGTGGACCCGCATCAAGGAAGTCCTCCGGGCCGATGAAGTGATTTTGGAGAAAAAAGATGCCTCGGAAGTCGATGACATAAGACAAAGCATCCGTCTGGAAGATGTCTGCTTCACCTATGGCAAGAAACCGACCCTGAAGCATATCGACCTCGAGCTGGAAAGAGGGAAATTCATCGCCTTGGTGGGCCCGTCGGGTGGCGGGAAATCCACGATTATCAATCTGATTCCCCGATTTTTCGACCCGGTTTCGGGTCGGGTGATGTTCGATAACAAGAACGTGGCCGATTGCAAGATTTCCGATATCCGGGCTTTGTCCGCCTTGGTTTCGCAGGATACGGTGCTTTTCAACGACAGCATTTACAACAACATCCTGTTGGGCAATCCCCAAGCCAGCCGGGAGGAAATCATCCAAGCCGCCAAGATGGCGGATGCCCACGATTTCATCATGGCTACCGAAAAGGGCTACGACACCCTGATTGGAGACAGCGGCACCAAGCTTTCCGGTGGCCAGCGGCAAAGGATTAGCATTGCCCGGGCATTGGTCAAGAAAGCCCCCATCCTGTTGTTCGACGAAGCGACTTCGGCCTTGGACACCGAAGCCGAATGCCGCATCATGCAAGCCGTCCAACAGGCCGGGAAACAGAACAACCAGACCATACTGTCGGTGGCCCACCGGCTTTCGAGCATCCGCCAAGCAGATGAAATCATCGTCATCGAGGAAGGGGAAATCGTGGGCCGCGGCACGCACGAGGAGTTGTTTGCGGGGAACGCACTTTACCGCAAACTCTGCCAAATGCAGGATTTGAACGGACAATAATCAAAACGCCCGGACCGTGAAAGGAAAAGTGACAAGCAGCACCGGAAACTGGCACGAGGTGGAAGCCGAGGACGGGCAGACCTATGCCTGCAAAATCAAAGGGAATTTCCGGATAAAAGGTCTCAAGACTACCAACCCTGTTGCCGTGGGCGATTGGGTCGAATTGGAATGCGACCCTAAAATCTCGGCAGGAACCGGTTTACCCGGCGCTTGGATTACCGCCGTGGAAGAGCGCAAGAACTGCATCATCCGCAAATCGGTCAACTTGTCCAAGCAGACCCATATCCTTGCCGCCAATATCGACATGGCTTTCCTTGTGGTCGGGCTGAGCCAACCCCGGACTCCCCAAGGCTTCATCGACCGTTTCTTGGTCACCGCCCAAGCCTACCACGTCCCGGTCAGCATGGTGTTCAACAAATGCGACCTTTTCGATGCCGGGCTGGATGCCGAGTGGAAGGAATACGCCCGCATTTACCGTGCCATCGGATACCCGGTGCTCCGTACCAGCACCTTGACAGGAGAAGGCATGGATGAACTCAAAAAGCGCATGGACGGGAATACATGCCTGTTCGCAGGCAATTCCGGCGTGGGGAAATCGGCCTTGGTCCATTGTCTCGCCCCGTCCTTGGACATCCGTATCGGGGAAATCTCCCAAACCCATCTCAAAGGGAAGCACACCACGACCTACGCCCGCATGTACCCGCTTTGGGAACAGACTTTCATCATCGACACACCGGGAATCAAGGAATTCGGCATGGTCCGCTTCACCAAGGACGAATTGGCACTCTACTTTCCCGAAATGAAGGAATTGCTGCCCCAGTGCCGTTTCAGCAACTGTACCCACGAACACGAACCGGGCTGCGCCGTCAAACAAGCCGTCGAGGAGGGATCCGTTTCCATGCTCCGTTACAAAAGCTACCTCAACATCCTGCACGGGGAAGAAGTTCCGGCTCCCAGTTTGATTGACAACAAGCAGGAGCGGAAATAAGCGTATCTTTGACTGTCGTCGAAGATAGCTTGGTCTCGGCATAGCTCGAACAAGTTCGGCTCTGCCCTCGACTTTCGCTATCTTTGACTGTCGTCGAAGATAAGATTCGGTTCGGCATAGCCAAACTGGAAACTGTGTTTCCGTTTGTCTCTGCCCTCGACTTTCGCTATCTTTGAGGACTTTATTAAAACACCTGCAAGATGAGCAAGCGAAGAATCATCGGTATCATCCTCGGGCTTTTGGCGGCCGTGGCCGCGCTCTATTGGCTTTCAGACTTGATTATCTATGTCCTGATAGCCTTCCTGGTTTCGATGCTGGGCCGACCTTTGGTCCAGTTCCTGCACAACCGGCTCTCCTTCCCTTACGCCCTGTGCAGTATCATCTCGCTCGTTATCGTCTTAGGTGTGGTCGGTGGAATCTGCCTCCTGATATTCCCCTTGTTAGTTAAACAATTGCAAGAACTCTCCCGCTTGGACTACACCCAAATCGCCTCCCAGACCTCCGTCTGGATTGACAGTTTCTTGTCCTGGCTGGCTGAAAAAAATATCTACATCAGCCGGGAAGAGGTCAACACGACCATCAGCAACGCCCTGGCCCAATTCTGGAAAACGCTCGACATAGAAGGATTCCTTCTCAACACGGTCAACAAGGTTTCCTCCTTCTGCGTGGGCCTTTTCTCCACGATTTTCATCGCCTTTTTCTTCCTCCGGGACGAACAGCTGTTCAAGAAAGGAGTTTTCATGTTCATCCCCGACCGGTACCTGCCCCGCTTCGAAAATGTCCTGAAATCTTCCGAATATCTCTTGACCCGCTATTTCGTAGGCCTGTCGGTCGAGATGCTCTGCATGATGACCATCCTCTCGCTCGGACTTTGGGCCTTCGGCATCGAAAACGCACTCCTGTACGGGTGTATCGGCGGTTTCCTCAACATTATCCCTTACATCGGACCCGTCATCGGAGCTGTGCTGACCTGCCTCGTCACGATTCTGAACAACCTGGAGTTAGGTATGAGCATGGAATTGTTCTGGATGATTGTCAAGGTAATAGGTGTATTCGTCGGCGGCAACATGATTGACAATATGCTGTTGCAGACCTACATCTACTCCACCAGCGTCAAAGCGCACCCCTTGGAAATTTTCTTGGTCATCCTGATTGCCGGCCACCTGGTCGGGACCTGGGGCATGGTCCTAGCCATCCCGTTCTACACGGTGCTGCGCATCTTTGCCAAGGAGTTCTTCAAGGAAACCAAAATCGTCCGGGAACTGACACGGAACATTTAGAAACTGTTTAAAATTTCTTACAACCCTGAAAAGGCTGGATTTCCAGGGACCGGTTTCAGGATTTTGTTTGCCCATCGGGGGCTATTCCGGGTCTTGCTTGAGCGATGCTCGAAGATAGCTTGGTCCCGGAGAAATCAAAGCATGCTTTGATTCCGCTTGACTTTCGCTATCGTTTGCGTTTTTCTCGTCCGATAGCTTGGCTATCCTCCTTTGAAAAACGCCGCACCATCCCTCCAAATCCCCTCCCGATGGCCTAAACAAATAAATTTAAACAGCTTCTTTAGCTTTTCCCAAACCGTTTTTTCCTGGGATGCCGATAAAATCCCACCCCATGCGTTTATTAGATAAAACGCATGCATGGACTCCGAGATTTTTACCCTTCAAAAGAAACACTACCTACCCATCAACCAATGGGACCCGCAAGATCGGCCCCGTGAGAAGCTCCTTTCCGGCAATCCGGACCAATTGACGGACGAGGAGTTGCTCGCCATCCTCATCGGCAGCGGGACCGGCCGATACTCCGCCTTGGACATAGCCAAGAAAATACTGGAACATTTCAACGGAAACCTCTTGTCGCTAAGCCGCCGCTCGGCCAAGGAACTGGTCCGAAAATTCAGCGGCATAGGGGAAGCCAAGGCCGCACATATCGTAGCCGCACTGGAGTTGGGGCGACGGAGCTGCATCCCACCCAAAGAAGAGGAACATCTCATCAATTCCAGCGAAAAAGCCTTCCGGTTCCTGCAAAAAGACCTTGCCTGTCCCTACGAACGCTTTTTTGTCCTGCTGCTCTCGCAGGCAGGCAAACTAGTCCGCAAGGTGCTCATCAGCGAAGGCGGCTTGGCCTGTACCACGGTGGACGCACGGAAAATTTTCAAATTCGCCATCGACGAACATTGCTGCGGCATGATCCTGGCCCACAACCATCCTTCCGGCAATCTCCAACCCAGTCCGGAAGACATCAATGTGACCCAAAAGATTTGCGAAGGGGCTCGCCTGCTCGACCTGCATGTCTTCGACCACATCATCATTGGCAACAACCGCTATTTCAGCTTTTCAGACCACAACTTGGTCATCAAACAACATATCCAGGATTTCAGGGCCATGGTACCATAAGAGGCAAAAGGTTCTCCCCTCTCCACGGTCCACCTCCTTTTTCCGTAATACAATACACCTCCCGCATTCTTAACACCAAGGCCTTCAAAATCAGCGCAAGCCTACACATCTTTCAAAGAATTTCCGGCGGCGTGTCTTGCAGCTCACCATTATCACGCGCCGCCATGCAAAAAAGGGGGCGTGACCAAATAGCCACGCCCCCTTTTTTCCGCGCAAAATTTAGAAGCTGTTTAAATTTTTCAACCTTTCCAGGATTGCAAGAAATTTTAAACAGCTTCTTACGCGCCGGGAATTATTTTACCAAACCTTGGAATTCGGCATCTCCCCTCAATTCGAGGAATTCAACATCCTTCTGGGCCTGGGCCTTCAAAGCAGCCTTGCCTTGGATGGCCTGACGCAAATTGCTGATGACATCGGCCTTGGCATCCTGACGGGCAGCGCATACAGCCAACAGGTAATAAGCATCCGGAGTCTTTTCCTGCATGCAGTTCAAAGTACCCTTGGCTTCGTCAATCTTGCCATTCAGCAACTGGGCCAAAGCCAAGTTGTACATGCACTTGTCGGAGCCCAAGGAAGCAACGGCTTGGGCATATTCACCGTCCTTGATTTGGAATACACCCATGTTGTAGGCGGCTTCAGGATTGCCAGCCTTAACAGCGTTTTCGAAATAAGCACGGGCATTTTCCAAATCACCCTTGGCCAAAGCCACGGCACCCAGATTGTTCAATACAGCCCCGTTGTTGGGTTGCAAACCATTCGCGGTTTCGAGCAACTTCTGGGCTTCATCGTATTGCTTCTTTTCGTACTGCAAGGCAGCGGCATTGGTGAAGCCACGGAAATCTTCCGGATAAACCGAAGTGGCCGACAAGTAAATCTTGAGCTGGTTGTCCTTGTCTTCAGTCAAAGTGGCCGCATAAAGAAGTTCCTCCAGTTTCAAGGAATCGGGAGCCACCAACGACAGACGGGCGATTTCTTCATCCGTCTTCTTGGGTTCGAGGAATTCCACCGAAATCTGGGCACGACGCAACGGAGGCAGGATTTCATCTTCGATTTCCTTGTAAATCACCGTCATGTTGCGGATTTCCTGTTCACGGGCATCGCGGTCGGCATGCGAAGAAATCACGTTGATAATCGTGTTCTTGTCAGCGATGTCCGAAGCACGCAAGTCGGCAATGAACTTGTCCCAATCTTCACCCATCGACTCCATCGTAGGTTCGATATCCTGCTTGATAGCCGAAGTCTTCACTTTCAACTTACGGGCAATCTTCTTGACTGCGTTGTTGTAAGCCGTGTTGAAATACTTGACAGCCGTCTTGGCACGATTATCGGACAAATTCTGGTTGCGGGATTCTTCCCCTTCGGGCGAAGCCCACGCTTTGATGTCCACCGACTTCATGGCCATACCGGTTTCAAACAAGCTGTCCAGGATACGGATGCCTGCCTTGGCTTCCGCCGTCTTGTTCAATTCCAGACGCCAGTTCAGATTGTAGGTATCCACCAAATAGTAAATGTAAGCGGTATGGGGAATGACGGTTTCCTTTTCATATTTGTGGGGAACCATGGCCAACTTGGAAGATTCCTTGTCGAAATAGGTCGCCGTGGCCATCATACCTTCGGCTACGACCCGGTCGCCCAATTTCACGTTCTTGGCGATTTCGGAAGCCTGAGCAGCGTTGGTCACATCCTGGCCTTCGGCTTTCTTTTCCGGATAACCCACTGGATTTACCACCAACTGGCTCTGGGCCATCGCAGGAACATAGTCGAACTCTTCGGAATAGGAGAAATTCCCACCCAATTTGTTATCAATCATGATACCTTCCCCTTGGGTCTTGGCACCACGCAAGATAAGCGGTTTGAGGTCGTATTGGCCTCCTTCATAAACCAACGTGGGTTGGAAAACCACCACAGCCTTGTTCCAGAAATATTTGGGAGGAACGGTACCATTGATTTCGACCTTCACTTTATCCCCGTGCATTTCGAGCGGATTAGGTGCTACCGTGTACGTCACATTGGCATGGTTCTTTGCCATTTTCTTGAGACTCTCGCAGGATGAAAACAGTACACCCAAGCCGAGAACCAATGAAACACCAATAAACTGTGCTTTCTTCATTGTCGTATTGTTTTTGGTTTTAAATCTTCTATAATCCTCTTGCAGAACCAAGAGCGCAGAGCTTGCGGACTGCCCGGACGAACGCGCAAAGATAGCGAAAGTCGAGCGCAAAGCCAAGCGCACCCCACTTGAGCTTTGCCGAGACCAAGCTATCTTCGCTGCGAAGCAGCAACGATAGCGAAAGTCGAGCGCAAAGCCAAGCGCACCCCACTTGAGCTTTGCCGAGGCCAAGCTATCTTCGCTGCGAAGCAGCAACGATAGCGAAAGTCGAGCGCAAAGCCAAGCGCTGCCTTACTTGAGCTTTGCCGAGGCCAAGCTATCTTCGCCAAAGGGCAAATATATGAATTTATTTTAAACTTCGTTTCCAATAAACGCGGCGCCTCGGCATAGCCCGGACTTCGTTCGGCTCTGCGCCCGGCTTGCAGTTTATTTTAAACCGGATATCCGTTGCCTTTTCACCATATATGCCTGCAAGACAGGGACGAAACCCTTACGGATATCCGCCTCCACGAAGTCAATCCCGTATTGTTCGCAATGCCCCTTGAGCATATCCAAGAAGGCCCCGTAACGTGCCGTATAGGCTTCCCTGTACTGGGCCGGGCTCAGCTTTATTTCCTTACCGCTTTCCATATCCACCAAACAATAATGCTTGGCCGGGAATACGAAATCCGCCTCCCGCTCCTGTTCGGTCACATGGAAAAGAATCACTTCGTTGTTCCGGTATTTGAGATGCTGCAAGGCTCCCATCAGCCCAGCGGGATCTGCTTCCCCGTCGAACATGTCGCTGAAAAGGATAATCAACGAACGCTTGTGAATCTGTTCGGCGGCCAAATGCAAGGTTTCCACGATGTTGGAATCCGATTGCAAAACAGCTTCCCGCCGTACCGGGTCCAAACGTTTTTCCAACTCGGAAATCAAATAACGGGCATGGGCCGAGCTCGACTTGACCTCGGTCTGGGACGCATCCTTCTCGCTGAAAAACTTCAAACCCACCGCGTCCCGCTGACGCACCAACATCTTGGCCAAGACCGCCGACGCACACAACGAAAAGCCTAATTTATCCAAATGCGCCAAGTCCCGGCGCCCGGAAACAGGAAAATACATCGAAGAAGAGGTGTCGATGAGAATATGGCACCTGAGATTGGTTTCCTCTTGGAATTTCTTCACATATAAACGGTCGGTCCTCCCGTACAATTTCCAGTCCACATGGCGGACGGACTCACCCGGATTATATTGACGGTGTTCGGCGAATTCCACCGAAAACCCATGGAAAGGGCTTTTGTGCAAGCCTGTAATAAAGCCCTCCACAACCTGGGAAGCCAAAAGCTCCAAAGATGAGAAGGGCTCGGTTATCTGCCTGTAAAATTCTTCAGACATGGAAAAGGGGAACTGCGACTACAGCAAAGCTTCGAGTTTCTTGCGCAAGTCGCCTTCGTTGGTGCTACCCACGTGCTTGTCCACCACTTCGCCGTTCTTCATGAACAAAATCGTGGGGATGTTGCGGACCTTGTATTTCTTGGTCACTTCGGGGCAGGCGTCCACATCGATTTTGCCAATTACGATTTTTCCGGCATATTCTTCAGCCAATTTGTCCACCACGGGAGCAATCGCGTTGCAAGGACCGCACCAAGCGGCACCGAAATCTACCATGACAGGAGTTGTGGCCTTGAGCGCCAGTTCTTCGAAGTTCACATCGGTGAATGTTGTTGCCATTGTGTCTTGTATTTTAAGGTTATACGTTCGGAGGTACCCCAAAGGAACCCGATAGATCCACGCCATCGGGAAACCACCCGGCACCATGATTTATGAAAAGCGAATTTACATCAAATTTGTCAACCATGCAATCCGTCCCGGCCAAAAAGCGCAAGCCGGTGGTCCTCCCGGAAAGCGGACAAAAGCGTTCCAAGCCCTTTCCGGACGGTTCCGCCTAAGCTCATTTCAAATGGATTTCCATCTTCAGGTCCGAAGCCTTCAAAGCCGGCACGAAATCCGAAGCCTTTACCTTGATATGCAGGGGCATGTTCAAACTCAAAGCCGCCTGGTGGTCCACCACATGGAAATTGACCGAAGCCCCTCCGCTCGCCGCCGCCTTTTTCGGGATCATGTATTCCTTGCACAAATCTTTCATTTTCTGCGTGAAGTCCGGAGTGATATCCTGCAAGTCCAATAGCATTTCCACCTGGCGGGTATTCTTGTCCATCAAGTCAGCCAAAGGAATCATGTTCAAGACCTTCAACTCCAACTCGCCCCCTTCCCGGTTCCAGCGCGGACGGATTTCGGCATAGATGTAAACGAACTCCCCGACATTAAGCAAATGCCTGAACCTCAGGTAGTCTTCCCCGAAAAGAGTCAACTCCATCGATTCATCGAAATCCTCCACCGTGCAACGCCCGTAACCGTTCCCGTTCTTGGTCACAAGATGGGCCGCCGCAGTGATGACCGCCCCGAAATTGAGCTTCCGCCCCCGCAAATTAGCCCAATGCTCCTTGATAGCAGCGATGTTGGTGGTCGAAAACTGCTTCAATTCCAATTGGTAGGTTTCCAAGGGATGCCCGGAAATGAAAAAACCTACCACTTCCTTTTCGTTGGAAAGTTGTTCCACTTTCGACCAAGGTTCCACTTCCGGCAAGTCGATTTCGGCCACCGAAATGGTCTGCACCTCACCGAACAAATCGGTCTGGGCCGCACTCTGGTTGCTCTGGTACTGGGCCGCGTAATGCAACAGCTTCTCGGTAAAGGTCTGGTTCTCGCCCGGTTTTTGGTAAAAGAACAAGGAACGGGGAATATTGCCCAAGCTATCGAAGGCCCCCGCCTTGGCCAAGGCTTCCATACAACGGCGGTTCATCCCTTTCAGGTTCGATCGCTTCACAAAATCCACGATGTCCTGGTAGGGTCCGTTCTGTTCGCGTTCGGCCACCAACAAATCCACCACCGCCGTCCCCACGTTCTTGATGCCGCTCAAGCCGAAACGAATCGCCCCCGCCTTGTTGACCGTGAAAGAAGGCATACTCTCGTTCACATCCGGTCCCAGCAAGTCGATTTTCATGCGCTTGCACTCGTCCATGTAGAACGAAATCTTGGTAATATCGTTCAAGTTGTTTGTCAAGACCGAAGCCATGAATTCCGCCGGGTAATGCGCCTTGAGGTAAGCCGTCTGGTAAGCCACCCAGGCATAGCAGGTAGCATGCGATTTGTTGAAGGCATACGACGCGAAGGCCTCCCAGTCCGTCCAAATCTTGTCGCAAACCTTCTGCTCGTAACCGTGCTTGGCACAGCCCTCCATGAAACCGGTCTTCATTTTGGCCAAGGTTTCTTTCTGCTTCTTCCCCATCGCCTTGCGCAAAGTATCGGCTTCGGCCTTGCTGAAATCGGCCAGTTTCTGGGAAAGCAACATCACCTGCTCTTGGTAAACCGTAACCCCGTAGGTATCCTTGAGGTATTCCTCCATGTCGGGCAGGTCGTACTCGATTTTCTCGCGTCCGAACTTGCGGTTGATGAATTGGGGGATATATTCCATAGGCCCGGGACGATACAAGGCGTTCATCGCGATGATATCTTCCAAACGGTTCGGTTTCAGTTCCCGCAGGTACTTCTTCATCCCGTCGGATTCAAACTGGAAGATACCGTTGGTATCGCCCCGCCCGAAAAGTTCATACGTCTCATGGTCGTCCAAAGGTATGTGATCGATATCCACCTCGATGCCATGACGCCGCCGGATGTTGTCCAAGGCCCCCTTGATGATGGTCAAGGTCTTCAATCCGAGGAAATCCATCTTGAGCAAGCCTACCGATTCCACATACTTGCCTTCGTACTGGGTCACAGGCATATCCGAATCCTTGGCGATGCCCGTAGGCACGTATTCCACCAAATCCTCCGGGGCAATGATCATCCCGCAAGCATGGGTTCCCACGCTCCGGATGCAGCCTTCCAACTGGCAGGCGTACTTCAAAGTCTTGCGGACCAACTCGTTCGGGCTCGTCTCCATCTCTTCCTTGAGCTGGGGAACCTCCTTGAAAGCCTTGGGCAAGGTCATGCCGGGGGTTTCCGGAACCAAATCCGCCAAACGTTTGGATTCCGGCAGAGGCAAATCCAGCACCCGTGCCACGTCCTTGATGGCCGACTTGGCCGCCATCGTGCCATAGGTGATGATTTGTGACACCCGCTCGGCCCCATACTTGTCCACTACGTACTTGATAACCCGTTCCCGGCCCACGTCATCGAAATCCACATCGATATCGGGCATCGAGATACGCCCCGGGTTCAAGAAGCGTTCAAACAGCAAATCGTACTTGATGGGGTCCACATTGGTGATACCGATGCAATAAGCGATGGCCGAACCTGCCGCCGAACCACGTCCAGGCCCCACAAGGACGCCCATTTCGCGGGCAGCCCGGATAAAGTCCCACACGATGAGGAAATAACCGGGGAAGCCCATGCGCTCGATGGTGGCCAGCTCGAAGTCGATACGCTCTTTCACCTTCCCGTTTTCCTCGAAATCCTCCCCGTAACGCTGCTTGGCACCCTCGTAAGTGATGTGCCGCAGGTAGTCCATGTCGGAAGTGAAAGGCTCGGGCAACGTGAACTTGGGCAACAGGATATCGTGGGTGAGTTTGTAGGTTTCAACCTTCTCCACGATTTCACGGGTGTTTTCCAGATATTCCGGATGGCCGGGGAAGAGAGAGGCCATTTCATCCCCGTTTTTGAAATACTCCTGACCCGTGTAGAGCATTTTGGTCTCCTCGTTCAGCTTCTTACCGGTGTTGAGGCATATCAGAATCCGATGAGCCTGGTAATCGTCAGCCTCAACGAAATGCACATCGTTGGTAGCCACGCACTTGATGCCGTACTCTGCCGAAAGCTGCTCGATACGTTCGTTGACCAGTTCCTGTTCGGGATGCCCATGTTTCTGGACTTCGAAATAATAATCCTCCCCGAACAAGCGCTGGTAAAAACTTATGTTTTCCTTGAGTTGTTCTTCCTGTCCCGAAAGGATGGCCTGCGGGATTTCCCCGGCCAAACAGGCCGAACAGGCGATGATGCCTTCATGGTACTGCTCCAAAAGGGTATGGTCGATGCGCGGCTTGTAATAAAACGCTTCCTTACGTTGACTGAAAGAACAGAGCTTGACCAAATTATGATAGCCCGTGGCATTCTTGGCCAACAAAATCAAGTGGTAGCTGCTCCGTTCCTCCCGGCCCGTCTTCTCGAAACGGCTCTTGGGCGCCACATAAACCTCGCAGCCCACAATCGGCTTGATGCCTGCCTTCTGGGCCTCGCTCACGAATTCCATGACCCCGTACATGTTGCCATGGTCGGTAATGGCCACGGCATCCATGCCGAAATCCTTGGCTTTCTGCATCAAAGCCGGAATCTTGGACGCGCCGTCCAAGACAGAATACAAAGTATGAAGATGTAAATGAGCAAAATAAGGCATCACACAAAAAATTGAGGTTCCAACCGTCGAACCTTCAAAGTTACGCAGTTTTGGGAAAAAGAACCGGAAAATGTTTCACGGCGGCAGCAAGTTCCATATGAACATAAGAAACCTGGTCAAACTCCACCAGGCAAAAGACGATGAAAAAAACGTTTTGCACAAAGCCCCAGATACCAGCCACTTACCGGACAATATGCGTGAGCGTCAAGAAAATCACCTTGAAATACTCCTTGAGCGAACGGTTTTCGATATACTTCATGTTGTAACGAATCTTGTCGGGCATGATTTGCTCCACATAGGCCTTGTCGGGGTCCGTCGCTTGACCGAGAATCGTATTCTCGTCCATGTATTCGATGGAAGCATAATCCGTTATACCCGGACGAACCGACAAGACCTTGCCTTGTTCCGGGGTGTAAAGTTCCACGTACTTGCGCACTTCCGGACGCGGTCCCACCAAACTCATATCGCCTTTCAACACATTGAAAAGCTGGGGCAACTCGTCAATCTTGTATTTACGCACGAACTGCCCGACCCGTGTCACCCTCGGATCCCTTCCTCCTACGGTCAGCAAGCCTTTCTTGTCCGACCCGGCCCGCATCGAACGGAACTTGTATAGCAGGAAGTCCTTCCCATCCTTGCCCACCCTTTGCTGGCAATAGAATCCTCCGCCCCGGCTTTCGCACACAATGGCCACATAGACCAGCAGCAACACCGGGGAAAGAACCACAAGCCCTACCAAGGAAATTAAAATGTCGAAAAAACGAATCATATCATTCCCCCATCACTTCACGGTAGGCATCCTTGACCGCTTCAATCACGCAAGCCACCTGCTCGTCACTGAGTTGAGGATAAATGGGCAAGGAAATCTCGCAACTGTAATTCTTGTATGCCTGAGGATAATCCTCAATCCTGTAACCCAAGCTTTTGAAAAAGCTCAACATCGGCATCGGGATGAAATGCACGTTGACCGCGACCCCTTTCTTGGAAACCAGCTCGATCATACGGTCGCGCCGGGCTTCATCAAACCCTTTCACGCGCAAGGCGTAAATATGACAGGAGCTCCGTTTCCCATCCTTCTCGAAAGGAGGGCAAATGGCCCAGTCACAGGCCGAAAAAGCCTCGTTGTAAAGATGGAACACTTCCACCCGCCTTGCCAGCAAGTCCTCATATTGACGGATTTGTGCCAAACCGATAGCCGCGTTCACATCCGCCATGTTCACCTTCATGCCCAAGCCCACGATGTCGTACCTCCAAGCACCCGCCTTGGACTTGGTAAATGCATCCTTGGTCTGGCAATTGAGCGAACGCATCCGCAATTCCTGATACAAGTCGGCATTGTCGAAAGGTGCGGGCAGGTTCAGGCAAATCGCCCCGCCCTCAGCCGTCGTGACGTTCTTGACCGCATGCAAGGAAAAAACCGCCACGTCCGTCCTGCATCCGGTCCGGACACCTTCGGCGCAATAGGCTCCCAAGGAATGGGCGGCATCGCTCAAAACCAGAATCCGCCCCAATTGTTGCTGCACCAGGGATCCAGGCCGGAACATGGCTTTGATACCCGGTTCCCGGACCAAATCCATGATGGCCCCGTAATCGCAAGGGAAACCGGCAATGTCCACCGGGAAAACAGCCTTCGTACGAGGAGTTATCGCCCTGCGGACCGCTTCCACCGAAATATTGAAATCCTCTCCCGTGTCCACCATGACCGGTTTGGCACCCATCCGCAAAACGGCCAAAGCCGTGGCGCTATACGTATAAGCCGGTACAATCACCTCGTCGCCCTCCTTGATGCCTAACCATTGCAACATCAACATGGCTCCCGAAGTCCAGGAATTGACGCATAAAACCGCCTCCGCCCCGCAAAGAGCCTTGATTTCCTCCTCCAAGGCCTTGGTCTTGGGGCCCGTGGTAATCCACCCCGAACGCAATGTATCCACTACTTCCGCAATCACCGAATCATCCACATAGGGAGGGGAAAAGGGTATGTTCATGTCTTTCTCTTTTTTATTGAAATTTTGGCACCCCACACTACCGGCTCACATCCACCACAAAAGGCCGCCTGGCCAGGACCTTCCAGATTCCGGCCCAATAACCCAAGCCGTACGCAAGATGCACGACAAAAAAGACCACAGGCATCCACAAAGCAATCCCGGCTTTTTTCCTTTTGACTGCCTGACGTATGCCAATTGTCAAACCACTAAGAAGATATAAAGTTACAACAATTCCGTAAATCCACCACAAAACCGGGAAAAACACCGACACCAAAGCTCCCAGGAGCAAACCGGCCACAAACAAGCCCGGTACAAACTGCCGGAGACTCGTAGGTTTCTTCAACTTGGTGTTCACCAAAGGCTTGAACAAACCATACTGGTAATACATCTTGAACATCCGCCTCAAATCCCGGCGGGCGTAATAGTCGATGACCAGATCCGGGACCAAGTAAATCTTGCCGCCCGATTGGGTAATCCTCCCGTTGAATTCATCATCCTGGTTACGCACCAGTTCCTCGTCAAAAAGCCCCAATTTGTCGAACACCCGCCGGGGGAAACAGCCGAAAGGGACCGTATCCACCTCCATCAACTGGGAAACCCCCGTTTTCGACAAGGAATTCCCCACTCCGAACGGATGGCTCGACGCGATGGCAATCGCATGGCAAAGCGCCGTATCCTTGGCCGGTAAGGTATTCCACACCGCCCCCACGTTCTCGGCATCCAAACTTTGCTGGTACTTGACCAAGACCGGGAAATAATCGGAAGGGTACCGGCAATGGGCATCGAGCCGAATGATAATATCCCCCTTGGACTGCCTGATACCTTTGTTCAAGGCATAAGGAACCGTCTTTTCCGGATTGTCCAGGAGCCGGAGGAACGGATATTCCTTCACATACGACTGGATAATCTCCCGGGTCCGGTCCGTACTCCGCCCGTCCACCAAGAATACTTCCTCCCTGTCCCTGGGGTAGTCTTGCCCCAGAATGGATTGGATGAAATTTCCAACGAAGGCCTCTTCGTTGTAAACCGGGCAGATTACGGATATGAACGGTCTTTCCTCCACTTCTCTCCTATTTTTAAACTTCGCTTCCGATAAACGCGACCTCTTGGCAAAGGCAGCCCGCCGGACCCGCAGCAAAGCCCCGCCTTGAAAGCCTGTCGCGGCGCAAACCACACCTCGCCCCGCAATAAATTGGCAAAAGTAAGAAGAATCCGTTTACGAATTTGTCAAATGCGAACACTTGCTTCCATCGCATACAGGGCCAAGACCACCATTTTCCCGGGAAAAACCGGGAATCACATCGGCCACAAGCCCGGAGAAGCCCGGAATCACCCGCCAATATTCGCTTTCCTAAACTTTTTTATTTTTTCCTGAAAAAAAATTTCGCCCTTGCACACACTTATAAAGGGTTTCTGTCTATAAAGCCCTTGGCCGGACCTCGGACCGGCTTTTTCCGAAAAAGAAGAATTTATATCTTTGCCGATAGGTCAAAGGTAACTTGGTCCCGACAAAAACAGTCCAAACCAAGCACGGAAACAAAGTCCACTTTGGCTATGCTGAGGCGCAGGTCGCCTCCGCTGCAGTCAAAGTCCGAAACCCGTACGGCCTACGCTTGGTTCCCGAACCTTGGACCTATCGTCCAAGCCTGCTTGGCTGGCTTGGAATTTCTTTCTGCAAGCCGGGTACGGTCCCGACCGCATAGAGACATGGACGCTGGTTGTTCCGCCCCCTGAAAATCTGGAACACTGGAACAATCGACGCTTTTTGAAAATTACTAACCCCTAAAGTTTTTTACCAATGAACGAATTAATGCCCCAAATCAATGAGCAGCTGGAAGTCTTCAAACAAAACTTCACAGCATACAGCGAAAAAGGCAACAAAGCTGCCGGTGCGCGTGCCCGTAAAGCCTCGTTGGAGCTGACCAAGCTGTTCAAAGAATTCAGAAAAGTTTCCATCGAAGAAGGGAAAAAATAAGCCCGCATCTTCAGATACGGAAAAAGCCCGACCCTCGCAGGCCGGGCTTTTCCATATCCTGGCATATCCTTACACCGTCATGATGTCTTTTTCCTTCTCGCTCAAAATCGCGTCCACCTTGGCAATATACTTGTCCGTCTGATCCTGGATATCCTTTTCCGCCTGCTTGGCCATGTCTTCAGGAAGCACCTTATCCTTACCCATCTTCTTAATCTCCTCGTTGGCATCGCGGCGGGTGTTGCGGATGACCACCTTGGCATTTTCACCTTCGGCACGGCACTTCTTCATCATTTCCTTGCGGCGTTCCTCGCTCAAAGGCGGGATATTGATACGAACCACATCCCCGGTATTCTGCGGGGTGAACCCCAGGTTGGCCGCCATGATCGCTTTCTCGATTACCGGCAGCATGTTCTTTTCCCACGGTTGAATCACAATCTGGCGTGCATCGGGCGTATTGATGGCCGAAACTTGTTCCAGCGGGGTCATATTGCCATAATACTCCACCTTGATTCCCTCTAACATCTTGGGACTGGCTTTTCCGGCACGAATACGGGCCAATTCTTTTTCCAGAAACTGCAGGGCAGCTTCCATTTGGCTTTTTTGCTTGTCCATGCAAGCTTTCACTTCTTCGGTCATCGCTTTGTCTTTTTGTATGGTATTTCTAAAATCATTTCCGCCTTCCACAAAAGCGGGAACCGGCATTCAATACACCAAAGTCCCGATTTCCTGGCCTTCCACCACCTTGCGCAAGTTTCCCGGTGTGTCCATGTCGAACACATAAATGGGCACATGGTTTTCCTCGCAAAGGGTGAATGCGGTCAAATCCATGATTTTCAATTTTTTTTCATACGCTTCCGAAAAACGGAGCGTTTTGTACTTGACGGCAGACTTGTCCTTCTCCGGATCGGCCGTGTAAACCCCGTCGACCCGGGTACCTTTCAACAACACGTCGGCACGGATTTCCACGGCACGCAAGGCAGCCCCCGAATCGGTCGTGAAGAACGGGTTCCCTGTCCCGCAAGCCATGACCACGATATTGCCTTGTTCCAGGCACTCGATGGCTCGGCGGCTGCTCATCTTCCCGGCCACCGGGTCGATAGCCAAACCGGACAACAAAACCGCCTTGGAGCCTTCCTTTTCCAAGGCCGACTGCAAGGCCATGGAATTAATGACCGTGGCCATCATACCCATGTAATCGCCCTGTATACGGTCCATGCCCTTGGCAGCTCCTTGCAAGCCCCTGAAAATGTTTCCACCTCCAATCACGATGCCAATCTGGCAGCCTTGCTTGGCCAGATCTGCAATCTGGGCCGCATATTCAGCCAAACGCACCGGGTCGATACCGTAAGACTGGCTGCCCATCAAAGACTCCCCGCTCAATTTGAGCAATATCCTTTTGTATTTCATAACGCACATTTTTTGTCCCGCAAAGGACAGGAGACGAATGCTAAAATGTAAAAATACAAAAAAAGGCAATCCCTGCACGTTTTTGCACAAAATCCCGCAAAGCCACCGGCAATCCGGCTTTGCGGGATTACAAAACAGGACAGGTCCTGCATTTTCCTACGCCTGGTGCAAGGATTTGAAACCCTTGCCCATCACCTCGCTTGCGTCACCTACCGACACAAAAGCAGCCGGGTCGGCCTGGCTCAAAAGGTTACGGAGCGTCACCAATTCACGACGGGTCAAGGAAACATAAATCAAGTCGCGTTCCACACCCTCGTAAAGCCCCTTGGCATGGATATGGGTCCCGCCACGCTTCATCTGGGTAATGATGATATCCCGCACCGCTTCATACTGGTTGGTAACGATGAACACGGTCTTGTAGGTTTTCAATCCGTCCACCACGATGTCGATTACTTTGCCTTCAATCACAATCAAAAGGATGGAATAAATAGGTAAACGGAAACCTTGACCGAGGAAAAGGGTAGACAAGGTAATGGTCGTATCCACGATAATGACCAAGGTACCCAGCGGCATGTGCGTGTACTTATTGATAATCATCGAAATGATATCACTGCCTCCTGAAGTAGCACCCGATTTGAAAATCATCCCGATAGCCAAGCCGTAAATCAAACCGGCCACCACGGTATTCATGAAATAATCCGGCACGAACCAAATCCGGGCATCCGCAGGACCCGTAGCTGTCATCATGTTCTGGGCGTACTCGGGCACGGAGGCGACCAAGGCAGGATCCAGGATGCCGTTATGGAGAAGCGGTGCATAACCCCAGAAGGTTTCAATAACCCAAGTGGCTCCCAAAATCACAAAAGTGGACACGATGGTCTTGACCCCGAAGCGGGGCCCGAGAATCAAGGTCCCGATAATCAGAAGGGGAATATCCATGCAGAAAGCATAGTAGCTGACTTTCCACGGGAACAAGGCATTCAACACGTTGGCAATCCCGTAGGTTCCCCCGGGAGCCAGGCCGTAAGGACTGGCGAACTTGATGTTCCCGAAAGCGAAAATGATACTGCCGCCAATGACCAACAAATAGGAAATCAATTCTTTCTTATTGAACCACTGGTCCTTGGAAAACGAATTCTTTAATGCTGTAGAAGCCATTTTACATTATGTTTTTATTTTTTTCCACATCCGTTTGCCGGTCCGCAAGATACGGGAAACAAGGTCACACCCACCGGCAAGGTCTACACAAAAAAAAGGGCTGCCAGCCAAGCAGCCCCTATCATGAAAAAGGAGGGTATGAAATCAAGCACCCAATTGCACACGGCGGAAAGCGGTAACAGCGGCACCGCCCCCGTTTTGCTTCACGTAGTCGGCCACGCTCATCTTGCCGTCCATGATGAATTCCTGGTGCAACAAAGTATTTTCCTTGTAGAACTTGTTCATGCGGCCCATGGCAATCTTCTCGATCATGTTTTCGGGTTTGCCTTCGGCACGCGTGGCTTCCTTGGCCACTTCCATTTCACGAGCCACGATGTCTGCCGGTACTTCCTTCTCGCTCAAAGCGATAGGATTCATGGCAGCCACCTGCATCGTCACATTGTGACCCACTTCCGGATTGGCATCGGCCCTGTCGAAAGAAACCAAGGTAGCCAATTTGTTCCCGTTATGGTTGTAAGCGAACACGGAAGCAGCTTCGAGGTATTCATAGTGGGGGATTTCCATCTTTTCCCCGATTTTACCTACCAAGTCGGTGATATGGTCGGCCACGGTGCGGTCGTCCACCTTCAAAGCCATGACTTCTTCCTTGGTCTTGGCCTTCGAAGCCAAAGCCAGTTCGGACATCTTGCGGACCAAGCCCGTGAACTCGTCGTTCTTGGCAACAAAATCGGTTTCGCAGCTCAAGCAAACGATGCACCCGAAAGTCTTGTCAGCGGTAACCTGGGCCCAAACCATACCTTCCTTGGCTTCCTTGTCAGCCCGGTTGGCAGCCACTTTCTGGCCTTTTTTCCTCAAATAGTCGATAGCTTTTTCAAAATCGCCGTCGCATTCGGTCAGGGCCTTCTTGCAGTCCATCATCCCGGCACCTGTCATTTGACGGAGTTTATTTACATCAGAAGCAGTGATAGCCATTTTCTTGAATTTTTATTGGTCAAAAAAAGGCCCGCCATTCACATAGCGAGCCTCGAAACATTTATCTTTTGGAAACTTTCTTGGCTCCAGCCGGGGCTTTGCGGGGACGACGTTCACGGTGTCCTTCTTCCTGACCGTCTTCTTCCGCATTGCGTTTGCGTTTCTTCTCGCTCCCTCCTTCGTTTTCCTCCTCATCCATGCCTTCCACAGCCAATCTTTCTTCGTTTTCGGAAGCTTCTTCCTCTTCCTTCTGCTGGGCTTTGTCAAGCTTGTGTTCGGTCAAACCTTCTTCAATCGCATTCACGATTTGTTCCACGATGATAGCAATCGACTTGGAAGCATCATCGTTGGCAGGGATGACAAAATCCACCAAATCCGGGTTCACGTTCGTATCCACCATCGCGAAAACGGGAATGTGCAAACGCCGGGCTTCGGAAACGGCAATGTGTTCCTTATTGATATCGACCACGAAAATAGCGGAAGGCAGACGGTTCAAGTCGGCAATGGAACCAAGGTTCTTTTCAAGTTTTTCCTTTTCACGCGAAATCTGCAGACGTTCCCGCTTGGAAAGGGTCTCGAACTGCTTGTCGTTCATCAAACGTTCGATACCGGCCATTTTCTTCACAGCCTTGCGGATCGTGCTGAAGTTGGTAAGCATCCCGCCGGGCCAACGTTCCGTCACATAAGGCATGCCCACGCGCCGTACCTGTTCGGACACGATGGCACGGGCCTGTTTCTTGGTAGCAACGAAAAGGATTTTGCGGCCCGACTTGGCCACTTGCTTGATGGCCGCGCAGGCCTCATCCAACTTGGCTTCTGTTTTCTGGAGATCAATGATGTGGATCCCGTTCTTTTCGGCAAAGATATACGGAGCCATTTTGGGATTCCACTTCCGTTTCAGGTGGCCGAAATGCACACCTGCATCGAGCAATTGCTCAAAGCTTACTCTGGACATATTTGATTTGTTTTGTTTACTTTCACTTCCCCGGCCCGGTTTTGCCAACCCAACCTTCCCTCATCAGGACGGGATACTTCGACAATCGCCCGGTAGCCTTGCCAGGATCCGGGCAATTTGGATACTAAACGGGACTTGCGACCCTCGGACGGCACCATCGGAAAGTGCCAAGACACCCCGGAAGGCCCGTTTTCCAGGCATCCGGAGCGTGGACATGCTAACGTTTGCTGAATTGGAAACGTTTACGAGCCTTGGGACGACCCGGCTTCTTCCTTTCAACCATACGCGGGTCACGGGTCAGAAGACCTTTGGCCTTCAAAGGTGCACGGTATTCGGCATCGATGGAACACAAAGCCCGGGCGATACCAAGACGCAAAGCTTCCGCTTGGCCGCGAACCCCGCCACCATCCAAATTGGCTTTCACGTCGAATTGATTGAGCGTACCCGTAACCTCAAAAGCTTGGTTGGCCACGTATTGCAGAATCGTTGTGGGGAAATAAGCCTTGTAATCCTTGCCGTTCACCACGATATTCCCGCTTCCTGCCGTAAGATACACACGGGCAATGGCGGTCTTCCTTCTACCTGTTTTATTTGTTACTTCCATGATTATTTGAGGTCTTTAACATTAATCGGCTCGGGTTTCTGGGACTGGTAAGGATGTTCGGGACCGGCAAACACGTGCAGGTTGCGGAACATTTGGCGCCCCAGAATCGTCTTGGGCAGCATCCCTTTCACAGCATGTTCAATCACGAAACAAGGCTTGCGCTGGAACATATCCCTCGGGGTGGCGAACCTCTGCCCGCCAGGATAACCCGTGTGACGCACATACACCTTGTCTGTTCTCTTTTTTCCGGTGAGAAGCACTTTCTCAGCGTTAATCACCACCACGTAATCGCCACAATCCGCATGAGGCGTGAAATTCGTCTTGTACTTTCCACGCAACAAAGAAGCTACTTCGGAAGCAAGACGCCCCAAGGTCTGGTTTTCGGCATCCACCAAAACCCATTTCTTGTTGGCTGTAGCCTTGTTGGCCGAAATGGTTTTGTAGGTCAAGGTATTCATTTTCAAATATATTTTATCGTACAACCTCATGCACAAGCTGCGCAAAGGGAGCGCAAAGATAAGACAAGTTTTATTTATGAACAACTATAACTCAACTTTTTTCTCCACCTCACGTCCGTTTTTTTTCAACCGCGCAGGCTTCTTCCCGGCATCCTCCCACGCCATTTCCCCAAGCCGGAAAAGGTCGAAACAGAGCATTTTGGGATCGGGAGACAGCAAGTTTGCACGTACCGGATTCCGGCACAAACCATAGCCCGAACGGAAAAGCCCGGCCAACCTCCAACGCTTCAGTTTCAAATAAGTTTTCAACAACCGGCTTTCCTCCTCCAGACCCGGATAACGCCCCCCCCGGTACAAGGCCAAAAGGTTACGCCCCGCCATGACCGACTTCTCCAGCATCTTCTCGTTGGTGTCCAAACCCGAATGCAACAAAGGATTGTCGATAAAACGTATCTCCACCCCCATCCTTTTCAATTCCAAGCCCATCACGGTATCCTCATGCCCGTATCCGGCAGGGAAATCCGCATCGGGCTGCAAACGGCGCATCACATCGGCCCGTATCATATAATTGAAACAACTCAGCCCCTTCTTGATATCGGTCCGGCTTTCGCGTTGCCGCTCGTAAGCCAGGCGAAGGCTGTGTTCCGGATCGGACAAGTCACCCGGCCGAGCAGCCAAACCGCCCACCAAAACCGCTTCCGTCCCCCTCCGGGCATATTCCAAGTATTTTTCCACGAAATCCCCGCGAACCACCTTGGCATCGCTGTCCAAACAAAGCAAATAAGGATACTGCGCCAAAACCGGCATCCAATACCGCATCCTGTAACGCCCCCGGTTCTCCCGGCAAATCACATGCCGTACCCCCTGCAAACGGGACATCCGGTTGTTTTCCGCCACATGGAGGGTGGAACCGTCCTCGGCCACAATCAATTCGAAAGGCGAACCGCAAGCCACCAATTGGCGGTGCAAATCCTCCACCAATTCCAAGCAATCATGATTATAATTGGGAATCAGAACCGACAACATGGCATTTTCTTTTGGATCCCGGGATTCCGGGTTCAGGGAACGGGGTCGTACCCGCTCCCGCCCCAAGGATGGCAACGGGACAAACGTTTTATCGCAAGCCACGCCCCCTTGAACGGACCATACTTACGCAAAGCCTGCAAAGCATACTCGGAACAAGTCGGCGTGAAACGGCAACTATCGGGGAGCAAAGGAGAAAGGCAAATCTGGTAAAAACGGACCAAAGCCCACATCAGCCACATCAAGCCGGTCCGGAACGCCTTCCACAATTTACGCATGCAGCAAACGATGACGGAGCATCCTGAGGGTCTTTTCAACATGGGCTTTTATTTCCGGCAAAGATACATCCCGCTTGCCGGTAAACTGCAAAGAAAGCAACAAAATCTTTCCCTCGGGAACCAAAGCGGAAAAATCCTCCTTGCAAGCACGGTAAGCCTCACGCAACAAACGCTTGACCCGGTTCCGGTCCACCGCATGGAGAAAACAACGTTTGGGTGCATTCACCATGACCCGGCAAAAACCGCCTTGGATTGCCCCTTCCTCGGGACTCGTTTGCACCGAAAGCGGCAAAAGCGCGGCAGCATCCGTCAACAAGAAGGCAACCTGGAGAAGGTTCTGGGAATAACGGGATTTTGACTTTTTCTTGGAAAAACGGGAATAATCCGCCGGCACGGCCGGAAGCGGACGCGGGGCATCAGCCTTGGCATCCCCGCCTTCTTTCAAGACCACCATGAAGCGCTTGCCCTTCGCAAACAACAAGCCAACCGGCCTTTCCCCGTACAAACGCTCTTTTTTCGGCAATCCGGCCATAGCTCGAACTTTCCGCCTCGCAAAGGCAATTCTTAGAAGCTGTTTAAATTTATTTGTTTAGGCTATCGGGAGGGGATTTCGCGGGATGGCGCGGCGTTTTTCAAAGGAGGATAGCCAAGCTATCTGACGTGAAAAACGCAAACGATAGCGAAAGTCGAGCGGGGAATCAAAGCTTGCTTTGATTTCTCCGAGACCAAGCTATCTTCGAGCTTCGCTCAACCTAGAGCCGAAATAGCCCCCGATGGGCTAACAAAATCCTGAACCCGGTCCCTGAAAATTCAACCTTTCGATTAAGCCGAGCGCCATGCCAAGCTTGCTTGAGCATGGCCGAGGCGGAGAACCGAGCGCAGCGAGTTCATGAACACCTTGAAACTCTTTGCGTCGTGAATAAAGCTGCGCGAAAGCGAACCTTTTCAGGATTGCAAGAAATTTTAAACAGCTTCTTAAAACAGATTCCAGACCTCACTCCCGGGCCTTGGCCATCTGGGTGACCCGGCCTCCTTTCTTTCCGGCAATCACCGCCAAAGCCGCCGCCTTGTTGGCCGCCACCTTGCTTTCGACCGCTTTTTTCGCCTTGGCCGGAGCAGGCTCTTTGTCTTCTTTCGGTGGTGCCACAGGCTTGGGCTTGACAGCTGTTTCCGGGCTACTACTATTATTATAAGCATACTTGGCGGCAATCTTCGACAAATCGCCCCCATGCTTGCTCAAATCGTTCAGGAACTCTTCCAAAGCCTGGACCATCGAACTGGAAGTAGGTGTGGGAGCCAACAGGTTCACCGTCAAGCCCGCTTGCCGGGCGGCTTCGGCCACCGAAGTCCCGAAAGTGGCCACCAAACGGTTCCCCTGTTCGAAACCAGGATAGTTCTCGAACAAGGATTTCACCCCTACCGGACTGAACAACACCAACATATCCACATCGTCCAGTTTCAGGATATCGGACACTTGCGCCGGTACCGTGCGGTACATCGGCGCCTTCTTCAAGGCGATTTTTGCCTTGGTAAAAGCCGCCGGGACATCCGAGTTGCTGTCTTCCGAACAAGGGAAAAGGAACTTTTCGTCCTTATGCTTGGTGATGACCTCCATCAAATCGGCCGTGGTCTGTTTGCCGTAAAAAATCTTCCGTTTCCGGTATTGAATATAATTCTGGATATAAAATGCCACCGACTCGGAACTGCAAAAGAACTTCATCGTAATGGGAATCTGCGCCCGCATTTCCTTGGCCAAGCGGAAATAGTGGTCCACCGCATTACGGCTTGTCAACACCACGGCGGTATACTCCAGCAAGTTGATTTTGTTCTTGCGGAATTCCAAGGCCGGAATGCCTTCTATCTGGAAAAGTTTCTTGAATACAATTTCGAGGTTGAACTTGTCGGCAATAGCCTTGTAAGGTGATTTTTCGTAATCAGCGGGAGCAGGTTGCGAAACGAGAATCTTTTTAACCTTCAGCATATCTCCAAGGAGTCCTTTTTCCCTTCCCTTGGACAAGCGGGGAAAGGAGGTGAAACTTCCGAAAGCCACCGAACGCATCCGCGACCTTTCGAGTCCTTCTTAAAAAAGCTCTCTTTCAAGGCCATAGAATGCAAAATATCCGCCAAAAGCAGATAACCGGCAGTATTTCGAGGGCGCAAAGGTAAACAAAAATATGCAGTTGAGAAAACCGCGTGTAATTTTTTCCCTCTACTACAAAACGTAACACTTTGATTAAAAACACAATACAAAACAAAACAAACAACAAGGCTATCACCGCCTTGATCCAGACTTCTTCCAAATGGAGGCTGAACGCCAAGACCGGCAAAGCCACGAAAGAAAAAGCCGTGTCGTAATACAAGCCCATACGCACGACAAAAGGAGCGAATTTCTTTTCCTCGAACACCACGGAAACCAAACGCAAAACCAAAAACTTGAACAAGTAGCATGCGGTCAACAGGGTCATGCTCGACAGCATCAAGCCTTGGGTCCCGAAAGCTTCCGCCCCGGGAATCCAACCCAGATCCGCCAGATGGTACAGCAACCAGGAATAGGTGGTCAGGGAAACGATAAAAAACATGAGGTCGGCCCCCATACCCGGCTCATCCCCATCCCGGAACGAGGCCCGCAACGGTTTGTCGAAATCCCGGAAATCGAACAAAGCTTGGAACAGCACGCCTATCTTCCGCACATGCCGTTGTACCATCCACGCATAAAACAAAAGCCCGCACAAGACCCAGACGTCCATGGTCCAAAAGGAGGTCTCCGGCAGAGGATTCCACTGCATCTCAATTTCCTTTCCTCAAACTCGTCAAACGGTGGAAAACCGACTCCAAACTCTGCTCTTCTCGTTGCAAGGTGATTATCTCCAGCCCATTGTCCACGGCAAACCGGAACAAGGCCGAACGCAGGTCCGCATCCGCTGCCCCCCTTATCCCGTAACGCCCGGCAGCCAACGATTCCACGGCATCCACCCCCGGCAAAGCCCGCAAGGCATCCGGTTCCACCGGACGGTTGAACTCCACCTGGACCAACACCTGCCCTTGCAGTCCCTGCATCAAGTCCTTGGTCGGGGAATCGGCCACCAAATGGCCCCGGTCGAGCAAAAGAATCCGGTCGCAAACCGCCTCGGCCTCCTGCATGATATGCGTGGAGAGAATAACGGTTTTCTCACGCCCGATTTCCCGGATCAAGGCCCGGATTTCTTCCAGCTGGTTGGGATCCAAGCCCGAAGTGGGTTCGTCCAGAATCAAGACCTCCGGATCGTGAATCAAAGCCTGGGCCAAACCCAGACGCTGGCGGTAACCTTTCGACAATGCCTTTATTTTCTTGGAAGACTCCCGCCCCAAGCCCGTCCGCCCAATCACTTCTTCCCGTTTCCGCGCCACCCGGCTCCCCAACTTGTAAATGCCTCCTACAAAATCGAGATATTCACGCACATACATGTCCAGATACAAGGGATTATGCTCGGGAAGATAGCCGATTTTTGCCCGGCATTCCATCGAATGTGTCCGCACGTCCAAACCGCAGACCAGAACCCGGCCCCCGGTGGCAGGCAAATAGCCGCATACAATCTTCATCAAGGTGGACTTCCCGGCCCCGTTGGGGCCCAAAAGTCCGGCCACTTGCGCGTCTTCCACCGAAAAGCTCAACCCGTCCAAAGCTTTCTGCGTCCCGTATGTTTTGCTCAGGTTTTCTATCTGCAACGACATGGAATCAGTTTTTCAAAGCGGTCCAAAAGCGGTCGATACGATACAGGCGGCCAATCAATAAGGCACTTTCCCTTCAAAAGCCTTCCAATCCTCGAAGGGAGACTTCCCCTCTTCCGGAACCAAGACCTGGAGCGGTATTTTCCGCTCCGCATAGGGTTTCCCGATTTCGTCGTATAAAAACTGGTCGTCGAAACCGGCATCGGCGGCATCGTAACGCGAAGCCGAGATGTAAATCCGGCTAATCCGGGCCCAGTAGATGGCCGAAAGGCACATCGGGCAAGGTTCGCAGGAAGAATAGATCTCACAACCTGAAAGGTCGAACGTACCCAACCGCCGGCAAGCTTCCCGTATGGCATTGACCTCCGCATGGGCGGTTGGGTCGTTGGCCGAAGTCACCGAGTTGCCTGTCCGGGCTATGACCTCCCCATCCTTGACAATGAGGGCGGCAAAGGGTCCACCTCCCTGTCTGATATTCTCCTTGGCCATCGCGATGGCCTCTTCCATGAACTCGATATCCATGACATTGAATCTTTATCCGCGAATATCTTGACAAAACCTCGACCGCCTACTTCCCGGCGGAATCCGCCACCGGACGCAGCAAGGACTGGTAACGTTCCCTATCCAAAAGGATTTCCACGGCCTCGTTCACCGTCTCATCCCCGGCCAACTCGGCTTCGGCCCGCCCTGCCTGGTAATAATAACGGGAGGCTATCTCCTCGCGCAAATAACCGGAAATTTCCTTCTGGTGCTTGCGCAAATCCCCTTTCTTGGTATCGGCCAACTTCTGCACCAACAAATCGTATTGTTCCTCGACCGCAGGCAGGCAGCTGTCGGATTCCACCACGCTCTTGAACTCGTCCAACAACCTTTCGGATGCCAATTTGTAGCTGTAATCCTTGCCTTCCATGAACTTGAGGAAATCCTCGTACAAAGCATCGTCCACCACGAAATCAGAAACCTCGCCCAGCTTGGGATGCTTCTTGGCATAGAAGTTGGCATAGTCGAAAATCCAATATTTCGTCACCAAGCTGAAAGCCACATCGCTCACAACCGGGACTTGCACCTCCACATCGGGTTCTATGCCGTCCCCATCGTAAACCACCCGTCCGCCGGCCGTCTTGAAGGCCGTGCGCAAGGAGTCGGGTACCGGCAGAGGCCGGCCATTCTCATCCTTGTGGCTGTAATCCAAAGCCTGGACACAACGCCCGCTGGGGATATAGTATTTGGCCACCGTCACTTTCATCTGGGCGTTGTAAGGCAAGGGCAAGATATTCTGGACCAATCCCTTTCCAAAAGTCCGTTCCCCGACCAAGACAGCCCTGTCGTAATCCTGCATGGCTCCGCTCAAAATTTCCGAGGCCGATGCCGTACCCCGGCTGGTCAGGAAAACAATCGGGATTTCCGTATCCACGGGCGCTTCCATCGTGAAATACGTATGGTTCTTGGAGGACAGTTTCCCCTTGGTACTCACCACCGGGGCTCCTTTCCGGTAGAACAGGTTCACGATGCTGACCGCCTCGTTGAGCAAGCCCCCGCCATTGTAACGCAAGTCGTATACCAAGTACTTCATTCCCTGTCCTTTCAATTCCAGAAAAGCCTGTTTCACCTCTTGGGAAGCCCCGTCCGTGAAACCGTCCTGGCGGATGTAACCCACGCTGTCGCGCAGCATCCCGTAATAGGTCACATTCTTGATTTTGATTTCCTGGCGGGTCAAAACCACCTCGAAAGGTTTGGCTTCGCCCTCCCGTTCGATCAACAAGGTCAAGGAAGTCCCTGCCTGCCCCTTGAGCATGGCGCTAACATCGGCGGTGTTCTTCCCCTTGGTCGATTCCCCGTTCACTTCCAAAATCTTGTCCCCCGGTTTCAAACCGGCTTTGTCGGCAGGGAAGCCTTCATAAGGGTCGGAAATATAAACCGAACCATCGCGGTAATGGATAATCGAACCGATGCCTCCGTATTCCCCTTCGGTCATAATCCGCAAATCCTCGATATCGGACTCGGGGATATAAACCGTGTAGGGATCCAACGTAGCCATCATGGCATCCATGGCGGCCTTTATCAAACTGCCGGGTTCCACCCCGTCCACATAGGACAATTCCAAATTCTTGTAGGCGGTGGAAAAGATTTCAAGGTTCTTCAATATCTCGAACTCCTTGTTCTCCACCACTTCCGTTTGCTGCGCCTGGAGGCTTCCCAAAACGGAGAAGCACATCCCTAGCCCCAGCCCGCATACCTTCAAAAAACGTTTTCTTCGCATTATCAAGAATTTGTTTTATAACGCCTTGCCAATACAACTGCCCGGAAACAGGCCCATGCCCGTCCGGTCAAACTACGCCCATTCGGCCAGCACCCGGTACAAACGCTGTGTGGGCAAGCCCATCACATTGTAAAAGGAACCTTCCACCGCCTCGATACCCACATAACCGATCCACTCCTGGATACCGTAGGCCCCAGCCTTGTCATAAGGTTTGTACGTGTCCACGTAATATTCGATTTCTTCGAGCGAGAAGACCCGGAAGGTCACTTTGGATTCGACCGAAAAAGTGTACTGTTTCTCTTTTGTACGCAAGGAAAGCCCCGTTATCACCTTGTGGGTCTGCCCGGAAAGCGCGTACAAGGTCCGGATGGCCATGTCCCGGTCTTCCGGTTTGTGGAAAGGCTTGTTATCAAGCAACACCATGGTGTCCGCCGTAATCAACAAATAGTTTTCAGGCAACTCCTCGTCGGTATAGGCCATGGATTTCAAATGCGCGAGATACTCGGGAACCGAATCCCGGGGCATGCTCAAGGGATAGGTCTCGTCAACCTCCTTGTGCACGACCTCGAACTGGAAGCCCAAAGCTGCCAACATCTCTTGACGACGGGGAGAAGCCGAACCAAGCACGATACTATAAGGGAAATTCTGAAAAGGGAGCATATGTATTGTAGTTTAAGGTTTTGTCTCTGTTTTCCGCCCCAAAGCGCCCCCGGATTTCCCCGGGAAACACGCAGCCGGAACCGCAGGGAGCCGCCAAAATTAAAAAAATTCATTATACTTGCAAGTTAAAAATTCTTAGAAGCTGTTTGAATTTATTTGTTTAGGCCATCGGGAGGGGATTTCGCGGGATGGCGCCGCGTTTTTCAAAGGAGGATAGCCCAGCTATCTGACGTGAAAAACGCAAGCAAGACCCGAAATAGCCCCCGATGGGCAAACAAAATCCTGAAACCGGCCCCTGAAAATTCAGCCTTTTCAGGATTGTAAGAAATTTTAAACAGCTTCTTAACGTACCAAGGCAAAAAAGCGCAAACAAAAATTTTCATAACCAAACAAAGAGTACTATTATGTTAAAAGGACACCCCAAAGGACTTATCGTCCTCGCTCTTGCCAACATGGGAGAACGCTTCGGTTACTACACCATGCTGGCAATCCTGACACTGTTCATGCAGGCCAAGTTCGGTCTCACCAGTGCAGCAACCAGTATGATTTACGGCATTTTCCTTGCCGGTGTTTACTTCCTCCCGCTTCTGGGCGGTATCATCGCCGACAAGGTGTTGGGCTACGGGAAGACCATCTTGATTGGTTTCGTGGTCATGTTCGGCGGCTATCTGTTACTTTCCATGCCGACCGAAGCCAACATGTCCGGTAAATTAATCATGTTCGCCGCCTTGGCCTTGATTGCCATAGGTACGGGGTGTTTCAAAGGGAACTTGCAAGCCTTGGTAGGGAACCTCTATGACGACCCCAAATACAGCAAATACCGCGATATCGCCTTTTCCATTTTCTACATGTTCATCAACGTGGGTGCTTTCTTCGCCCCGAGCATGGCCAACTCCATCAACAACTACTTCCTCAAACAGGACGGTTACACTTACGATGCTTCCATCCCGGCCAATTTCGTACAGCTCAACGATTACGCTGTGCTTTACGATAATCCGGGAAGCCTCGATGCCTATACCCGCGACAGCTTGCAAAAAGGCCATGACGCCGCCCTGTTGCGTCTCAAGGCCGCCGCTTTGGCCCAGGAACATCAATTGGATTCCATCCAATACGAAACATTCCTGAGCCGTCACGTGGACGAAGCCGCCAAGGCTCCTATCATCGCCCAAATCACCAGCACCCGCTTGGACAAGCCCAATGTGGCCGACGGCAAGCACAAGGCTGAAATCGAAGCCGGTTTCGCCGGTTGGGAAAACATGGACGAAACCACCCAAGTCCGCACTTGGGCCGACAATTACGTCCAGAACGCCCTGAGCAAATCCTACAACATGGCTTTCGGTGTAGCCTGCATCAGCTTGATTGTTTCCTTCCTGATTTTCATCATCTGGCGTGGAACCTGGAAAGGTGTGGACAAGACCCTGAAAGAACAATTGGCCGAAGCTGCCAAGAGCGGCAAGCAAGCCGAAGTGGTACAGCTTACACCGGCCCAGACCCGCGAACGTCTCATCGCCCTTTTCCTGGTTTTCTTCGTGGTGATTTTCTTCTGGATGTCGTTCCACCAGAACGGTCTTACGCTTACGTTCTTCGCCCGTGACTACACCCAAAGCACGGTAAGCGGTGGCACTTACATGTTCTTCAACCTCCTCTCCTTGATTGCCATCATCGTTTTCGCTTACGGTATCTACTGGGCCACGATGGGCTTGTTCGGCGGAAAGAAGAGCGCAGGGAAAGGTTTGATCACCATGCTGATTGGTTTGGCCGGTATTATCGCGTTCTACTTCCTGAGAGCCGTTGATGCCGAAAACATCAAGATAACCCCGCAGATTTTCCAACAATTCAATCCTTTCTTCATCGTGTTGCTGACCCCGCTTTCGGTGGCCCTCTTCACAAGCCTGAACCGCAAAGGCAAGGAGCCTTCCGCCCCGCGCAAAATCGGTTACGGCATGGTGGTAGCCGCCTTGGGATTCATCGTGATTTTGATTGCTTCGGTTTCCAACCGCTTGCCTTCGCCCAGTGAAATCAACGGGGTTTCGGACGTGTTGGTATCGCCCAACTGGTTGATTGGGACCTATTTCACCCTGACAATTGCCGAGTTGCTGCTCAGCCCGATGGGGCTCTCTTTCGTGGCCAAGGTGGCTCCTCCGCAATACAAGGGGATGATGCAAGGGGGCTGGTTGGCTGCCACGGCCATCGGGAACCTCTTGGTCGGTGTCATGGGTTCGCTTTGGGAAAAAGTATCTATCTACATGTTCTGGGGCATCCTGATTATCTGCTGCTTGCTTTCGGCCCTGTTCATCTTCTCCATCATCAAGAAGCTGGAACGCGCCACCAACGGCTAAGAAGCTTGATATTTCCACGGCTTCCCATGGTTGAACCAAAAGGGAGTCGTGAATCTTCCGGAACGGTTCCGGAAAGGAAGAGGGTGTATCAAAATAGGGATTTGAAATAAATCTCAGGCGGTGTGTCAGAGTGAGTAAGATGCAAGGCGCTGAGAGCGAGAACGAAGGAGCGTACTGAAGTACGTGACTGAGTTCGAGACTCGAAAAACAGTGCAAACCGAGAGCCGAACCAAACCGGCACGGTTTGAGTTTGGCCGAGGTGCAGCCTGTTTTCGGTGAAACCAAAGCAACGAAGCAGATTGCTCATTATGACACACCGCCTTCGCATACAGGAGGCAAAACAGCCCTGACTCCGCCCTACAAAAAAACAAGCCCCTCTTATCCCAAGACCCATGAAACCTATACTGCGCATTCGCGGTCCTTTCTCCACCTCGTCCCGGCCCAGGCAAGCTTGGCAGGAATCCCGACCCAATCGAAAGATGCAAAAAATCAAAAAATTCCAAAAAACTCTGCGGATCGTGGCGGCCTTGACGGTTCCATATATATATCCGGTCCTGACGGAACCGCTCCATGCCCAGTCCTTTGAATGGAAAGCCGATGCAGGCGGATTTTTCGACAACGGGGAGTATTCCAAGACCGATTTCGGGTACTCCCAGACCATGTACGGATTCCGTTTCTCCCCCGAAGTCGGAATCAAGTACAAGGATTTCAGCCTTTTCGTGGGAACACACCTGCTCACCTCTTTCGGTTCGCCCGAGTATTTGGACAAAGCCTATTTCACCGGCTATTTCCAATACGAAAACGAACACCATGAATTCTTGTTCGGAGCCTTCCCCCGCAAGGGACTTTTGGAAAACTATACCAATTTCTATATCCGGGATACTTTCCAATATTTCCGCCCCAACATGACGGGGCTTTTCTACCAATACACCGGCAAGAACCAGTTCATCAACCTTTGGATGGACTGGACCGGAGCCCAATCGGCCACCACCCGCGAAACATTCTTCGTAGGCCTGAGCGGGGAACAACGATTCAAGTGGTTCTTCATCTCCTTGCTCGGCTATTACTACCATTATTCCCATACCCGCCCCGTGTCGGGCGACGGCTTCGTCCACGACAACGGCCAAGGCCAAATCGGCATCGGCATCGACTTCTCGGAACGGGCCAAGCATCTGCACGTGATGCGCCTGCAAGCCGCCTTCATGTTAGGCTACGAATGCAAACGCGACCACCAGACCCCGGTCAGGACACCCATGGGGCTGGTCGTAGACCTCCATGCCCAATACTGGCGCATCGGTACGCGCACGCTTTACTATTACGGCCAGGAACGCTATACCGCCCCGACCGATGTCTGGACCAATACCTATTGGGGAAATCCCTTCCTCAAATCCAAATCCTACCTGGAAAGCCAATGGTACGTGGAATTCTTCAAGAATGATTTCGTGGAAGCCAAGGCCGCCTTCGTGTTCCACCTCCAAGGAACCCGATTGGGAACCCAGCAATTGGTCCAGCTCTCGGTCAACTTGAACGGAAGCATCTACGGCAAGAAAGAAGGCAAAGAAAGGGGAAGCCGTTACCGTTTCAATTTCATCGGTGCGGACCAGCAGGAGAAAGCCATCGACAGCTTCCGTAACAAGAAGTAAAAAAGAGAGTATTGCGGTCGCCGGTTTCCGGGATTGCGGTCGCCGCTTATTACTGATAGTTGTGCCGCTGTTATTATTTGATATCCACATTTTCCACCCTTGCCCTGCACATGTATCTTCCACCCTGTACAAGCATGTTAACGCCTTTGGTTCCAGGAAAAAAATTATCTTTGGATGCTGGAGTTTATTGCCTAAGCCTTCCCTAAGCCAAAAACCATGTTGTACCCGATTGGAATCCAAGAATTTGGAAAAATCCGCAAAAACGGTTATGTCTATGTAGACAAAACCGCGCTGATTCATAAAATCGTACAAACAGGAAGCTATTACTTCCTTGGCCGCCCGCGCCGTTTCGGCAAAAGCCTTTTGATATCGACTTTGGAGGCTTACCTGAGCGGGAAAAAGGAACTTTTCTCTGGCTTGGCCTTGGAAAAACTGGAAAAGGATTGGACCTCTTATCCGGTACTGCATTTGGATTTGAGCGGCAAGACGTATGAGCGGCTCGAAGACCTCGACGTAAAAATGGATCAACATTTGAGCCGATGGGAATCCCGGTTTGGTTTGAGCCAACGCTATCCCATGTACGATGCCCGTTTCACGGATATCATCGATGCCGCCTACGAAAAAACCGGTTTACCTGTCGTTGTTCTGGTTGACGAATACGACAAGCCCATCGTGGATAATTTGGACAAGGAAGAATTATGCGAAACTTTCCGCGCCCGCTTGGCAGGTTTCTACAGTGTGCTGAAGGCTCAAGACGGCAAAATCAAGTTCGGTTTCCTGACCGGCATCACAAAAATAGGACAACTAAACATCTTTAGCGGACTCAACAACCTGGAAGACATCTCAATGAATCCCCTCTATGTGGACTTGTGCGGGATTTCGGAGTCCGACCTCCATGCCGTTTTCGGGGAAAGTGTCCGGGAATTGGCTTCGGCCAACCGGCTTTCGGAGGAAGAATGCTACAACCGCTTGAAAACGTTTTACGACGGCTACCATTTCTGTGAAAATCCGGTAGGAATCTACAACCCATTCAGCCTTTTGAACACGCTCAAAAGTAAACGGTTCAACGAGTATTGGTATGAAACCGGGACCCCGACCTTCTTGACCAAGGCGCTCCAACAAACCGGCTACGATATTTCCACGCTGATTGACAATGAAGTGGAAATCTCACGAGGAAAACTCGTTGAAGTGGATGCCTACAAGGTTAATCCGATTCCTTTGCTGTATCAGAGTGGATACTTGACTATCAAGGATTTCGAACCGGATTTCGGCCTCTATCGTCTCGGATTCCCCAACCGGGAAGTGAAAAACGGTTTCTTGAGGATGCAGTTCAACTTCTACGTCAGTGACCAAGCTGTGGACAGCAATGTTCTGATTGCCCGTCTGTACAGGGCGCTGCAAGGTGGAAAACCCGAGGAGGCGATGCGGCTGTTGGAAGGATTGTTCGCCAACCAGAATTACCAAATCCAAGGGGATGCGGAAAAAGACTTCCAGTATGCCATGGCTATTATTTTCGAGTTGTTAGGCCAACATGTCCAGACCGAGCGGCAGACCAGCAACGGGCGTATCGACTTGGTAATCCAAAACAAGGACTACCTCTACGTCATGGAGCTCAAAGTCGATGGCAGCGCGGACGAGGCCTTGAAGCAAATAAAGGTGAAAGGTTATGCCGAACCGTTTGTGGCCGACCCGCGCAAGCTCTTCAAAATCGGACTCAACTTCTCCACCCAAAACCGCCGCATCGAGGAGTGGAAGATAGAAGGATAAAATACTGCATGGCAATAGAAACCAAAACCATACCGGTACTTCGTGCAAGCCTGCGGCACGTTTCATTGAAGATGCGGACAGAGCCCCCAGAGAAAGGCGCGGTTCCATAAAGTTCACGAAGCAGGTGGCAAAGATGCGTACCATCCTGAAACATTCCAAGCCATATCGGAAAGAATAGGACAGTTACATGGTACAACAAACATATCTCCCAGGCAAATCGTTGCCTATTTTGCATGGGTGTTTTTACTTGAGGTCAATAAGCCGCCAAAAAGAATGTCGGGGTTCCGGAAAGGGTCATAATCTATCTGCTTTTTGAAAAAAATCTGTCACAAGTCCGATTAGGGAAAAAATCACGTAATGTCAACCGATTCCGGTTCACCTCCTATCCGCAAAAGGAAATTCCGGGTCTTTTCGGAAAGAGGGATGCCCATTTTCTTCCGTATCGAATGGACGACGGTTTCCACTGTGCGGTAGGAGCGGAAAGTCAGATTGGCGATTTCCTTGACATTGAGTCCGAGCCAGAGCAAGGCGCAGACCCGTTGCTCATTCCGGGTCAGATCCGGGTATTGTACGGAAAGTGTCTGGAAGAAAGCCGGTGTTACCCGTTCGAAATAGCATTCGAACTCGTCCCAGTTCGCCCCTGTTTTATATTCATTCAGTGCCAAAGCCAATTCATCAATGACCTCTTTGCAAGCCGTATTGGTATTCAGGGCTTTCAATCTCTTCACACCTGCCTTGAGCCGGGACAGGAGGTCTTCGGAATAAGCCAAGCGCAAAGAATTCGAGAGCATTTTCCGGTTGGTATCCTCGATGTTCTTGCCCAGCTGCCTGGTGGAGTTTTCCATTTCCTCATGGGCGGAACGGATGTTCTTTTCCTGCCGCATCATCTTGTGCAAGGAAAAAAACAGCAAAACGACCAAACACGCCAGTATTCCGATGAGGACGGAGAGCAGGATCTGTTTGTTCCGGAGTTCCAGGGTGGCCACCTTCAGTTCCTGTTCCATAAGCTGCTTTTCCAGTTCGCGCTTTTGGGAAACGAAGTTGTTGTTCTGTATCAGAATCTCTTCCACCATGCCGGCATTGAACACGGAATCATGCAGTTCGTAGCCTCTCCGCTGCGTGGCCCAAGCCTTTTGATAATCCCCCAACTCGTGGTAGACCTCCGAAACTTCCAGCAAACAGGCGCTTACAATTTTCTGGGCCGAAACCTCCCGGGCCAGTTCCAAAGCCATGTCATAATAGCGCAAAGCCGAGGCATAGTCCTTTTCCAAAAAGAAGATATAGGCCACGTTCTGGGCGGCAAGCGCGTACATGTAGGAAGGTTCGGCTCTTTCATCCTTGAAACCCAGGACCTCGAACAGGTATCGTTTTGCCAAATCAAGGTTCCCCAAGTCCAAATGGATATTGGACATATTATAGCAATACGTCATGATGGCGTATATCCCGCAAGATTCGGCCACTTCCCCGGAAAGTGACATCAAAATCAAGGCACTGTCGTAGTTTTTCTTGTAGTATTGGAGGGCGGCGGAATTGTTCAGGAAATCGAACACGGCGAGGCTGTCCACCCGGCGGGGCAACGAGTCCAGGCAGGTTCTGGCCGCGTGCAGGCAGCTTTCAGCCAGAAGAGGCTTGTCGAGATTGATGTAAATACAACTCAACAGGGAATAGGCTCGGACAAGCATGGATGCCCCGACACCTTCTTCCGACAAGATTCCGTACAGATAGGAAGTCCCTTGCTCGTACAATCCCGTGTTGACTGCCATCCGGGCCATGTCGAACAGGCATTGTTCCCGTCTGGGAAAGTGCAGCCCTTTTGCATCGGCCAGGGAGTCCATCTTTGCCAAGGCTGCCTGTTTTTCAAGCAAGGCGGCTGCGTAACGCCCCATGCGATCCAGAAGCAAGCTTTTGTCTATCCGGAGCATGGCAGCCAAGGAATCTTTCCTTTTGATGTCATTCCATTTTATCAGGCTGTCGTAGGCTTGCAGGCGGTCTTGCACCGAAACAGCCGGATCGGCAATCCGGGCGAAATACCAGGAGCCTTTCAGGTCCCCGGCCATCGATTGCGCTCCAAAAACATGGCTGGACAGCAGCAAACAAAAAAACAGGCAAGAACACAGCTGCCAAACACGCCTTTCCATGCGTTCAAATTTTTGAACTCAAATAAATTCCAACGTGCGAATTTACAAAAATCCCCCATGACGGATATGCCGCCATGATAAAAGCAAGACGTTGGGAACCCGCTTTCGCGACTTCCATCGACAACATAAGAAACAGAGACCAATAAACCCAAATCGGTCATTAGACACGCCGGGGCTGTTTTCGGTTAGGAAAATGAGGCTTTCGGGCATCTTGCCCG
>CALUNB010000006.1 GCA_944321885.1 uncultured Bacteroidales bacterium | reverse complement strand
GACATCGTGGTCCAGACAGAGAAATACATCTACGTGATGGAGCTGAAAATGAATGCCAGCGCGGACGAGGCCTTGCAACAGATTGAGGACAAAGGTTATGCCAAGCCTTTCGCTGCCGACCCGCGCAAGCTCTTCAAAATCGGGGTCGATTTCTCCAGCCAAACCCGCCGGATTGAGGAATGGAAAATCCAATAAGACACAGCAAATCCAATAAAAACTGCCGTGCGGAAAGAGGTGGAAGCTTCCCTTGCACGGCATTTCCTTTTTTAAGAGAGGGTTGTCCATCTTTTTCCGGAGAAGAGAACTCCGTCTTTCCATAAAGCCAGGAACCGTAGGGAGGACTGTGTTAAACAGTAAAATAAGACAGCCCGTATTTTCCTCCGAACTTTTCGTATTTTTGCCCTTTGTTTTGAGGCGATATATTTGCTAAAATTTTAAAAATCATTTGATTCATGACAGAAATCAGGAACGTGGCCATCATTGCCCACGTTGACCATGGCAAGACCACGTTGGTGGACCGGATTTTGTACCAGTCCAATTTGTTCCGCGACAACCAAGAAAAGAAAGAACTCATCCTCGACAATAACGACTTGGAGCGGGAGCGGGGTATCACCATTCTTTCCAAGAACGTTTCGGTTCGTTACAAAGGGGTAAAAATCAATATTATAGATACTCCTGGGCACGCTGATTTCGGGGGCGAGGTGGAACGTGTCTTGAACATGGCCGACGGGGTCTTGTTGGTCGTGGATGCCTTTGAAGGCCCGATGCCCCAGACCCGTTTCGTTTTGCAAAAGGCCTTGCAAATCAATTTGAAACCCATTGTGGTGGTCAACAAGGTGGACAAACCCAATTGCGATCCTGAACTGACCCAGGAAAAAGTCTTCGATTTGATGTTCAGCTTGGGAGCCACGGAAGACCAATTGGATTTCCCCACGGCTTTCGGCTCTTCCAAACAAGGCTGGATGAGCGAGGACTGGAGGAAGCCGACCACGGATATTACTTATCTTTTGGATTTGATTCTGAAATATATACCTGCACCGAACCCGCCCCAAGGTTCGACCCAGATGATGATTACCTCCTTGGATTATTCTTCCTACATCGGCCGTATCGCCGTGGGCCGTCTGACCCGGGGAAGCTTGCAAGCGGGGCAGAACGTGAGCCTGGTGAAGCGGGACGGTAAAATCGAGAAGCAGAAAATCAAGGAATTGTATGTCTTCGAGGGCTTGGGCAAGGAAAAAGTGAAGGTCCCGGTCGAAGCCGGGGAGGTTTGCGCCGTGATGGGCTTGGAGGATTTTGAAATCGGGGACACGATTGCCGATTTCGAGAATCCGGAAGCCTTGGACCCCATCTCGGTGGACGAGCCGACCATGAGCATGTTATTCACCATCAACAATTCCCCTTTCTTCGGAAGGGACGGGAAATACGTGACCTCGCGCCATTTACGGGAACGCTTGGAAAAAGAGCTGGAGAAGAACTTGGCTTTGCGAGTGGAAGATACCGGTTCGCCCGACTCGATGTTGGTTTATGGGCGCGGTATCCTGCATCTTTCAGTCTTGATTGAAACCATGCGCCGCGAAGGTTATGAGCTACAAGTGGGTCAACCCCAAGTGATTATCAAGGAAATCAACGGGCAGAAGTGCGAACCTATGGAAGAACTGACCATCGTGGTCCCCGAAGAGTTCTCAGGCAAGGCCATCGAGTTGGCGACCCAGCGCAAGGGGGAAATCAAGTCGATTGAAAGCCAATCGGATCGTACCCATATCATTTTCAGCATCCCGGCCCGGGGCATGATTGGCTTGCGCAACAACGTGTTGACAGCCACCGAAGGGGAAGCCGTGATGGCGAGCCGTTTTGACGGTTACGCACCTTGGAAAGGTGAAATCGGCCTGCGTCGCAACGGGGCCTTGGTGGTCATGGAAACCGGGACCGCATACGCCTATGCTATCGACAAGTTGCAAGACCGGGGTACTTTCTTCATCGACCCCAACGAGGAAGTCTATGCCGGGGAAGTCATCGGCGAGCATATCCGTCAGGACGATTTGGTCATCAACGTTTGCAAGAGCAAGAAACTGACCAATATGCGAGCATCGGGCGCAGATGAGGCCACCCATATCGCTCCGGCCAAGAAGATGTCGCTGGAAGAATACATGGAGTATATCGGACCGGACGAATATCTGGAAATCACGCCCCAGCATTTGCGTTTGCGCAAGATCATCTTGGACGAGAACGAACGTAAACGTCTGGCCAAACGGGCCGAAACATCGGAAAAATAATGGAAAACAACAGAAGGAAGCCGGACTGGCTCAAGATAAAGCTCCCGATGGGCGAGTTGTCGCGCAAGGTGCAGGACACCATCAAGGACAACCACTTGCACACGATTTGCACCAGCGGTCGTTGCCCGAACCAAGGGGAATGCTGGGGGTGCGGGACGGCCACGTTCATGATTTCGGGGGACATTTGCACGCGGGGATGCCGGTTCTGCAATGTCAAGACCGGGAAACCTTTGCCTTTGGACCCGGACGAACCTCGCCATATCGCCGATTCGGTACGTTTGCTGCAATTGAAGCATGTGGTGCTGACTTCGGTGGACCGGGATGATTTGCCCGATTTGGGGGCGGGTCATTGGGCGGCGGTAATCCGCGAGGTCAAGGCGTTGAACCCGCAGACGACCATGGAAGTCCTGATTCCGGATTTCCAAGGCCGGGAAGACTTGGTCCAACTGGTCATCGCTGAGAAGCCGGAAGTGATTTCGCATAATCTGGAGACGACCCGGCGCTTGACGCCCTCCATCCGTAGCAAGGCCACATATGACGGCTCCCTGAAAGTTCTGGCCCAGGTAGCCGCCAGCGGCATTACCGCCAAGAGCGGCATCATGTTGGGCTTGGGGGAAACCCGGGAGGAAATCTTGCAGGTGATGGACGATTTGCTTTCCGTGGGATGCAGCGTGATGACGATAGGCCAGTACCTGCAACCGACCCGCCAGAACGTGGAGGTGCAGGAATATGTGACGCCCGAGACCTTTGCGGAATATGCCCGGATTGGTCTTCAAAAGGGTTTCCGTTTTGTGGAAAGCGGGCCATTGGTCCGTTCCAGTTACCATGCAGAGCGGCATGTGGGCAAGGGAAGCGGGGCTGCAGGTTGTGGGGGCGGGAGCCATTCCGTTTGCTAGTCTCGTCCCGGGCTTGCGGACCGGTCCGATCCGGGACACGTTCACAAGTTCAGCGTTTAACAAGCCAGTGTTCAAAGGGAAGGAATCAAAAAAGGAATCCATGGATACGTCAACAGGAAGGCCGAAGGTGCCTTGCCATTTTGAAAACTTGGGCAGGCGGGCTTACCGGGAAGTCTGGGACTTGCAAGAAAGGACCCTTGAGGAGGTCAAGCAGGCGAAACTTGCGGGGGAAAAAGGCCAGAACCGTCTCTTTTTTGTGGAACATGAGCCGGTTTATACAATCGGGCGTAGCGGGAAGGACAGCAATATGTTGGCAGGCGCGGCCTTGTTGCAGTCCAAGCATGCCGAGTTCATCCATGTGGACCGGGGTGGGGACGTGACCTACCACGGGCCGGGCCAATTGGTCGGGTATCCTATTTTCAATTTGGAGGAGCTGGGCTTGGGAGTCAAGGCCTATGTGGACGGCATCGAGGAGTCGATTATCCGGAGCATGGCGCGTTACGGGATTGTTTGTGAGCGTTTGGCGGGAGCCACCGGGGTTTGGTTGGAACCTCATACGCCCCGTGCCCGCAAGATTTGCGCCATCGGGGTCAAGTGCTCGCGCTATGTGACCATGCACGGTTTTGCCTTGAATGTCAATACTGATTTGTCATATTTCAATCTGATTAATCCTTGCGGCTTCACCGACAAGGGGGTAACCTCGATGCGCCAGGAATTGGGGCGTGAACTTGATTTTGAGGAAGTCTGCCGGAACGTGCAAGCGACCTTGGCCGAAGTTTTCAGCTTGGAATATTGTTGAGCGACCCGGTTCGACCGTTCATCGGCCATCCGGAGGTGAAACCGGTACGATGACCCGGCAACGATTGTTTGTCTTTTGAGCCGGGGAAACTTTGATAACTAGGGGACGACCCGGTTTGGAACTGTTTGAGCAATTCCGGACCGGATTGTTTCTTTTATACTAAAAAGGCGGAACTCCCAATGTCCCGCCTTTCCGGATTACCGGACTGCGGAAGGATTCCCGTAGCCCTGAGAATGGTAGAAATCAATTCTTTGAAACTATCAACTTTAAATCATTTCGATAGCGGACATCGGAATCCAGCCTTTGCTCCCATCTTTGATGCGCACCTGGTAATAAGGCTCGATTTTGTCTTCGATGGAAACCTTGCTCCCTTCATGCAGGGTAATGGCAGAGGAACTGCCCGCATCGGGACTGTCTTGCAAGGCTACCGACTCGGCCATCACGATGCCTTGCTCCTTGTGGAATTGCTTGTAGGAGGTTCCTCCGGCGGCAAAGCTCAGGACCCAGAGCAAACCAACGATTACCAAGCCCAAGAAGCTAGCCCGTTTGCTGCGGTACGTCTGCCCCGTACGGTAGGTCACGATGCATACTAAAATCAGGAGCGCGAATACCAGGATGAAGGCAGCCCAAGCCTTCATCGGGAAAATCCCGCAGAATTTCTGCCAGGCTGCACTCAAGGCAAAAGGCGGGAGGCTTTCGAAACGGTCGGTAATCTTGAGTTCGGCCAGAGCCAGATTGTTCTTGACATCCTCTTGCTTCGGATTGAGTTTCAGGGCTTTTTCATAGTAAAGTATGGCCTTGGGGTAATCCACTTTGCGGTAATAGGCATTGCCCATGTTGAAGTAGAGTTCCCAGGATTCGTATCCGGCCTCCAAGACCGCATGGTAGGCATCCAAGGCGCTGTCGAAGAGGTTCTTGGCGTAGAACGCGTTCCCGTCCTCGAAGGATTTCCGGTAGGAGGGGGCTTGGGTGTTTTCCTGGGCCGGCAGCATGCTGCAGGCAAACAGTCCGGAGAAGATGGCTAAGATTCTGAAAACAGCTTTGCAAAACATTTCTTTCCTTTTTTAGGGATTGCTTTTGGGGCTTTGGTGCGGTCTCTATGGGACCGGTTCAAGCCGGGAATCCGACCGGAATTTGCAGGATTCCCGCAAGTCCCGGTCAGGATTCACCCCATCCTCTTATTTGATGGCCCCGGTAATCTTGTAGATGATTTCGTATGCTTCTTCGTACATCCGCTTCATGCCTTCCGAGCCGGAAGATTGGGGCGAAAACCTCTCAAACTCGCAGTGGTCCAAGGTGCGGATGAATTGTTCGGCCAAATCGTCGGGAACTTGGTGCGAAGCCAATTCCATCCTTACCGTGTCCATCGACAAATTGGCTGGTGGAATGTTGAATTTGTTGGCTAAGAAACCCCACAAGGCTTGGGAGATTTCGATGAAGAAGTCTTCCTTTTTCTGTTCTTTGAGCAGGAGCGCTGCTTTTTTCAGGCAGCGTTTGGCTTCCTTGGCGGCCTTCCGGTTCTTGAGTCCCGCGATGTCCGCCTTGTTTTGCGCATGTAGACGTTGGAAAAGCAGGAACAAGCCGAAAAGGACAAGTTCTGCCAACAGGAAAATCCAGAAAGCTCCCGAGAACAGGAAGTTTTTCCCGATGGGCTGCCATTGGGAAACAGTCGGTTTGATATAGGCGATGTCGCTGCCTCCTTGGCCTTCACCTTGGGCAGGCGTGGCCAGCACGGCATCCTTGCCTGCTTCCACGTTCAAGACCATTTCCGGGATGTTCTCCTCTACGTATTTTTCGCTTGCAGGATTGAAGAAAGAGTAACTGAAAGCGTTGACTTTGTAGATACCCGGGTGTCGCGGCACGACGATGTATTCGAACACGGCTTTTCCTTTTACCCCGTTCTGATCCGTTTTTTTGTCGTAGGAAATTTTGGGTTCGTACACTTCGAAATCCGGCGGGAACTGGATTTGGGGCGCGTGGATCATGTCGATGTTCCCCTTGCCTTCCACCACGAAGCGGAAAGTGATGGCTTCGTTGGTTTTCAATATCTTGGGTTCGTAATCGAAATGGATGTCGTATTGTCCCACCAGACCGTCAAAGGAAAGGGGTTTCCCTTCTTGAGGTAGGGGACGGGCATTGATTTTCAATGATTTGGTCTTCAGCTCTTTTTTTACTGTTTGTACGGGGGCGAAGAAAGGGTCGTCGAAAATATCCCAAATGCTGGTGGGCTGCCGTTGTACGGATACTTGGGCCAAGGCTTCTACTTCCATGGGCTCCACCGTGTGGCTGCCATCGTTTTGGGGAAAGAGGGCTACCCTGCGGATATCGGCGTAAACATAGGGTTTGCCATCAATGATTTCCTGTTGTTGGGATTGGGGATCCACTTCCAGCTCGTCGACCCAGAACCCTTTGTTGGAAGGTGTCTTGTAGATGCTGAATTGTTCCACGGGAACCGAGGTGTAAATCCGATAGTTCAGAAGGACTTGTTCTCCGACATAAGGGTTTGTTTTGTCAGGTTGGACGAGGATGAACAGGTCCTGGTCGCTGACTTCCGGGGGCAGGTCTTGGCGTCTTTGGGACGAGGATTGCCCGTTTTGTCCAGCTTGTCCGGGTTGGGACCCCGGGCCCATGTTCCCGGAGGAAGGATAGGCCCTCCCTTGGCGGTTATTCCCGGACGCCTGTCGGGCAGGACCGGCTTCGATGGTGACCGTTTCGGACTGGTAGGTCTTTCCGTCCACGACGATGCTGGCGGGTTCCAAGGTGTAACTGCCTTCCTCGGGAGCGCTCAAACCATAGGTGAATGAAAGGTTGAAGCTCTGGGAGCGTTTCCCGTTGATGAACTGGAAGCTGCTCGACTGGGACTGCATGGGGCCGTACAAGATTTCAAGCCCCTTGAACGAGGGGGCTTGGAAGGACTTGGAGCCTCGGACATTGATGGCGTAGGTGACTTCGAACACTTGACCGGCAGGCACGGATTTGGGAGCCTGCACGCTCAGGACAGGTTCCTGGGCAAACACGGGGCCCAGAAACATGAGGAGAAGGGCGTATAAGGCCGCCCCTCTCCGGATGAGATTCGTAAATATGCTGTTTCTTGTCATGATTCCTCCTGCTACCAGTCTTTTTCAACCGGAGAACCCACACCTTGGTCCTTGTTTTTCTTGAGTTTATCCAATGTGTTCTTTTCCTGGTTTTCCAAGGCTCTCAGGATGCGTTCGGCTTCCTGTTTTTCCGCCTCTTTTTGCCGGGCTTGTTGCTGTTTTTGCTGGTCCTGCTGTTGGTTCTGCTGTTGTTGGTCTTGGTTCTGGTTCTGCTGTTGCTGGTTTTGCTTCTGCTGTTGTTGGTCTTGCTTCTGCTGGTCCTGCTGTTGGTCCTGTTGTTGCTGGTTTTGCTTCTGCTGTTGTTGGTCTTGGTTCTGGTTCTGCTGTTGCTGCTGTTGTTTTTGAAGCATTTTCTGGGCATAGGCCAGGTTGTAGCGCGAATCCGTTTTGCCTGGTTGGTTCTTCAAGGCTTCTATGTAGGAATCGATGGCTTTCCGGTATTCCTGTTTTTGCATCCAGGCATTGCCCATGTTATGGAACAAGTCCGCTTTTTCTTCCTTGCTCAAATCCGTCCGGGAGGCCAGGTTGGAATAGTTTTCCAAGGCTTGGTCGTAATTGCCTTGCTTGTATTTTGTATTGCCCAAGTTGTAGCGGGCTTTCTGGTAGTTACTATCTTGGCTGAGCGCTTTCAGGTACGAAATTTCCGCCTGGTCGAAAGCCGAATCCTGGTAATGGCGGTTCCCTTGTTGGGTCGGGATGGCCTTCTGGGCTTGCGAAACCTGGATTCCACATGCCATGAAGCCCAGTAGCAACAGGGGAAGGACGGTGGTTTTCTTCATGTTTCTCTTGTCTTTGTTCCTCGCGCCGAAGAGATGGGTCCGGTTGAAAACTTTGTTCCGTTTTTCAAAGATAAAGATTTCGAGCAAAAGCAGGAAAAGGGCTACGGCCAAGAAATACTGGAAACGGGTTTCGTAATCGGAGATGTTCCGAGACTCGAAGGAGACCTTGTCCAGTTCGGACAATTTGGCAAAAACGGTTTCGACCCCGGAAGAGATGTTGTTGGCTTCCACATAGAAACCCTTCCCGGCTTTGGCGATTTGCTGCATCATTTCCCGGTTCATCTTGGTAATGACCACATTGCCTTCGGCATCTTTCTTGTAGGATACCACTTGGCCGTTACGGAGTTCGGGAATGGGCGCCCCTTGGGTCGAACCCATGCCCACCGTGCTGACGATGATTCCCTTGCGGGCTGCTTCCGCTGCGGCATGCACGGCATCGTCTTCATGGTTTTCCCCGTCGCTGATGACGATGATGGCCTTGTTGTGCGCGTTTTCGAATTTGGGGTCGAAATTCCGGACACACAAGTCGATGGCCGAACCGATGGCGGTCCCTTGACGGCTCAAATCGGAAGTTTGTATATTGTTGATGAACAGTTTGGCGGCTCCGTAATCGGTGGTAAGCGGCAATTGGAGGTATGCATCCCCGGCAAATACGACCAAACCGATGCGGTCGGACTCCATCTTGTCCAGGATCCGGAGGACCGCTTGCTTGGCACGCATCAAGCGGGATGGCTGGATGTCGTTGCAGTTCATGCTGTTGGAAATGTCCAGCGCAACCATGACATCCACGCCTTTGCGTTCGGCCTTTTTCACCGTCGTCCCCATTTGGGGATTGGCCAAGCAAATGATTATCAAGGCGTAGATTAGCATCGACAGGATGAACTTGAGATGTTGTTTCCCGATGGAATAATCAGGAGCTTGGGTCAAAAGTTTTTCATATTCACCGAAACGGGCCAGCTTTTTCTTTTTGCGGGCCATGTTCCAGTAAAAGGCTGCCGTGAAGGGGATTATCAACAGCAGCAGGTACAGGATTCCGGGTTTTTCTATGATAAACATGGTTACGGCAATGTTTTAAATACGAACAATCTTCCGGTAATTTCCAGCAACAGCAGGACCAAGGCGCACCAAAGCAGGGGCTTGTATTCTTCCGAACGGTGTTCGAAGGAAACGACCTCGATTTTCGTCTTTTCCAACTGGTCTATCTCGTTGAAGATTTCTTTGAGGTTGTTTTCGTTGGTGGCACGGAAGTAACGGCCTCCGGTCTCCTCTGCGATTTGGCCCAGCAGCTCTTCATCGATTTCCACCTTGGTATTCTGGTATTGGATGCCGAAAGGTGTCCGGAAGGGGTAGGGGGCAAGGCCTCTGGTGCCGACCCCGATAGTGTACACTTTGATACCGAAGGTCTTGGCAATGTCGGCCGCCGTGAGCGGGTCGATGGAACCTGCATTGTTCACCCCGTCGGTCAACAGGATGACAACCTTGCTTTTGGCATCGCTTTGCCGGATCCGGTTGATGGCGACGGCCAAGCCGTCTCCCAAGGCTGTTCCATCGGGAATCACGCCGCTTTGGAGTTCCTTGAGACGGTTTTCAAGGATACCGTGGTCGATGGTGAGCGGGCATTGGGTATAGGCTTCCCCGCTGAAAGCCACGATGGCGATGCGGTCGCTTTCACGGGCTTGGATGAATTCCTTGGCCAATTGCTTGGACGATTCCAAGCGGTTGGGTTTGAAATCCTCGGCTAACATACTGCCCGAGATGTCCATGGCCATGACAATATCCACACCTTCTATGTTCTTGCGAGAGTTTTTACTTTTGGTTTGGGGGCGGGCCAATGCCACGATGAGCAGCGCGATGCAGAGCAAGCGTAGCACGTTCAAGACCGGGTACAGCCTGATTTTCCAGGTCTTTTTGAGTTTGCCGCCTACCCGGGTGTCCGAATAATGGAGGTAAGGCCGGGTCTTCTTGTCCTTGGCGAACAACCAGTATCCTACCAAAGGAAGGATAAGTAGCAACCAGAGTAGTCCGGGGTTTTCAAAGACGATATTTTCCATTTTTAGTCTTTCACGGGAGCCTCCTTCTCCTCATTTTCCTGTTTCTCGATTCCTTTTTCGACCCGGTTTTCCCCGCTCGGATTATTCCCGTTTGTAGAAGACTCTTTATCGCCGGGTTCGGCATCAGCCGTTTCCTTACCTTTACTGTTGTCCGAGCCTTTGTCCGGATTGGCGGCGGCTTGGGCTTTTTTCTTTGCCTCCGCTTCGGCCATGGACTTTTGCTGTTCCGCTTTCTGCTCGTCCAGGAAGGTTTGGATTCTGCTGAAACTGCTTTCGTGTTCGTCCGGCGAGGGGAAGACTTTGGCGAATTTGACCAAGGTGGCCCTGTCGAGCACTTCAATCAAATCTTGGGCTTCCCGTGACTTGGGCGGGAAATGTTCCTGCAAGGCGGCCCGCAACTCTTCGTTGGTCATTTCAATGGCGGGGATGCCCAAGGCTTCGGAAAGGTAGGTCCGCAGGATATCGGTCAGTTCCGTGTAATATTCCTTGATTTGGTTGTTTTGCCAAAGTTGTTTCCCCTTGAGCGTTTTCAAGGCCAGCAATGCCTTGTCGATGGGCGGGACCACGACTTTTTTCGGGACGAACAGGGGCTCCTTCCGTTTCCATTTCTTCCTTATGTAAAAGATGGCAGCAACCAAGGCGGCCACGGCCAAGGCAATCCAAAGGAAGATATCGTATTTGGCCCAGTATTCCTTTGCCAACTCCTTGCGGCTGACCTCGAAGATGGTGTTTATGTCCTTGATGGCGGCGGTTGTGTCCACTTCCGGCGCGAAAATCCGCACAAGGGCCGTGTCGGTGCAATAGACAAGGTTGCTGTCGCGTTGCGGGACTTCAAAGCAGAAAGATGGCAGGGTGTACGTGCCTTCCCGGTATGCCGAGAAGAGATAGGTGACGGTCTTGGTCTTCGTCCGGGTAACGGGGTTGTAGCTGGTGTCGGTTTGCAGGCTGTCGCGCGGAATGAGCTGCAAGTCCTCGGAAATCTGCCCTTGGAGGAAAGGAAAGGTCACTTCTTCCGGATGGCGGCTTTCGCAATGGAGCTGCAGTTTCATGGCATCCCCGATTAGGCCGGTACTGTCGTAATCGACCCAAATCTTGAAATATTCCTGTCCTTGGCAGACTGCGGAAAAGAGCATGCAACTGCCCGACAAAAGAAGCCAAAGTGATTTTTTTGCCTTGCTAATCATAGGGTTCAATTTTTTTTGGGCGGCGTGATAATGGGCAAGCTACTGCGTTGCTTTGTTTTCACCGAAAACAGGCTGCACCTTAGCCCAACTCAAACCTACCGGTTTGGTTCGGCGCTCGGTTTGCACGGTTTTTCGAGATTCGGACTCAGTCACGAACCGCAGTGCAAGCCGAACGCAGAAGGCAAGTTTTACTTGCACGCTGCTGAGGCGAAGCCTGCGCTCGCTGCGAAGCAGCAACAGTACGCTCCCTTGTTCTCGCTCTCAGCGCCTTGTATCTTACCTATTCTGATGCACCGCTAGATGTTGTCAAACGTCTGATTCGGGCAACTTCACGACAGGGCGGTTTCAAATCCGTTCCCCTGCAAAGTTTGGTCAAACCTCTGGTCCGGACAACTTCAACGGGGATATATAGCCTACCTTACAATCGGCTGAACATGTTGATGAGCGGTTTGACGAAATCTTCTTCGGTGGAGATGCTTGCATGGGTGATGCCGTATTTGCTCATCAGGTTTTCCCTTTGCCGGCGCTCCTCTTCGTAATAGCGGGCGAAGGCCTTGCGGTTATATTCCGAAGAAGCGTCCACCATGATTTCCTGTCCGCTTTCGTTGTCATGCAGACGGAGCAACCCCCAATCGGGCAACTGGGCTTCCAAGGGGTCGTACACCTGTATCGCAATCAGTTCGTGGGCTTTGCAGGCAATCTTCAGCGCTTCTTCATAGCCGGAGGCCATGAAGTCGGACAGCAGGAAGGCCGTGCTTTTCCGTTTTTGCACGTTACGCAGGAACTTCAAGGCTTCCCCGATATCCGTACCTTTCTTGCTGGCGTGGAAGTCAATCAGTTCCCTGATAATATGCAGCAAATGCGTTTTCCCTTTCTTGGGCGGGATGTATTTTTCCACTTCGGAACTGAAAAAGATGGCCCCCACCTTGTCGTTGTTCTGCACAGCGGAAAAAGCCAGTGTGGCGGCGATTTCGCTGATGGATTCCCTTTTAGGGCGGTTGGTGCCGAAATCACCCGAGGCGCTCACGTCGACCAGGAGCATGACGGTCAGTTCCCGTTCTTCTTCAAAGACTTTGATATAAGGGCGGCTGAAGCGGGCGGTCACATTCCAATCGATGAAACGGACATCGTCCCCGCTTTGGTATTCCCGGACTTCGCTGAAAGCCATACCCCGGCCTTTGAAAGCGCTGTGGTATTGTCCGGAAAAGATTTGTTTCGACAAAGTCCTTGTCTTGATTTCGATTTTCCGGACCCGTTTCAATAATTCCGATGTTTCCATGTCAAATTTGTTTTTGTCAAAGGAAGGATGCCGGAGCGGAAAGTTCCGGTTCCATGGGCTTCGACTATGGAACTTCCACGGTGTTCAGGATTTCGTTCAGGATGTCCTCGCTGCTCACGTTTTCGGCTTCGGCCTCGTAGCTCAGCCCGATACGGTGGCGCATCACATCGAAACAAATGGCACGGATATCTTCGGGAATCACATAGCCCCGGTGCTTGATGAAGGCGTAAGCCTTGGCTGCCAAAGCCAAGTTGATGCTGGCACGAGGAGAAGCCCCGAAAGAAATCATGCTTTTGAACTTGTCCAATTTGTACTGTTCCGGATAACGGGTGGCGAAAACGATGTCGGTGATATAGTTCTCGATTTTCTCGTCCACGTAGATTTCCCTTGTCAGCTCCCGGGCGCGGATAATGTCCTGGATGGAGACCACTTTGTTGATTTGGGGCCGGGTATTGGAGATGTTTTGGCGTATAATCAGCTTTTCTTCTTCCTTTTTGGGATAGCCGATGACCACCTTCATCATGAAACGGTCCACTTGGGCTTCCGGCAGGGGATAGGTTCCTTCTTGTTCGACGGGGTTCTGGGTTGCCAACACCAGGAAGGGGTCTTCCAAGTGGTAGGTTTGTTCCCCGATGGTCACTTGGCGTTCCTGCATGGCTTCGAGCAAGGCGCTTTGGACTTTGGCCGGGGCACGGTTGATTTCATCGGCCAGGATGAAGTTGGCGAACACGGGGCCTTGGCGGGTAATGAAATTTTCATCTTTCTGGCTGTAGATTTGCGTTCCGATGACATCGGCGGGAAGCAAGTCGGGCGTGAACTGGATTCGGCTGAACTTGGCATCCACGGCGGTTGCCAGGGTCTTTATGGCCAAGGTCTTGGCAAGTCCCGGGACCCCTTCCAGCAGGATGTGCCCGTTGGCCAGCAAACCAATCAACAGGCGTTCTACCATGTCTTTCTGGCCCACGATGTTCTTTTTCATCTCCATCGAAAGAAGGTCGATGAAGGAGCTTTCGCGCTGGATTTTTTCGTTGAGTTCCTTGATGTCGATTTGTTGTTCGCTCATGACACGTTTTGTTTTTAGAACGTGCAAAGGTATCCATAATGCCATTTTGCAGGTTTTAAAAAATCTTAAAGTTTCTTAAAAAAACTTAAGAATCCATGGGAAATTTCCACCATTCTTCCCATCCACATTCCATGGTTGGCAATTTATTCCCGATGGAGTCGGGAACATGCTTTTTTTTCCTATTTTCGCAAGCTCAATATACCGTGGAATGGGGCGTATCTTGGCAATCGATTATGGACGGAAACGCTGCGGAATCGCCGTGACGGACCCTTTGCAGCTGATTGCGAATCCATTGGGGACCGTGGAAACGCACCGCCTTTGGGATTTCCTGGCCGATTACATGGGAAAGGAAGAGGTGGAATGCGTGGTAGTGGGCGAACCCCGTCAGATGGATTATACGCCTTCAGAGAGTGAAAAATACATACGTCCTTTCTTGGGACGTTTCAGGAAAGCCTATCCGGCGATACGTTTGGAACGTGAGGATGAGCGTTTTACTTCGAAAATGGCTTTCGCGGCCATGCTGGAAGGCGGGCTCAAGAAGAAACAACGCAAGGACAAGGCTTTGGTGGATGCCACCAGTGCCGCCTTGATTCTGCAATCCTATATGCAAAGACAGGAATCGGGCAGGGTTTGAGTCCGGAGCCCGTAGCGGGAAAAGAATCCTGTGGACCAGGAATCAAGGAGAATAAAAATCGATACAGAAAACAAAATATCATGATTTATCCTATTGTGGCTTACGGGGATGCCGTCTTGCGACGTCAGGCGGAGAGAATAGATGCCAATTATCCGGGTTTGGAACAATTGGTTGCCGACATGTTCGAAACCATGGAACATGCCGATGGTTGTGGCTTGGCAGCGCCTCAGATAGGCTTGTCCATCAGTTTGGTTGTGGTGGACGCCACGCCTTTTGCCGGGGAAGACCCCCATGCGGCCGGTTTCAGGAAAGCTTTGCTCAACCCGGAGATTTACCAGGAGGAAGGCGATGTGTGGTATTTCAACGAGGGCTGCCTGAGTTTTCCGGGCCTGCACGAAGATGTGCCGAGGGCTTCGGTCATCCATATCCGCTACATGGACCCGGACGGGACCGAGCATGACGAGGTCTGGGACGGTTATGTGGCCCGGGTCGTGCAACACGAATGCGACCATCTGAACGGAAAGGTGTTCGTGGACCGCTTGAGTCCCATGAGGAAGATGATGTTGAAGCGGAAACTGGAAAATATTTCCAAGGGGGATGTGCAGGTGGATTATAAAATGAAATTCCCGGTGAAAGCCAAGCACCGGTAATCCAAACCAAAGGATATGAAAAAGAAGGTGTTCGGGACATTGTCCTGTGTTTGCCTCTTGTGGGCGGGTGGCCTGCAAGCCCAGACGACTTCGCATTACCATGAACCGGAGTACGGGTTTGCCCAAGCCGTCCGTTTGTACGAGAACAACAAGTTCGGGGCGGCCAAACGGGCGTTCACGGCCGTGGAACGGGGTCTGGACCGGGCCGGCTTGCAGGGGGACGACGAGTATATGCGTTCGGAAGCCATGTATTACAAGGCGATGTGTGATGTGATGCTCTACCATAAGAGCGGGGCGAAGGCGTTGCGGGATTTTGTGGAAACCTATCCCCAAAGCCACCGGGTCAACAGCGCCTATTTCCGCTTGGCGAACTTCGAATACGATTACAAGCGTTTCCGGGCGGCGAGTGAGTATTACGCACAGGTGGATCCGGAGGAACTCGATGCGAAGGAAGGGGAGAAAGAACTCTACTATTTCCGGGCCGGTTATTCCTTTTTCATCGGAAAGGAATATGCGGATGCCAAATTGTGTTTCGCCGAGTTGACGGGGTATGAAAACCGTTACCGGGTCGTTTCCACCTATTATTATGCCTATATCCTTTATTTGGAGGGTTATTACCAGAATGCCCTCGACTATTTCAAGACCATCGAGGATGACCCGGCTTTCGCCTCGATAGTGCCTTTGTACATGTTGCAGATTTACCATCTGTTGGGCGAAAGCGGACAGGTCATCGAGAAAGGGCCGGCTTTGATGGCTGCGGCGACCCCCAAGCGGGCGGCCGAGATCGGACGTTTGGTCGGCGAAGCTTTCTACAAGGAAGGCCGTTACCGTGAAGCCCTTCCGTATTTGACCAATTTCTACAAGAATTCGGCCGAATTGCCCGATGGGGAAGGCCTTTATATTTTGGGATATTGCTATTACAAGATGGAGTATTACGATTCGGCCATTTATTATTTCCAAGGGGTCATGCCCTTGCATCCTGGAAACGGCCTCAAACAATCCACCTTGTACCATCTAGGCTATTGCTATGCCCGGCAGAACAAGAAGAAGTTCGCCATGGATGCCTTTGCCGAGGCTTCCCGCATCGAAGGGGTGAACGAGGTGGTAGCCGAGGACGCGATGTACCACCAGGCCCAGCTGGCCTATGAGTTGGGCTTGACACCGTACCACGAATCCTTGAAGGTTTTGGAAGATTTCCTCCAAAAGTATCCGAACTCGGTTTACTCCAAGCGGATTTATGTCTACATGGTGCGGATGTACTTGACCACCAAGAATTATGATATGGCCTTGGCCTCTTTGGAAAAAATCAAGCAGAGGACACCTGAGTTGGACAAGATAGAGCAACGCTTGTATTTTAACAAAGGGGTGGAAGCCTATCTGCGCCGGGCCTATGGTACCGCTTTGACTTATTTCGCCCATTGCGCCCGGTTGGGCTTCGATCCGGCTTTGGCGGCCCGTTCCTGTTTCTGGCAAGGTGAATGCCATTTTTCGGCAGGGAATTACCAGAATGCCTTGGGTTTCTACAATCAATTCCTGGCTTCGTCCATGGCGAAATCCCAGCCCGAGTACGCCAAGGCTTTGTTGAGCGCGGGTTATGCGAGCATGGAAATGGTCAACTACCCGCAGGCGAGCCGATGCTTCCAGGCTTTTGTCGATTGGCCGGATCCTTCCAAGGAGCAGTATTTGTTGGCCGATGCCTATGGCCGTCTGGGGGATTGCCAGTTCATGCAAGGAGATTATTCCTCGGCTTTGGCCTCGTATGACAAGGCTTTGGCCAATGATTACCGTCCGGGGGACTATATTTTCCTGCAAAAGGCCCTCTGCGAAGGTGCCATGGGAAATTACAACCGCAAGGAAGAGCAATTGTTGGCGATGGAAAACCGTTTTGTGGAATCCCGCTACATGCCCCGGGTTTATGAGGAATTGGCTTCCACTTACCAGGTTTTGCAGCAAGATGCCAAAGCTTTGCAGTATTACCGGAAACTGAGGGATTTGTATCCGAATTCTTCCAAGGCATTGACCGCATGGGCCAAGATGGGGTTGATTTATTACAACCAAGGTAACAACGACCAGGCCTTGCAATGTTTCCAGGTCGTGGCCAAGGCGAACCCATCTTCGGAAGAAGGCCGCCAGGCGTTGGCGAGCATACGTAATATTTATATGTCGATGAACCAAATCGACAGGTATTTCGCTTATGTGAAGACTTTGCCGGGCATGGAAGTGGAACAGGCGGAGCAGGATTCCTTGACCTATATGGCTGCAGAAAACCTGATGTTGGAAAACCGGTATGCCGATGCTTTGGCCGGGTGGAAGAAATACTTGGATATTTATCCCCAAGGTCTTTTCATGGTGGATGCCTGGAAGAACGCGGCCCTTTGCGCCCGGCAGGTCGGGGACAAGGCCAACTTGAAGAATGCCTATACCAAGCTTTCGCAGCTGAACATTGCCGAATCGGAAGAAGCTACCCGGAAACTGGCCGATTTGTATTATGCGGACAAGGAATACAATCCAGCGTTGGGGTATTACCAGAAATTGGACGGCATAGCGGCGAATCCGGAAAACCTTATAGCAGCCAAGATTGGTAAAATGCGTTGTTACAGGGCTTTGGGACAAAGCAAGGACTTGGTAGAGGCTGCTTTGGAAGTTTTGCGGACGGACGGGATTTCCGTCCAGGAGTCGGATGAGGCCCGGTATTTCATCGCCAAGGCCGCCCCTTCCATCGGGGAGAAGGAATTGGCCATGCAGCAGTACGAGATCCTGGTCAATTCTTCCAATCCGGATTATGCTTCGGAAGCCCGTTACGTGATTTTGGAACAGCGGGTCAAAGGCGGTTTCCTCGAGGAAGCGGAAAAGATGATTTACGATTATGTGAGCAATGTCAGGGTCAATGACTATTATCTTGCCAAGACTTATTTGTTGTGGGCTGATATCTACTATCAGAGAGGCAATGTGTTGCAGGCTCGACAGACCTTGCAGAGCATCGTGGAAAATTACGAGGGCGAAGATTTGAAAGCCTTGGCCCGGCAGAAATTGGAAATGATTGGACAGAAGGAAGCGGCCCGTCTCGAAGAGGAGAAGATTTTCCGTTCTTCCCGCTACGGGACCGACGAAGAAATCATGTTGCCGCCGATGTAGGCTCCATGGCATAAAAAACTCTTTTTGAACAGGATTATGGAAAAGCGCATATTATTCCTATGGATAGGGGGCATGATGGCAGGGACGAGCCTGTCTATGGCCCAGGATAATCCGGCAACAGCGGAACAGTACAATGAAAGTGTGACGGTTACTGCACCGTACCAGCCGAGTTTGGGAAGTGTGGAGAAACCGGTTTTCTCGCCCAGCCCCATGGATACGGTCCTGCCGGCACCCGGTTTCGACTACGAGATTATTTCCCGTCCCTTTGCTACAAGTTATCCGGTGGAGAATATCAAGCCGGCCAAGATATTGGGTGAACCGATTCCCAAGTTGTGGAACAACAGTGTGAAGGTAGGGTTCGGCAATCACCTGTCTCCTTTGGCCGAGCTCAATTTTGCCATGGGGAGAGACCGGAAGTACGAGGTCGCAGCTTCCTACCGCCACCATTCGGCTTATGGCAACATCAAGGGCTATGACCGCTTCAAGACGAACCATTCCTTGAACGAGGCCAATGTGACCGGGCGGATTTTTGCCGACAAGTTCATCTCTTCCTTGGATGTGATTTACAGCCAGCGGGCCGTCAACTGTTACGGCTTCGGGAATTGGGACACGGTACCTCCCGGCTTGGACCTGGGGGATTTTGAAAACCAGGCCAAACGCTGGTTCCAGAGTGCCCGGGCTATCTTGAGTTTTACCGACAATGCCCGTTCCGTGGATGATTTGCAGTTCGATGCCAAGTTGGATTACAACCTGAATTTGAACAACTTTTCCAAGACAGCTTCCGAAAACACGGTTTTGGTCGAAGGCGGGGTGGCCAAGGTGGTCTTGCAGGACCGCCGTTCGGTCGATGTCTTGCAAGTAGGAGGGCGTTTGCGCTTCGAGGACAATATGTTCCGCGATGGGATCAATGACGGTTACTGGACGGCGGAACAGGGGGATGTCGGTTACGACGAAGATTTTATACGGGGAAACGGAATTCACAATGCCTGGCATTTGAATTTCGAACCGACCCTCTGTTACAAATACGATTTTGTGGAGTTGAATGCGGCTTTGGTTTTCCATGTGTTCGGTAATTCGGCTTTGAATTCCTATACAGGGAACCAAAGCTGGTTCCAGTTCAATCCGGTGGTTGATTTGAAATTGCATTTGATAGACAAGGTTTTGACTTTCTTCATCGGGACAGGCGGTGGTGTGGACCGGAATACCTTGGACGAGATATCCCGTATCAACCCGTTTTTGCATCCGACCATTTTTTCCGATTTCAAGTTCACGCGGGACAAGTTCAATGCCTATGTGGGCTTGGAAGGGAACATCACCCGGAACGTGGATTTCCGGATCAAGGCTTCGGCCCATTTCATGGAAAACATATTGAGTTTTGACTATTACCGCTATGATTGGAGCTACCGTTTCGACTATTACGGATATAACGATTTCAGTCCTTATTACAGCGGGAATGTGTTCAACTTCCGCCTGCGCGGGGACTTGAATTTCCATTTCGGCGAGAAGATTTCGGCCCACGTGGATGCCACCTACAACTATTACAACGACCGCTTGTATTACACGCCGGCCTTTACGGCGAACTTGGCCTTCAAGTACAATATCGTCAAGGGGCTTTCCGTTTATACGGACTTGCGGGGCTACACGAACATGAAAGCCTTGGACCGCCAAGGGAATGAACAAACCTTGAAGGGGTGCGCCGACTGGAGCATCGGGGCCGAGTACCGCTTCATCAAACGGATGACGGTCTTCTTGGACTTGAACAACATCCTTTCGCAACGGTACTACATGTGGTATGATTACCCGTCCTACCGTTTCAATTTCATGGTCGGATTGACGGTTGATTTTTAAAATTTTGCTGATTCGAGGAAGGAGATAAAACTTCTTGTGGTATGGATGTGATTTTCGGCTTGGAGAATTGGAAGGCTTGCCGGAACCCGGTGGTGACGGTGGGTTCTTTCGACGGGGTGCACGTGGCCCATCGTGCCATGATATCCCTCTTGAATCATTATGCCGAAGTGGACGAGGGCGAAAGCGTTTTGGTGACTTTCAGTCCGCATCCCCGTATGGTATTGCATTCGGATGACGCCTACGACCATAGGTTCCGTCTGTTATCGACCGATGAGGAGAAGGCGGACTTGTTGGAAAAAGCGGGCTTGCACAAGCTTTTGGTCCTTCGTTTCGACCAGGAGTTTTCCCGGATCCCTTACGGGGAATTCATCGAGAAAGTATTGGTCGGAACCCTTGGGGTCAAGCGTATGTTGGTGGGCTATAACCATAATTTCGGGCATGACCGGAAAGGCAGCTACGAACAGATGTTGGAGTATGGAAAAAAGTCCGGCTTTGAAGTGGACCGCTTCCCTGAACAGATGGTCCATCACCAGCATTTGAGCTCGACCCGGATTCGGAACCTCCTGCTTTCCGGGCAGATTTCCTTGGCCAACGAGTTGTTGGGCTATAATTATGGCCTGAAAGGGAAGTTCCGTCATGGGGTGGTCGAACCGGAAAACCCCGATAAATTGCTGCCTTCGGTTCAATCCTGTTTGGTGAAAGTGAAAAGGGGAGGACATTTCAGTTTCACGGTTTGCGAATCGGGAGACAGTATCGGCCTTCCGGACTTGAAATTGGAAGAAGGTGAGACCGTGCGTCTGGAATTCATCAAGGAATTGGATTCCCACCGGCACGAAGCTTCGGTTTTCGATTGAGGGAGCGTTGGGCGGGAATGGTCCCGGAAAATGGAACTGGTTTTCAAAGAGAATGTATCAAAATAAAACTTCTTGTGACATCTTCGGCGGTGTGTTATGGCACACCGTCCCAATATAACATACCATGTTGAAAGAAAACTATGAAAAGATTCTGGCGAGCCTGAAACCGGGGGTTCGTTTGATTGCCGTATCCAAGTACAAGCCGGTTTCCGAAATCCTGGCCGTGTACGATTTGGGGCAGAAGTGCTTCGGGGAGAACAAGGCCCAGGAAATGAAAGCCAAGCAGGCCGGGTTGCCGGCGGATATCCAATGGCATTTCATCGGGCATTTGCAGACCAACAAGATCAAATACATTGCCCCTTATGTCTCTCTGGTCCATAGCATCGACAGCTTTCCGCTTTTAAAAGAGGTGGACAAGGCTGCGGCCAAATGCCAGCGGGTCATTCCCTGTTTGCTTCAATTTCATATCGCTCGCGAGGAAACCAAGTTCGGTTTCCAACGTGAGGAAGCCGAAGCCATGCTGGACTCGGAAGAGTTCGCGCAGTTGAAGAATGTCCGCATCGACGGGGTCATGGGAATGGCGACCTTTACCGAGGACAAGGCGCAAGTCCGTTCCGAGTTCGTTTCTTTACGCCAGGAATTCGATTATTTGAAGTCCCGTTATTTCGCTTCGGAGCCTCATTTCAAGGAAATTTCCATGGGGATGTCCGATGATTATCTGATAGCCATGGAAGAGGGAAGCACGATGGTGCGTATCGGAAGCTCGATTTTCGGAGGACGGGATTACTCGTTGAAGCTTTCCGACCTGGTGTGATCCTTTTCGAGGACGGAGGAACGGCTACAAACGAAAATGCCACGGAAAATCCGTGGCATTTTTCATTTCCAAAGGGAAAAGCTTAGGCCAACGTGGCGACCATGACAGCCTTGATCGTGTGCAAGCGGTTTTCCGCTTCATCGAACACGATGCTGTGTTTGGATTCGAACACGTCTTCGGTCACTTCCAAAGCATCCATGCCGTACTTTTCGTAAACTTCACGGCCAATGCTGGTTTCCAGGTTGTGGAAAGCCGGCAGGCAGTGCATGAATTTCACGTTGGGATTGCCTGTAGCCTTGATGACATCCATGTTGATTTGGTATTTCTTCAAGGCGTTGATACGTTCGCCCCAGGCTTCCATCGGTTCGCCCATCGAAACCCATACGTCGGTGTAGAGGAAGTCCACACCTTTGACACCTTCTTCCACATTTTCCGTCAAGGTAATCTTTGCACCGGTTTCGAGCGCGATTTTCTTGCATTCATCCACCAGTTTCTGGTCGGGCCAGAATTCTTTCGGAGCCACGGCCCGGAAGTCCATCCCCATCTTGGCGGCACCTACCATCAAGGAGTTCCCCATGTTGTAGCGGGCATCACCGAGATAGGCGAAGCTTACCTTGTGCAAGGGTTTGTCGCTGTGCTCCATCATGGTCAGGAAGTCGGCCAGGATCTGGGTCGGGTGGGATTCGTTGGTCAAACCGTTCCATACGGGAACCCCGGCGTGTTCGGCCAAGCTTTCCACGATTTCTTGGGCGAAACCACGGTATTCGATACCGTCATAGATGCGGCCCAATACACGGGCGGTATCCTTCATGGATTCCTTCTTACCCATTTGGGAACCGGAAGGACCCAGGTAGGTCACGTTGGCACCTTGGTCGTGGGCAGCCGTTTCGAAGGAGCAGCGGGTACGGGTGGAATCCTTTTCAAACAGCAGGACGATGTTCTTGCCTTTGAGCATGGGCTGTTCGGTCCCGGCGTACTTGGCGGCTTTGAGTTGGGCGGACAAGTCCAGCAAGAATTGGAGTTCTTTGGGAGTGAAATCGAGAATTTTCAGGAAATTCCTGTTTTTCAGATTAAAAGCCATTGTATTGAATTTTTTGGTTAATATCTTGGTTATTCCTTTACAATCCGGGTTCCGGCATGCTCCTGCCCCAGCATCCCGGCTTCGGTGATGATGCACTCGTGTCCCCCATGTTCGAGGAAGAAGAGGGCGGCCCGGATTTTCGGGGCCATCGAACCTTCGGCGAATTCTCCGTCTGCCAAGTATTTCTTGGCTTCCTCCACGGTGATTTGTTCCAGTTTCTTTTCGTCCGGTTTGCGGAAGCGGATGCAGACATTAGGCACATCGGTCAGGATGAAGAAGGAATGGGCTCCGATACGGGAAGCCAACAAGGCGGAAGCCAAATCCTTGTCGATGACGGCTTCCACGCCATGGTACATTCCGTTTTCATGAACTACCGGGATACCGCCTCCGCCCACGGTGATGACGATATTGTCGTTCACCAGGGCCCGCAAGATGGTTCCGATATGGTTTATTTCGATAGGAGTGGGCGAGGGAACAACCTTCCGCCATCCGTTGCCTTTGGGGTCTTCCTTGAAAATGGCCCCTGTTTCGGCGGCATATTTGTCGGCTTCTTCCTTCGTATAGTAAGGTCCTACCGGTTTGGTCGGTTTCTGGAATGCCGGGTCGTTCTTGTCTACCCGGACCTGGGTGGACAGGCAAATCACATCCTTGGTCAGGCCTGCCTTGTGCAATTCGTTGTAAAGGCAGAGTTCAATCATGTATCCGATGGAACCTTGGGTCTCAGCCACGCAGAAATCCATGGGCATGGCCGGTAGCCCGAATTCCTTTTTCCCTGCTTCATGCTGCAACATGACATTGCCCACTTGGGGACCGTTGCCATGACCGATGCAGATGGAATACCCTTGTTGGATCAGTTTGACCAAGGCTTGGCAAGTTGCGGTCACGTTTTGGATTTGTTCGGCGAAAGTCCCTTTCTGCCCGCTGCGCAGAAGAGCGTTCCCACCTAAAGCGACAACAGCTGTCTTCATTGTATTGTGTGTTAAGGTTTATCTATCAAAAGGCAAAGGCGGTGTGCCACGATGAGCAATCCGGCCTCATTGCTTTCGAGAGTGAACCCAGGTGCGCTTGGCACGCTCCTTGGTTCCCTCTCTAGCGCCTGGCATCTTACTCATTCTGACACACCGCGAAAGAAGTTGTCCAAATTTCCTTTATTGCAGTGTCTTCCCTGTCCAGCAGGATTCCGCGAAATTACACCAAATTGGCGAAACCCATGAAAGCCAAGGCCAGGATTCCGGCCGTAACCAAGGTAATCGGGCTTCCTTTCATTCCTTTGGGAACTGAGACCAGTTCCAGTTGTTCCCGGATACCCGCCATGATGACCAGGGCCAAGCCGAAGCCGACCGCTGTTCCGAAACCGTAGACTACGCTTTGGAGCAAGGAGTATTCTTTTTGGATTACAAGCAAGGCAACACCAAGCACGGCGCAGTTGGTCGTAATCAAGGGCAGGAAAATCCCCAATGCAGCGTAGAGCGAAGGGCTGATTTTCTTCAGGATGATTTCCACCATCTGTACCAAGGCGGCGATAACCAGGATGAATACCAAGGTTTGCAAGAATCCGTCCAGGTGGAGGGGAATCAGGATACCCATGTTAATCAGGTAGGTAATCAAGGTTGCCAAGGTGATGACGAAGACAACGGCAGCCCCCATGCCCAAGGAAGAGGATATCTTGCTGGAAACACCGAGGAACGGGCAAATCCCCAAGGTTTGGGCAAAAACGATATTGTTGACCAATATCGTACTTATGATAAGAAGGATATATTCCATGGTTCTTGTTGTTTAAGGTTGTGCGGATTAATGTTTTTTCGCGGAGAAATAATGTATCAAGGCGATCAGGAATCCCAACACGATAAAGGCTCCCGGTGCCAGGATGAAAACGATGATACCGTCCCCGTCGATGAACTTGTGCCCGAAGAAAGCTCCGGCGCCCAAAGCTTCACGGATGATACCCAGCAGGGTGAGGGCGAATGTGAAGCCGAGCCCCATGCCCAACCCATCGATGATGGACGAGAACACCCCGTTCTTGGAGGCGAAGGCTTCAGCACGTCCTAAAACGATGCAGTTCACCACAATCAAAGGAATGAAAACACCCAAGCTGGCCGCCAATGCCGGTACATAACCCTGGATCAGCAAATCGACAATCGTCGTGAAGGCGGCGATTACCACGATGAAACACGGGATGCGGACCTTGTCGGGGATTTGCGATTTGAGGGCCGATATAAGGGCGTTGGAAAGCGTCAAGACGAAAGTCGTCGCCAAACCCATTCCCAATCCGTTCTGAGCCGAGGAGGTGACAGCCAAAGTAGGACACATCCCCAAAATCAAAGAAAAGGTAGGGCTTTCTTTGAGCAGACCTTTACTGAAATTCTGCCACTGGTTGATTTTTGCACTCATGTCGGTTTATTTATTTGGTGGGAACGATTTGGTTAAACACTTTGTAAGCCCGGTCCAGCGCATCGCAATAAGCCCGGGAACTGATGGTGGCCGAGGTGATGGCATCCACGTCTCCTCCGTCTTTCTTCACGCTGAACTTGAAGGAAGACGGATTCTTATCTTCGAATTGTGTGTAAAAACCCGGGTCGGACATCTTGGTCCCCAAACCGGGGGTTTCGTTGCAGAGCAGCACGGAAACCTTGTTCAGGGTCCCGTCGGGCAGGATGCCCACCATCAGGCCGATTTCACCCGAGAAACCATTCATTGAATAGGTGTTCACCGCCACACCCACCAATTGATCCCCGTTGTAAGCCACGGAATAGGTGATTTCTTTCGTTTCTCCGTCCAACAGGATGCTTTTTTCTTCCTTGGTTTGGAAGTCCGGCAGGACGGTCCGTATGGCGTTTTCTTCCTTTGCTTTCTTGGCCGCGCTGATTTTGGGTTCGGTGATTTGGTAGACGAAACCCAAGGCGAAGCCGGAAATGCCCGCGATGAGAGCCATGCTGAGCAACATATTTTTCAAGGACGATTCTTTCTTTTTCATGACTTTCTTTATTTGGCGTTTGCGAAACGTTTGGGGGTCGTGCCGCGGTTGATGAGGGGTACGAACGCATTCATAATCAGGATGGCGAAGGAAACACCTTCCGGATAGGCTCCGAAATTACGGATAAGGATGGTCAGAAGCCCGCAACCGGCTCCGAAAATCAGTTTCCCTGTCTTGGTCATCGGGGAGGTAACCATGTCGGTGGCCATGAAGACGGCACCCAGCATCATACCTCCGGAGAGCAGGTGGAAGACCGGATCCATGAACTGGTCGGGTGCGGCCAGCCAAAGGATACCGCCGAAGATGAAGGCCGTTCCTAAGAAAGCCACCGGGATATGCCAGGTGATGATGCGGCGGCAGAGCATGTAAATCCCGCCCAACAGGATGGCGATAGCCGAAATTTCACCCAAGGATCCGCCCATATTGCCGAGCAACATGTCCCCGTATCCAGGAAGGCCGCCCAGGATTTGATCGGGTGTTTGTCCGGCTTTCAAACCCTCTTTGGCAAGGGCCAACGGGGTAGGACCGGTGATGGCGTCCGCCACGGCATTGCCTCCGAAAAGAGGTTTGGGCACGGGCCAGGTCGTCATGGCCACCGGGAAAGAAATCAACAGGAACACACGACCGACCAAGGCCGGGTTGAAAGGGTTGGTCCCCAAACCGCCGTAAGCCCATTTGGCTACGCCGATGGCAATCAGCGAACCTACGATGGCCATCCAGAAAGGCAGGTTGGAAGGCAGGTTGAAAGCCAAGAGCAAACCGGTAATCATGGCCGAGCCATCTCCCAAGCAGCAAGGCCGTTTGAAGAGGAACCGGTTGATCAGGAACTCGAACAAGAGGCAGGATGCCACCGTTACCAAGGTCAGTGCCAAGGCCCGCAAGCCAAAGAAATACACACTGACAAGGAATGTGGGAATCAAGGCAATGACCACGCCCCACATGATTTTCGTAATGGATTCGGAGCCGTGAATATGAGGGGCGCCCGACACTACCCATTTTGTATTTTCAGCCATATCGCTTAAATCTTAAGGTTCTTAATTTTTTGCATTCCTTGCACGGATAATCTTTCCCACGGTCGCCTTTCCGAGCTTCACCGAGTCGAGGAGGGGACGGAAAGAGGGGCAGGAGAATTGGCAGCATCCGCATTCGATGCAATCCATTACCCTTGCTTTTTCGGTTTTTTCAAAATCCTTGGCCATCGCCGTGGCGGCAATCAGGTAGGGTTCCAAACCCATGGGGCAGGCGTCCACGCATTTTCCGCAACGGATGCAAGGATAAACGGTCTGGCGGTGGGCTTGCTTTTCGGGCAAGACCAGAATTCCCGACATCCCTTTTACCGAGCAGGTTTCGGTGCTCGACAAGGCTTTCCCCATCATGGGGCCGCCGGAAATGACTTTGCCACTATCTCCGGGTATCCCGCCCACGGCTTCGAGGAAGGCGGATACCGGAGTCCCGAGACGTGCCAGGAAATTGGTGGGTTCCGGGATGCTGGGCCCCGTTACGGTCACCATGCGCTGGATTAAAGGCATGTTTTTCTGCACGGCTTGGTAGACGGCATAGCAGGTGGCCACATTGTCCACGACGCAACCCACGTTGATAGGAAGTTTGCCCGAAGGTACGGCACGTCCTGTCAGAGCTTTGATTAGTTGTTTTTCGGCCCCTTGGGGATATTTCATCTTCAAAGCCTGCACGCTGATGCCCGGAAAATTCTTGGCCGTTTCCGTCATGTGTGCGATGGCTTTGGGTTTGTTGGCTTCGATGCCGACAATAGCCTGTTTCACATCCAGGGCTTTCATCAAGGCCGAAGCTCCGATAAGGATTTCTTCGGCATGGTCGAGCATCAATCGGTAGTCGCAAGTGAGGTAGGGCTCGCATTCCACCCCGTTGAGCAAGAGGAATTCGGCTTTGGCATCTTTGGGCGGCATCAGCTTGACATGGGTCGGGAAACAGGCTCCCCCCATACCCACGATACCCATTTCTTTGATTTTTTGGATGATTTCCGGGCCGCTCAGGCTGATTTCCCGTTTGATTTCGGGACTGCGGTCGATACTTTCTTCCCATTCGTCACCCTCCACGTCGATGAAGATGGCCGGTTTCGGATAAAGCGAAGCATCGGGAATGTCCGCGATTTTGTTGACCGTCCCGCTCACAGGGGAGTGGACGACGGCGCTCAGGAATGCCTCGTTGGAAGTCAGTACCGTTCCGACTTTTACCTTGTCGCCTTTTTTTACAATCGGTTGGGAAGGAGCTCCCAGGTGCTGGCTGACCATGACACAGACTTGTTTGGGAATGGGCAGTTCCTGCATCGGGGCATCCGCGTTGAGCTTGCTGTCGTTGGGATGAACCCCGCCTATGTTGAATGTTTTCATGTCCTTTTACTTTTTTACCGTGTTTCTGAGATGGTTATGCCGTGGCTTCGGTTTTTGTCGTTTCAGCTGCCGGGGCCGCTTCCGAAGCTTCCTTGGGAGCGGGAGCCGGTTTAGGAGCGGACGGCAGTTTCTTGTCGAGCGGCATGATGGTCATGGCCTTGGTGGGGCAGGCTTCCACGCACTTCTGGCATGCGATGCAGAGGTTGTCGTCCACATAAGCCAGGTTGTTGGCCAAGGTGATGGCGTTCTGGGGGCAAACTTTGGCACATTTGCCGCAACCGATGCAGGATACCTTGCAGACTTTGGTCGAATAAACCCCTTTTTGTTTGTTCATGCAACCCACGTAGACACGGCCCGTGTCTTCCCGTTTCTTTCGGATTTCAAGAAGACCTCTCGGACAGGCTTGCGTACAAGCACCGCAGGAAGTACATTTTTCAGGATCCGCTTCCGGCAGGCCGGTTTCCGGATTGATATGCAGGGCATCGAAAGAACAAGCCTTGGTGCAGTCCCCGAAGCCGAGGCAACCGAACGGGCAACCGCCCTCGCTGGTCATAAGGCTGTTTGCGTAGCTGCAACTTTGCAAACCTTCGAATTTGACTTTGGCTTCCGAATTGATTTTCCCTCCCTTGCACTTGAGCACGACGATGGAAGGTTCTTTCTTTTCCGGAACCCGGCCGAGGATTTCGGCAATCTTGGCGATGTTCTCTTCGTTGCAGACCGGGCAGCCCGTATAGGCCGGGTCGTTCACGATTTGCACGGCCATGTCCCGGCACCCGGCTTTCCCGCAGGCGCCGCAATTGGCACCCGGAAGGGCCTCGGCTACCAGATCGATACGGGGATCTTCTTCAACCTTGAATTTTTGTGCCACGAAGTATAGGATCAGTGCCAGCACCAATCCCAACGCGGCCAAAAGCACAACGGAATAAATGACTGTTTCGTTCACGGTTATTGTTTTAGAGGGTTTGTGTATATTCGGTTTCTACTTGGTTCAATACGGGGAAAACCGGTTTGTCGAGCCCTTTTACCCAAGCTTCTATCACGAGGGGAAAATAGGTCTGCTCGAGGATGTGGATTTTTGAGGCGCAGTCATCGGCACTGTCTCCGGGCGCCAAAGGGACGCGGGCTTGGAAAAAAATCTGCCCGTGATCGTAATGCTCGTCCACCAAGTGCACGCTGATACCGCTTTGTTTTTCCCCGGCCCGTACGACCGCTTCATGCACGTGCATCCCGTACATGCCCTTGCCGCCGAATTTCGGCAGGAGTGCAGGATGGATGTTGATGATGCGCCGGGGATATTTTTTGATTAGATAACCAGGTATCTGTGCTAAGAATCCCGCTAATACGACATGGGTGGTCCCGTACTCCTGCAAGCGGGGCAGCATGAAAGCAGGGTCGGCTAATTCCTTTTTGGTGAAAACGATAGAGGGGAGACCCAGTTCCGAGGCCCTTTCAAGGACGAAGGCCCGGGGATTGTTGCAGAAGAGGGCCGCAGGGTGTATGGACGTATGGGCGGCGAAATGTTCACATATCCGCTGCACATTGGTTCCGTTTCCGGAAGCGAAAAGGGCCATATTGCAAGCAGCCTTTTCCATGCCGTCAATACAGATGTTTTTGTTTGTGTTCCAGGTTTTTCCATTTCCTTGGCGGATTCTTCCGCCCGGAAAACAGGTTGCAAAGATAATCATAAAAAGAAAAAATGGAAGGTTGCATTTTGGGATATTTGCACACTCTTTGTCAACACGGGATTCCGTGATTCCATCTCCGTCGACCCTGGCCGTCTTGTCCCATGGGCGGCTTTTGTTTTTTCCCCGCCGGATGCCTTGATGTCGGAGGCTTGAAATTTTTAAAGGGTTTCTAAGATATTTGAAATATGTTCATTAACAATTTTTGGTTGATAAAAGGGGCTTCAAGAGTTGGCAAATTCTCAAAAAAGCCGTTCCTTTGCATCCAGTTTAACCCAAAAAATTTAAGAACATCATGTCAGAAATCGAAAGCGAAGTTAAAGCTATTATCGTTGATAAGCTTGGCGTTGATGAAAAAGAAGTAACGCCCGAAGCAAACTTTACCAATGACCTTGGCGCTGATTCCCTTGATACCGTTGAGTTGATTATGGAATTCGAAAAGAAATTCGGTATTTCCATCCCCGACGACCAGGCTGAAAAAATCGCCACGGTGGGTGATGCCATCAAATATATTGAAGATAACCGGAAGTAAGTCTCTGCTTGCCGACGGTGGAGAGGAGGCGGGGAGCAAGCAGGATTTGCTTTCCGCCTTTTCTTTCATATGGAAATTCTCTTTTCGCGTTTTGAGGTCTGGTTTTGATGGCCCGTGACACGAGTTAGTAAGTATTTGAACTATTTTACTTTTATGGAACGAAAGAGAGTCGTTATTACCGGAATGGGGGCATTGACTCCTATAGGAAACAATCTCCAGGAATATTGGAACGCCCTTCTGGCAGGTACCAGCGGTGCCGCCCCGATTACGCGCTTCGATACGTCCAAGTTCAAGACCCAGTTCGCTTGTGAATTGAAAGGCTTCGATATTTCCCGGTACATGGACCGCAAGGAAGTGCGCAAGCATGACTTGTATTCCCAGTACGGGCTTGTGGCCTCGGACGAAGCAGTCGCCGATTCGGGCATTTTGGATTATGAGAAGCTGGACAAGAACCGCGTGGGAGTCATTTGGGCTTCGGGTGTAGGCGGTCTGATTAGTCTTTTCAACGAGGTTTGCGATTATGCGCGGGGCGACGGTACCCCCCGTTTCAGTCCTTTCTTCATCCCGAAAATGATTGCCGATATAGCGGCAGGGCATATCAGTATCAAGAATGATTTCCATGGCCCCAATTTCGCCACGGTTTCGGCTTGCGCTTCGTCGGCCAATGCCTTGGCCGATGCTTATTTGTATATCAGCACAGGCAAGGCCGACGCCTTCGTTTGCGGGGGGTCGGAAGCCGCTGTCACACCGGCGGGTTTGGGGGGCTTCAACTCCATGCACGCCCTTTCGGTAAGGAACGATGATCCCGCGACGGCTTCCCGTCCTTTCGACAAGGACCGGGATGGTTTCGTTTTGGGCGAAGGTGCCGGGGCCTTGATTTTGGAAGAACTGGAACATGCCAAAGCCAGAGGCGCCAAGATTTATGCCGAAATCATCGGTTGCGGGTTGACCGGGGATGCTTACCATATGACGGCGCCCCAACCTGAAGGCAACCATGTGGCCCGGGCCATGCGTTTGGCTCTGGAAGATAGCAAGGCCAAGCCCGAAGAAGTGGATTATATCAATACCCATGGAACCTCCACACCGGCGGGTGATGTTCCGGAAGTCTTGGGGATCAAACAGTTTTTGGGAGAACATGTGTACGACATCAATATCAGTTCCACCAAGTCCTGTACCGGGCACTTGTTAGGGGCTGCCGGTGCGGTGGAAGCCATTGCGACAGCTTTGGCCGTGAAGAACGGGATTGTGCCTCCCACCATCAACCACTTCACCGATGACCCGGAACTCGACAACCGGATCAATTACACGTTCTGGAAACCCCAGGAGCGTGAAATCCGTGTCGCCTTGAGCAACACCTTCGGTTTTGGCGGTCATAATGTTTCCATTGCATTCAAGAAGTACGCAGAATAACATTTTCTTATGTTTGGATTTATAGCGGCCTGTTTTTCAAAGGAAAAGAAAATGTACAAGGCTGTAAAAAATATTCTCGGGTTTTATCCCGGGAATATTTTTTTATACCGTTTGGCATTCCGTCACAAATCGGCTTCCCGTGTCATGGGCGGTATCAAGAGCAATAACGAGCGTCTGGAGTATCTGGGAGACTCTGTCATCAGCACGGCGGTGGCCCATTACCTGTTCAAACGCTATCCTAACAAGGATGAAGGTTTTTTGACCGAGATGCGTTCCAAGATGGTTAGCCGGGCGACCCTGAACAAGGTGGCCATGAAGATGGGGTTGCATGATTTGTTGAACATCGATGCCAAGGCCGGAGGTTTCAAATCGGTGGACGGGAATGCCTTGGAAGCCTTGATGGGAGCTGTGTTCCTGGACAAGGGTTATCGTTTCACCGAGAAAATCATTTTGAAACGGATTATCGCCGTCCATATCGATATGGATGAAATCGAGAAACGGGATTGGAATTACAAGAGCAAATTGATCGACTGGGGGCAAAAGGATCGTTACAAGGTTAATTTCCAAGTCTTGGGGACGCTAAACCAGAAAGGGAAGAAGCTTTACAAGGTTGCCGCCATGGTCGATGGCGAGGTCTGGGGAGAGGGGATAGACCAGTCCATCAAGGCTGCCGAGCAGATTGCGGCTGAGAATGCTTACAAGCAAAAGGTGGTTCCCTTGATGGAAAAGCAGTCGCGTAAAGGTTACCGGGAACCTTTGCCCGAAACCTTGCCGGTTGACGGTCCGCATGCTACGATTTCTTCGTTTTTGGGCCTCGGGGGGCAAAGCGAAGGGAACCTCCAGCCAGAGACGGAAGCGAAGAAAGATTCCCAATCCGGGGAGCCTTCCGGACAGAGCCGGTCTTCGGACGAGGTGGTTCCGGGAGCTTCCGGAAGAGGGAAACCGGAAGCGGAGTCGGATGCCGGTTTCCAGACCGGAGTGGAATCCGGGGAAAAGCCGGAGGAAAATCCCGCAGAAAATCCCGGGTTGGAAGAAGACGGAGCTTCGGTTTGAAGATGTGCCATAAAAAAAACCGTTACAAATTTTGTAACGGTTTTTTTTATCCATGGGGTGATTTTAGCAGAATTCCATATTGTCCTTGGTGGTGAACTTTTCGCAGAAGTGGCATTTCAATTTTACTTCATCCCCGGAGACCACGTTGAAGTTGGTTTCGATGGTTTCGTGATTGGTGATGCAATTGGGGTTCATGCATTTGACGATGCCTTTCACCTGGGAGGGGAGTTCCACCTTGGTTTTCTTGACCACTTCGAAGTTCCGGATTTCGATGACGGTGGCGTTGGGGCTTACCAAGGCGATTTTGTTCAACTCTTCGGGGGCGAAATAGCGGTTGGCTACCTTGATGATGCCTTTCCTGCCTAATTTCTGGCTTTCAAGGTTCGAACCCATGTAAACGGTTTCTTCGCATTTTTCCAAGTTCAACAAATGCAGAACCCGGAATACTTCTTTGGAGGCGATATGGTCGATGACGGTTCCGTTTTCAAGCGCGGAAACGATTAATTCTTTTTTTACCATTGTTTTTGACTTTTTTGATCGTGACAGGATCGGTTATTCTTTTGCTCCCAGAATCAGGGACATGAGGGCTTGACGGACGAATACCCCGTTGTGGGCCTGCTGGAAATAATAAGCATAGGGCGTGTTGTCCACGTCGGTGGCGATTTCGTTGACCCGGGGCAGGGGGTGCAGGATTTTCATGCTTTCCTTGCAACCTTTGAGCATGGCCTTGTTGAGGATGCAACTGTTCTTGACCCTTTCGTATTCCATCGGGTCGGCAAAACGTTCCCTTTGGACACGGGTCATGTAAATGATGTCGGCAAAGGGAATCACATCGGAAAGTTCGGTGTATTGGTGGTATTCCAGATGGTGGTCTTTGACCGTTTGCTTCACATAGCTGGGCATTTTCAGCTCGGCCGGTGAAACGAAGTGGAAAGTGCAGTCGAAATTGCAGAGGGCCTGGGCCAGCGAATGTACGGTCCGCCCGTATTTGAGGTCTCCCACGAAAGCGATGTCCAGTTTGTCCAGACGGCCTTGTGTCTTACGAATCGAATACAGGTCCAGAAGGCATTGGGTCGGGTGCTGGTTGGCTCCGTCCCCGGCGTTGATGACAGGGACCTTGGCTACTTCGGAGGCATAGCGGGCGCTGCCTTCGCGGGGATGGCGCATGACAATCAGGTCGGCATAGTTGCTCACCATCAAGATGGTGTCTTTCAAGGTCTCTCCCTTGGTCACGCTGCTGTTGGAAGCGTCCGAGAATCCGATAATCCTGGCTCCCAGCTGGTTGGCTGCACTTTCAAAGCTGAGGCGGGTCCGGGTGGAAGGTTCGAAAAACAAAGTCGCCACCACTTTGTCCGCCAGGATTCTTTGGCGTGGATTTTTGGCGAATTCTTCGGCCACGTCCAACAAGTGCAGTTGCTCTTCCTTGCTGAAATCGGTGATTGAGATCAGGTTTTTATTCTTCATAAGGCACGAATATTGGGTTTATTTGACAATCAAAAAGGATGCGGGGGACGGTTCGTCCGTTGTTTTCCCGCATAAAAAAAAAGCGACCCCTGACGGAATCGCGAAAATCGAAAGGAAAAACCAACGGGAAGAAGTTTTCTCCTTGTTGCAAGGACAAGGGAAACGTATCTTGGAAAGTCCGGTTGTGTTTTTTTGTACCCATACCGGAGCGCAAAGGTATGTACATTTTTCGAATTGGGGGAAGGCTTCGTCGATTTATTTATTAACAAAAACGCAACAACGCCTTGGAGAATGCTAGCGCCCGTCTGTGGCGGGTCTACGCGTACGGAATTGGATAAATTTCGTAATTTTGTAAAGATGTGTCCTGGAGAACTGGATAAGCCGGGACTTGAAAGCCGGGTGGGATTCCCCAAACAGGGAGAGCGTCCGAGGACGCATGGGCCGGGAAAACGATCTGCCGGGAGCCGGTTCCGGTAGGGTGAGGGGTTTCGAACGGCTTCAGAAATGCATGTTCCGTAAACCATTCAAATACAAATAAAATGCAAGAACACAAAGGAATCATTACCATGGGGGGCAACCCGCTCACCTTGGAAGGAAACATGGTACAGGTTGGCGACACCGCTGCGGACTTCAGCGTTTTGGCACCGGATTTGAGCCCGGTGAAACTGAGCGATTACAAAGGGAAAGTCCGGATTATTTCGGTTGTTCCCTCCATCGACACTCCGGTTTGCGACACCCAGACCCGGCAGTTCAACAAGGAAGCCGCTGGTCTTCCGGATGTTGAAATCCTGACTATTTCCTGTGACCTCCCTTTCGCCTTGGGACGTTTCTGCGGGGCCGCCGGCATTGACAAGGTTCATGTTTGTTCCGACCATCGCGACTTGGACTTCGGCCATAAGTACGGCTTTGTCCTCAAGGAACTCCGCTTGCTGAGCCGGGGAATTGTCGTGGTGGACAAGAACGACAAAGTCGTTTACGTGGAATACGTGAAGGAGGTGACCAACCTTCCCGATTTCGAAAAAGCCTTGGAAGCGGCCCGGAAGGCTTGCTAAGTTTTGGAATGACGGAATGGAATCCAGCCGTATCCTGCTTTCGGTCGGGGTACGGCTGGATTCCATTCATGAAAAAGGAAGAAGAAATGCAAACATTGCAGGAACGTATAGAAAAATGCTGGGAAGATCGCTCTTTGTTGGCGGATCCATCGTATGCGGAGGCTGTATACGAGGTAGTGGAAGCCTTGGACAAGGGACGTCTCCGGGTGGCCGAGCCTTTGGTTCCGGAAAGAAAGGAAAGAGAGGAAGACCAGGAGAGACCTTGGCAGGTGAACCAGTGGGTCAAAAAGTCGGTCTTGTTGTATTTTTCCTTGGCCAAGATGCAGACGATGGAAGTGGGACCCTTCGAATTCCATGACAAGATTCCCTTGAAGAAGGATTTCCAACAGGCGGGAGTCCGGGTGGTGCCCCATGCCTTGGCCCGTTACGGCTCGTATTTGGAACCGGGGGTGGTGATGATGCCGTCCTATGTCAATATCGGAGCCAGGGTAGGCCAAGGTTCGATGGTGGACACTTGGGCCACGGTGGGTTCCTGTGCCCAAATCGGCGCCCATGTGCACTTGAGCGGCGGGGTCGGTATCGGCGGGGTCCTTGAACCCTTGGTGGCGAACCCGGTCATCGTGGAGGACCATTGCTTCATCGGCTCCCGCTGCATCATCGTGGAAGGTGTCCATGTCGGGGAGGAAGCCGTCATCGGGGCCAATGTCTGCCTGACCCGTTCCACACGCATCGTGGATGTGAGCGGGCCGCAGCCCAAGGAATACCGGGCTTGGATTCCGCCTCGTTCGGTGGTCATTCCGGGCAGCCTGCCCAAGCAGTTCCCTGCCGGGACCTACCAGGTGCCTTGCGCCTTGATTATCGGGAAACGGAAAGAATCGACGGACCGGAAGACGGCCTTGAACGAGGCCCTGCGTGAATTTTCCGTTCCGGTCTGAGAAAATAATAGGTGCAAATCAATAATAAGAGGTATAACCCTCTTTCCACCGCCCTTCATTTTATGGTGCAGCGCAGGACCGCAATCCCCTCCAAAAACGCCTCCAGCCGGTCCCCGATTTGCAGGGCGCCGACTCCCGGAGGAGTGCCGGTGAAGATATAGTCGCCGGTCCGGAGGGTGAAGAATTTGGAAACGTAGCTGATGATTTCATCGACTTTGAAAATCATGTCGGCGGTATGGCCCTTTTGGCAGGATTCCCCGTTCTTTTTCATTTCAAAACGTAAGTCGTCAGGACCTTGCGGGAACTTGTCCTTGGGAATGAATTCCCCGATAGCCGCCGAGTTGTCGAATGCCTTGCAGGCTTCCCAGGGCAAACCCTCCCTGCGGCAGTATTCCTGTATGTCCCTTGCCGTGAAATCGAAGCCCAGGGTATAGGCATCGTAATAGTCCGGAGCGAAACGGGGCGCGATGTTCTTGCCGACTTTGCAAATCCGGACGACCAGTTCGGTCTCGTAATGCAGGTTTCGGGTGAAATCGGGGATGTAAAAAGGCCGGTTCCGCAAAAGCAGGGCCGTGTCGGGCTTGCAGAAGAAAACCGGCTTTTCGGGAACTTTCGTACCCAATTCCTTGATGTGTTCCCGGTAATTTTGTCCGATGCAGATGATTTTCATGGCTTGGATTACATAGGCGGGCGGGGCTGCCGTTGCCGGTTCCGGCTTTCATCCACCCCTTCGTTGAACTTGTAGGTCAGGGTGACGTACAAGGCCGTGGAATTCTTGGTCCGGCTTTTGCTGTAAGTCCGGAACCCATCGCCGGTCACGGTGCTGTTCCACTGCATGGTATGGAACAAGTCCCGTACCCGGAGCCCCACACTCAGTTTGTTTTTCAAGAAAGATTTCCGCAACGCGATTTCCCCCACCACGTTCTGGTCGAAACGGGTCTGCCCCCAATAGGAAGGTCCCCGGTAACGGCAGGTAAGCTGGAGTGTGAAATCCAAGGGCAGGTTCATCGTGGTGTTGAATTGGGCGCTGTAACTGAGGCCCTCGGTGGTCGTGGATTCGTCCAGGTTGTCGTCCGAGGTCATGTTTTGGTACAAGCTGCCGCTCAGGCTCATGCGCCACCATTTCAAGATTTGTTGTTCATAGGAAATATCGACCCCGTAGGTATGCCCGTGGGCATAGTTCATGAACGTCCGGTTCAGGAGGACTTCGCCCGAAGCCGGGTCGGCCGCCTCGAATTGGTAGCGCCGGATCAAATCCTGCATGTAACGGTAGTAGACCGTCACGTAGAACGAGGAGGATTTGAGGAAGAGGGAGTAATTGAGTTCCACCGAATGGATATCCTGGGGTTTCAGGTTCGGGTTCCCGTAATCAATCGAGGAAGGGTAGTCGGCATAGTCGATGTAAGGATCGAGGTTATGGGGGCGGGGCCGGTTCACACGGCGGCTGTAACTCAATTGCAATTCTTGTTTTTCCCCGATTTTGTACGACATGTGGACGGAGGGGTAGAAACGGAAACGGCTGTAGGAAAAGCTTGTGTCACCTCCGTCCCGCACGGTGTTGGCGGTCATCAAATCGGCTTCCATACGTCCGCCAACCTGGAAGGTGAATTTTCCGAACGTCCCCATCACGTTGGCATAGATGCCGTGGTTGTGTTCGATATAGTCGAAATCGATGGCCGTGTCCTGGTAGGGGTTGAGACGGCTGTCATAACGGCTCCGGGTCTGTTGCCATTGCAGCTTGGCTTGGTATCCGACTTCCAAGGACAGATTGTCGTTGAAGGGATGGAGATAGTTGAGCTGGGCTTCAAAGTCGATACCCTTCCGGTCGTTGGTGATGGTTTGGAGTGTACGGCTCGTGTCTTCGGCAGTCATCAGGATACGGTCGTTGCTCGAAGTCCCTTTCGGGGTATGGTAACTGAGCGTGGCATCGAAAGTCAGGTCCTGTTTGGGTTTGCCGAATTTGTGGATATAGGAAATGGCGGCTTGCCCGTCATACATGCGGTCGTCGTCCATGCTGTAGGTGTTCAAGGTCCGCATCCAATGTTCGTCTTCTTCCAAAGGAGGTAAGGAACCGTCCCCGGCCGGGTCGAAATAACTGTAGGTCCGGGTTTCGGGCGTGCGGTTGATGCGGTCGTTCTTCCAAGCATTGAAGGTGGCGCTGAGCAAGAGGCTGTTCTTGGAATCGAAATGGACATCGGTCCCCAATTGGAATTTGCCCCCGAAGCCTTCCCGTTGGCGGATGCTGTTGCCTTCCTCCACCTGGATGTTGTCGTCCGGGAAAAGGCTGTTGCCGCCCCGGTAGCTGGTCCGCGTGGACTGCCCGGAGGATTCCCGCTTCCGGTAACTGAGGTCGAGGTTGGTGAACAAGGTGGCTTTTTTGAATCCCCAGCTCAGGTTGGTTCCGAGCCCGTAACGGTTGGAGGTGGACCCCGAAGCGTACACATTGCCGTTGAACCCGGTCCGTTGACGTTCCTTGGTGATGATGTTGACGATGCCAGAGGTCCCTTCCGGGTTGTATTTCACCGAAGGGTTGGAAATGATTTCGATGTTGGCGATGTTGTTGGCCGAAATTTGTTCCAGCCCCATGCCCGAGAGCGTGGCCGGCCTTCCGTCAATCAGGATTGTCACGTTGTCGCTCCCTTTCATCGAGATGTTCCCTTCCTCGTCCACGCTGACCGAAGGGACGTTCTGGAGCACGTCCACGGCCGAGCCTCCTTCGCTCACCAAACTCTGCTCCACATTGACCACTTTGCGGTCGAGGTTGTACTCGATAGTCCGTTTTTGACCTTTGATCGTGACCGCTTCCAACAATTGCGCTTCAGTACCCATGACCAAGGTCCCGGCCTGGTAGGAAGGCTTGGCTTTGCTGAGCCGGAATACGGGACTGGACAGGGTCTTGAAACCCATGGAAGAGTAGGTGGCCTGCAAGGGCCGGTCGAGCGGCAAGGATTCAATGAGGAAATTCCCATCGATGTCGGAGATGGCGCCCCCTTTCATTTCCTTGGTGGCCGTGTCCCGGACGATGACGTTGACAAACTCCAAAGGCACGTCCACGCCTTGTTCGATGATTTTTCCGGAAAAACTGCCGCTTTGTGCAGCCAAACGGCTCGAAAGGGCGAGGAACAAGCATACCGGAAGCAGCTTGGGAAGAATGAAGGTTCTTTTATGGAAAAACATGGAAAATTCGTTATAAGCGTCACACGAAGAGACTTTTCCTCTTGGAAAGACAGGGCGCGGCCAAGCGGTCTTTTCCAAAGGCAGGCAAATATAAACCAAGAGGGAAAATCTTCCAAATTTTAGGGGAAAAGAGCCGTGTTCCGGTCGGATTTGTTCGACAAATCCCCGTTTTTCATGGATGAATCCCGCTTTGGGAAACAAGGTATGGACGGGTGGTGTTCCTATCGTGTTCCTGCCGGTCTGCAAATTTCCCGGATTCCTGCAAATGCTGTATCTTTACATTCCGGGAGAAACGTGGTTCTCCTACAACGCCGTATGCTTATGCCCAAAAGGAACAAACGTGTCATCAAACTCCGTAGCAGCAGTTTGAATTTCTTGTTGATATCGACTTCCACCGTCATCTTGGCCTTCACCTTGGTCTTTTCCCAGATTATGGTGAACCGGATGGAGAGGGACGAAAGGGACCGGGTCCGGAACTGGGCGATTACCACTTTGCGCCAATCCGACATGGCTGTCCGGGCGCGGAGCATTTTTGCCAAGATGGAAACCGAGGAACGCCAGTATGCCATGGTCTGGTCGTACGTGTACGAACAAGTGTTCAGTCCCGAAATCTCATCCCCGGCCGATTTCGAGTACTTGAGGCGGATCATGTCGAGCAACCAGCGGCCTTTCATTTTGGTGGACCCTTCCGGGAACATCCTTGAATCCCACGACCCGGAAATCAACCCGAAGAAAAACCCTGTCTTCACCAAGGAAATACAGGCGGACTATTCCTTGTATCCTCCTATCATGGTCGATGCCCAGGGTACGATATACCAATTGTATTTCAAGCCCTCCGAAGTGTTCCTGAGCCTGCGTTCCGTTTTCCGGGATTTGGACAGCTCCTTCATGCAGGAAAGCATGAACAACACATCTTCGGTGCCGGTCCTGATTACCGATGCGAGCCAAGAGACGGTTCTGGCATATTCCAACCTGAACCCGGAGGTCTTCTACTCGAAAGATGCCATGCACGATTTGATGGAGAAGATGATGGGTGAAAACCCGCCTATCCAGATGAGCATCCCCGGTTGGGAGGAGCAGGAATTGTATGTGTTTTACGAGTCTTCTTCCTTGCTCCGCAATATGCGCTTTTTTCCCTTGGCCATTTTGCTGGCTTTGCTGATTGTGCTCTTGGGGATACTTTCCTTGCTCGATTTTGCCAAACGGATGGAACAGAACCAGATTTGGTGGGGCATGTCGAAAGAGACGGCCCACCAGCTGGGTACGCCCTTGTCCTCGCTTCTGGCTTGGATTGATTACTACAAGCTCAAGGAAGGGGAACCGATGGACCCCAATGATTTGGCCGAAATAGAAAAGGATGTGAAGCGTATAGAATTGGTGACGAACCGTTTCTCGAAAATCGGCTCGGTACCCGAGTTGAATTGGGCCAATGTGGTGCCGGTCGTGTACAAGTCCATGTTCTATTTGAAGGCCAGGAGTTCCAAACGGGTCGCTTTTTCGGTCAATGTGCCGGAAGATGCCGTCATCATGGCGCAAATCAACGAATCCCTGATTGAATGGGTCATCGAGAACTTGTGCAAGAACGCGCTCAATGCCATCGGGGACAATGTCGGGGAAATCAGTATTACCATAGAGGAAAGTTCCGAGCACGTGACTATCGATGTGCGGGATACCGGGAAAGGTATGCCCAAAAGTATGTTCACCAAGATATTCGAACCGGGATTCACGACCAAGAAACGGGGCTGGGGGGTCGGTTTGACCCTTTGCAAGCGGATTGTGGAGAAATACCACAAGGGCAGGATTTTCGTCAAGAGTTCGGTCCTGAAGGTCGGGACGACTTTCCGGGTGATTCTGAACAAGGACGTGAGGATGTAGGGCATGGAGAAGCCGGGTTTGTACATACATGTTCCTTTTTGCCGCCGCAAGTGCCTTTATTGTGCATTTTTTTCGGTGGCGGCTTTCGATGCCGGACGGGTGGAGGACTACCGCCGCGCTTTGTGCCACGAAGCCCGGAACCAGGTGGTCCGCTATTTCGGAGGGGAAAGGATTCCGGTAGCCACCTTGTACGTGGGGGGAGGAACGCCTTCCATCTTGCCGGTGGCTTTTTACGCTTCCCTTTTCAGGGCGCTGGAAGATGTCTTTGATTTTTCCGCTTTGGAGGAAGTTTCCTTTGAAGCCAACCCCGAGCATTTGGGTCTGGATTATTTGCGTGATTTGCGGAATTACACACCGGTGAGGAGAATCAGCATCGGGGTACAATCTTTCCATGACCAAGATTTGAAAGTTTTGAACCGTTGCCATGACGCGAAGGATGCCTTGGCGGCGGTGGAGAATGCCCGTAAAGCAGGGTTCGAGAACCTTTCGGTGGATTTGATTTACGGTTTGTGGGGTGGGGAGGAAACGGCCTTGGCATCCTGGCGCGAAAACTTGTCCTGGATTGCCCGGCTTGGCCTGCCTCATTTCTCGGCCTATGCCTTGAGCCTGGAACCCGGAACGCTGCTTTGGCGGAAAGTGGAACAAGGCCGTTACCGGATGGCCCCGGACGAGGAAGTGGAAAGGGAATTCTTTTGTTTGCAGGAATTTGCCCATCGACAAGGTTTTGAACACTATGAGATTTCCAATTTGGCAAAGCCGGGTTTTGAAGCCCTGCATAATTCGAACTATTGGCGCGACCTCCCGTATTTGGGCTTGGGAGCTTCGGCGCATTCCTACATAGGACGGGAGCGTTTCTGGAACACATCCCGTCTGCCGGATTACCTGCAGGATACCGAAGCCGGGAAGGGAAGGGAATTCCTGAGCGAGGAAGACAATTACCATGAATATGTCATGACGGCCCTGCGCACGCTCCGGGGTGTGGAACCGGAACGCTTGGAGCGCTTTTCCCCGGCTTTGCAAGCGGCTTTTGGGCGGCAGGCTGCCTTGGAATGCAATCGGGGAAACTTGGTCATCGAGAACGGTATGTACCGGATTCCGGATTCGAAACGTTTGTTGACCGATGGCATTGCCTCGGAATTTTTTTAGGATAAGGAAGGAGTATCCCCGATGGGTTCCACCGGGCCATTGGAAAGGCTTGGCCGGAAATCCGGGCTGCTTCTTGAAAATACGGAAAGATGAAAAAAATATTGGCTTGTGTGCTTGTCAAGACCAAGGTTTTGTGGATTTTGCTTTTCCTTGGGAACCTTATGTGGCAGGGCGGAACCTTTGTTGCCCAAGCCCAGGCTCCTTATGTGGCAAGGGCGGAATTGCCGGTGGTGGAAGACGATGACCCCTTTTCTGTCTTGACCGTGGGACAGCTGGGGTTGTTGGTAGTCATGAAACAGAACGATTTGTTTTCGGTCCGTCCCCAACGGATGGTTTATTTTTACGATGAAAACCTGAAACAACGTTGGGCCACGAATCTGGAACTGGAGAGTTCCTATTCCTTTTTGGGCTACCGGATAGAAGCCGACAGCGTCCGTTTTGTCCTTGCATCCATCTGGAACCGCGACGACCTGCCTTCCTTCTTGGAAGTCCCGCTCTGTTTGGCGGACGGGAATTACCGGAAACGCCCGCATGAGGTTGCCGTGGAAGGCTTGGAAAAAGGGAGTATCTTGTCTTTCCATATCTTGCCGGATTCCTGGCATTTCCTGATGTTGAACAAATCCCGCTACCAGTATTGCTGTCTGGATTTGCAGGCCGACACGCTTTACCGGACCGAAATAGGCACGATGCGGGATTACGATTGGTGCGACATGCAGCTGGACACGGTGGGCAGGCAAGCCTATTTCCTGATGCGGGATGCCAAATTACAGGAGGGCAGTTTCGATTTGGAACGCCTTTCCTTCGATGGGAGCCGGCAGGAGAAATGGACGCTGGTTTCCCCGCGCAAGGACTGGCGTTTGATAGATGCCCGTATGGCGCTTCTGGGTGGGGATACCCTTTTGTTGGGCGGGACATGGAACTTGGACAGCAAGCGGCAAAGCGTTTCCAGCTACGACAGGGGGACGGAAACGGCCGGGTTGTTTTCCTTGCTTTGGGTCAAGGGGGAAACGAAAGATTTTTGGGCCCGTGCTTACTTGGATTTCCCTGCCTTGGATACCCTTATGAGCCGGGAAGAGATGTTCAAGGTCTCCCAGGCGCTCGACCAAGCCGGAGGACGGACCATCTTGCCGGATTATATCGGCTTGCCCCGCTTGGAAACAAGGGAGGGCTTGTTTTCCTTGACCGTGGAAGTCTATGAGAGGATTGTGAACACGACCACCGAGGTTTCTTACGATTTTTACGGGCGCATGATGCCTTACACCCGGACCGAGTTCGAGGGGTTCCGGTACAAGAATGCTTTTTACGCGGTTTTTGACAGTTTGGGTAAGAACAGGGGAAATTCGGTTTTCGATATCCAGCACGATGTGCGTTACATGAATCTGCAGCCCGTTTCGGCAGTGAGCCAGGACAGCTCGGGGCGTTTGGTGTACGGATACAATGCCCAAGGAATCGTCTATTACCGCTGTGTGTCGCCTTTCGGCATAGGAACCTTGCAAAGTTTCAAACTGGCTTCGGCTTATCCGGGCGACCGGGTGTTGAAGACGTGGAGGGACGGTTTGGCTCCTTGGTATCCGGGCTGTTTCATCGCCTATGGTTATGAACAAGTCCAGAACACCCGCCGCAAAGGCAAGAGCCGCCAATGCGTGTTTTACCTCAACAAGGTCTTGGTGGATTAGCTTACCCTGTTACACCAGCAACAGATGGCATTGGTTATCGGCCAAGCCCAGGAAGCCGCCTTCGACGTCCAAGGTATGTTCCTGGCCTTCCATGTCGATCATGCGGACGCGCCCTTGGGCCAGGATGGATAGCAAGGGCGCATGGTTTTCCAGGATTTCGAATGAACCGTCCAAGCCTGGAAGCTGGATCAGCTTGACTTCCATGTCCAGGATTTCCTTGTCCGGATTGGCAATCGTGAATCTCATCGTTTCTAAACAGTTTAGGCTTCCGCCATGATTCTTTTGGCCTTTTCCTTGACATCTTCGATGGTGCCGACCATGTGGAAAGCTTGTTCGGGGTATTGGTCCATTTCCCCGTCGAGGATGGCCTTGAAACCGGCAACCGTGTCCTCGATTTTGACGAACTTGCCGGGCAAGCCGGTGAAAGCTTCGGACATGAAGAACGGTTGGGAAAGGAATCGTTGGATCTTCCGGGCCCGGTTCACGACCAACTTGTCTTCCTCGCTCAATTCATCGAGGCCCAGGATGGCGATGATGTCCTGGAGTTCGCTGTTGCGTTGCAGGATATTCTTGATTCTTTGGGCTGTCTGGTAGTGTTCCTTACCCACGATGGCTGGATTGAGGATGCGGGAACTGGAGGCCAGGGGATCAACGGCCGGGAAAATGCCCAGTTCGGAAATCTTGCGGCTCAGTACCGTCGTGGAATCCAAGTGTTCGAACGTGGTGGAAGGAGCCGGGTCGGTCAAGTCGTCCGCCGGGACGTAAACCGCCTGCACCGAGGTGATGGAGCCGTGCTTGGTGGAAGTAATCCGTTCCTGCATCAAGCCCATTTCGGTGGCCAGGGTGGGTTGGTAGCCCACGGCGGAAGGCATACGTCCCAACAAGGCCGAAACCTCGGAACCGGCTTGGGTGAAACGGAAGATGTTGTCGATGAAGAAAAGGATGTTCCCCCCGCCTTGCTTCTCGCTTCCCTTGTCCCGGAAATATTCGGCCAAGGAAAGTCCCGAGAGGGCCACACGGGCGCGTGCGCCGGGGGATTCGTTCATCTGGCCGAAAACCAGGGTGGCTTGGGATTTCTTGAGTTCCTCGTGGTCGATTTTTTCAATGTCCCAGCTGCCGTGTTCCATGCTTTCCTTGAAAGCGTCCCCGTACTTGATGACACCCGACTGGATCATTTCCCGCAGCAGGTCGTTTCCTTCGCGGGTGCGTTCCCCCACGCCGGCGAACACGGTCTGGCCCGAGTATTGCTTGGCGATGTTGTTAATCATCTCCATGATAAGCACAGTCTTGCCCACGCCTGCTCCGCCGAAAAGCCCGACTTTCCCGCCTTTCATGTAAGGTTCGATCATGTCGATGGCTTTGATACCGGTATAGAGGACTTCCTCGTTGGTAGTCAGTTCATCGAAGTGTGGGGGTTTCTGGTGGATGGAACGCCTTTCTTTCGTATGGATGGGCCCGACACCGTCGATGGGTTCCCCTATGACGTTGAAAAGACGTCCGTTGACCTCGTCGCCCACCGGCATCGAAATCCCGCTACCTGTGGCGGTCACTTCCAAGCCTCTCGACAAGCCGTCGGTGGAGTCCATGGAGATGGTCCTCATGGTCCGTTCCCCCATGTCCTGCTGGCATTCCAAAATGACTTTCTGCCCGTTGGGGCGTATGACCTCCAAGGCTTCGTTGATGATGGGAAGCCTTTGGTCCTCTTCAAAATAGACATCGACCACGGCGCCGATGATCTGCGAAATCCTTCCTTTGCTGGTTTCCATGGTTTTTGAAAGCATTTTCGGGGCTCTCCTTCCGGAAAGCTTGCAAATGTAAGGAATTTTTGCGTTCGAAAAACAGGGCCGGAACCCGTAGGAAGGGGCATTTCCTGGAAAGCTCCGGTCATTTTCCAAACCCTTTCCAAGGCAGGGACGGGAAGCGGGAAACAGGGGTCAGGGCAAAACAGACTTTTGCGGCCCGCCTCCTGTTGGAGTATCGGATAAAAGCATTATTTTTGCAAGTTTCCGTTTGGACAATCCGGGTCCGCTCCGGAAAATTCCTTGGAATTAAAAAAAATAAGATATGAGCATTTCCATGAACCCGCACCCGTTGGTGCAGTTTCTCCAGAAGCCTGCTTCTGAGTTCACCAAAGAGGACATCCTCCGTTACATCGAGGAGAACCAGATCGAAATGGTCAATTTCCGCTATGTGGCGGGTGATGGCCGTCTCAAGACCCTGAATTTCGTGGTCAACGATCTCGATTATGTGAAGACCATCTTGAGCTGTGGCGAACGCGTGGACGGTTCGAGCTTGTTCAAGAACCTGGATGCCGGCGCGAGCGACTTGTACGTGATTCCGCGCTACCGCACCGCCTACCTGAACCCTTTCGCCGAAATCCCCACCTTGGACCTCTTGTGTTCTTATTACGACAAGGACGGGAATCCCTTTGAAAGCGACCCCGCCTATGTGATGCGCCGCGCCGGCGAGATGATGAAGGAAAAGACCGGCTACGAATTCTGGTGCATGGGTGAATTGGAATACTACGTGGTAGGCGAGGAAGACACGCTTTTCCAAGCCGACGACCAACGCGGCTATCACGAATCTTCGCCTTTCACCAAATTCGAGGCCTTCCGGAAGGAAGCCATGTTGGCCATGGCCTCTTGCGGTTGCCGCATCAAGTACGGGCATTCCGAAGTGGGCAACTTCTGCCAGGATGGAAAGAACTACGAGCAGAACGAGGTGGAATTCCTGCCTTGCCCGCTCGAAGAAGCTGCCGACCAATTGATTATCGCAAAATGGATTTTGCGCACGATGGCTTACGAACACGGCCTGCTGGTGACTTTCTCGCCGAAAATCACGGTAGGCAAGGCCGGTAGCGGCATGCATATCCATACGGCCATCATGAAGGACGGCAAGAACCAGATGCTCGGCGCGGACCACAAATTGTCGGATGTGGCCAAGAAGGCCATTGCCGGTTATCTGGATCTGGCCGATTCCTTGACCGCATTCGGGAACACCAACCCGATGTCCTATTTCCGTTTGGTTCCCCACCAGGAAGCTCCGACCAATATCTGCTGGGGCGACCGCAACCGCTCGGCTTTGGTCCGTGTTCCCTTAGGATGGGAAACCACCAAGAACATGGCGGCGGATGCCAATCCCAAAGAAGCCAAGCTGGCTCCCGATTATGCCAACAAGCAGACCGCCGAGTTCCGTGCCCCGGACGGTTCGGCCAACATCTACCTGTTGATTGCCGGGCTTTGCGTGGCGGCCCGCCACGGCTTCGAGATGGAAAATGCCTTGCAGTTCGCTGCCGACAATTACGTGGACGTGAATATTTTCAGTGACGAAAACAAGGAAAAGGCCAAGAAATACCGCCAGTTGCCGGTATGTTGCGAGGATTCCGCCGATTGCCTGCAAGCGCGGAGGGATGTTTACGAACAGTATGGCGTTTTCAGCAAAGGCTTGATCGACGGCTTGGTGAAATCGCTCAAGGATTTCAAGGACAAGGGTTTGCGTGAAGAAGTGGCAAAAGACCCGCAGAAGATGATGGACTTGGTGAACCGTTTCATGCACTGCTAATGAGGCGCACCGCTCTGTTTTCGGTTTGAAGGAAGGCTCTGTTTCCTGCCCGGTGCAGGAGGCAGGGCCTTTTTACTTCCAAGGACGGTTTTTGTTTGACCACTCTTTTCTAAGATCACATAGACCACATTTTTATAGGAAACACCATAAAACCATGGATTATTTATTGGAAGCCAAAGAGGTCGTGAAGCGTTACGGAAACTACACGGCTTTGGACCATGTTTCGTTGGCAGTTCCCAAAGGTTGCATTTTCGGCCTTTTGGGTCCCAACGGGGCAGGGAAAACCACCTTTATCCGGATTATCAATCAAATCACGGCACCTGACGAGGGTTCGGTCTTCATCAAGGGAGAGCGGCTTTCCCGGGAACACATTTACGATGTGGGCTACCTGCCGGAGGAACGCGGCCTGTACCGTAACATGAAAGTAGGGGAGCAGGCGCTCTATTTGGCGCAGCTCAAGGGTTTGAGCCGGGCGGAAGCGACCAAACGCCTGCACGGATGGTTCGCGAAGTTCGGCATCGATTCCTGGTGGAACCGCAAGGTGTCCGAACTTTCGAAGGGAATGCAACAGAAGATACAGTTCGTGGTGACGGTCTTGCACAAGCCGGGCCTGTTGATTTTCGATGAGCCTTTCAGCGGTTTCGACCCCATCAACGCCCAGTTGCTCAAGGATGAAATCCTGGAACTGAAGAAGCAGGGGGCGACGATTATCTTTTCGACCCACAACATGGCTTCGGTGGAAGAAATCTGCGATGAAATCGCGCTGATCAACAAATCGAAGAAGATTTTGGACGGCAAGGTGGAAGATATCCGGCGGAATTTCAGCGACAATATCTACGAGGTGGCCTTGTACAGCGACCCGGAACGGATGGCTGCCTTGGCTTCGCAAGTGGACATCTTGGAAGAAAACCCTTGCGACGTGCCGGGCTTGTTCACCTTGAAAGTGAAGATGAACGCGGGGGCGGGACATGGCAATCCCATGCTGGAAACCTTGATGCGCTACGGGGAAGTGAAGGATTTTTCGGAAAAGCTGCCCAGCATGAACGATATTTTTATTCAAACGGTAAAACAGGCGGAAAATGAAAAATAACACATGGGTGGTACTCCAGCGGGAGTACACGACAAGGGTCAAGAAAAAAGGTTTCTTCATCATGACCATCCTGGGGCCCATCCTTTTGGTGGCCCTGATGTTCGCTCCGGCCCTGTTGATGCAGATGGGCGGAAGTTCCAAGACCTATGCTTTGGTGGACGAGACCGGTTTGTACGCGACGGCTTTCGAGAAGGCGGAGAACCTTTTCGAGCCGGTGAAGGACACGGCGGAGGCCAAGGCGGGAATGCGGGATGAAAAATATGCGGGAGCGCTTTGGATTCCGGCATCCGGCTTGGATTCGAACCGGCAAGGGATGGTGTTCTTCTACCGGGAAACCGATCCTTCGATGAGCACCTTGGAAGAGATAGAATCCTTGGCGGAGAATAAGTTGCGGATGGTTTTGATGCAGCAGGAGAGCGATTTGGATCCGGCTTTGTTCTCGTATATCAACGAGGCTTCGGTCAGTGTCATTTCACAGGATGTGGAAACGGGGGAACGTTCCTATACGGAAATCAAGTCGATTATCGCTTATGTGGTCGGCTTCCTGATTTATGGTTTCGTCTTCATTTTCGGAAGCCAGATCATGAGCGGGGTCATCGAGGAAAAATCGAACCGGATCATCGAGGTGATGATTTCTTCGGTCAAACCGTTCCAATTGTTGATGGGCAAGGTGTTGGGCTTGGCTTTGGTGGGTTTGACCCAATTGCTGCTCTGGGGCGTGCTGACTTTGGTCCTGACCATGGCGGTGGGCTTGATCGGGGGAAGCGGCAGCATGGAAGCGGCCCAGATGGCGGCTACTTCTTCGGCCATGCCCGGCATGGGGGCTTCCGTTCCCATGACGGAAGTGCAGTCCACGATGCTGGAAATCCAGTCGATTATCGAGTCTTTGCACCTGAAAACCTTGTTGTTGTATTTCTTGGCTTATTTCCTTGGAGGGTATCTGTTGTATGCTTCCTTGTTCGCGGCCATCGGGGCGGCGGTGGAAGACCAGGAGGATACCAACCAGTTCATGTGGCCGATTACGATTCCTTTGATTTTCGGGATTTTGGTGGTGGCGACGGTCTTGAAGGACCCCAACGGTCCGCTGGCTTTCTGGACTTCGATTATCCCGTTCACTTCACCCATCGTCATGATGGCCCGTATTCCTTTCGGGGTTCCGGCTTGGGAATTGGTTCTTTCGTTAGGGCTTTTGGTCTTGGGTTTCATCGGCACCACCTGGTTGGCGGCGCGGATTTACCGTGTGGGAATCCTGATGTACGGGAAGAAGGGGTCGTATAAGGAGCTTTGGCGGTGGATTCGCTATAAAGGCTGAGTGCGGTGTGTGAATCAAGTTGGCGAAGCCCTTCCGCCTCGGCCCATGCTCAATCGGGGCGTTGGCTTCGCCGAAGACTGGCTGTACCTCGGCAAAAACGGTGCAAGTTGAGAAGAAGGTGTATCAAAATAGGCATTTGAAATCATCTTCAGGCGGCGTATCAGAGTGAAGTAAGATGCAAGGCGCTGAGAGCGAGAACGAAGGAGCGTACTAAAGTACGTGACTGAGTTCGAGACTCGATAGCAACGAAGCAGATTGCACATTATGATACGCCGTCCCGAGACGCAGTCCGTTTTCGTGTAATCAAAGCTTAAGCGAGCTTAGCTCTGCGCTCGGTTTGCACTGCGCTTTCAGCACCTTGCATCATGCCGTTCTGGCGTACTATTGTTGGGATTGTCAAATAAGCATTTTGGCAATCCCAACGTTTTATAAATTTAAAATTTCTCCAGCGCTTTTTTTCGGAAACGTATCGGGGATGCCATGCCGATACCCCCTTATGACATGCCGGAGTTTTAGTCGTTGGGAGCCTCAAGCTTTTCCAACGCCAAAATCCCCAGCCGGTAGGAATCCAGTCCGAAACCGGCGATGGTCCCGATGCAGGCGCTGCCGATAAGGGAAGTGTGGCGGAATTCCTCCCTGGCTGCCACATTGGACATATGGATTTCGATGACCGGTGTCCCGATGGCCTTGATGGCGTCGTGCAATGCCACGGAGGTATGCGTGTAACCGCCGGCGTTCAGGAGGATGGCACGCTGTTCCCCGCCGCAGGAATGGAGCATGTTGATCAGCTCACCTTCCACGTTGGATTGGAAGTAGACGATGTCGTGTTCGGAGAATTGGGCGAAGAGGGCGGGGATGAAGCGTTCGAAGCTTTCCGCCCCGTAGATTTCCGGTTCCCGGATTCCGGTCAGGTTCAGGTTCGGTCCGTTGATGATGGCGATTTTCATGGTATTTAGCTTGGTTGATGGTTCGGGTGCGTGGAAAACTTTCAGGAAAGGGGTGTGGAGAGGTCCCAGTCGATCGGTGCCATTCCTTGGGATTCCAGGATTTGGTTGGTTTGGGAAAAGTGGCGGCAACCGAAAAAGCCCCGGTAGGCTGAAAGGGGCGAGGGATGGGCGGCCCGCAGGATATGGTGCTTTCCTGTATCGATAAGGCGGCTTTTGGCTTGGGCGAAATTGCCCCACAACAGGAAAACCAATCCCGATTTTTGCGAGGAAAGGGCTTGGATGGCCGCATCCGTGAAGGTTTCCCAGCCTTTGCCTTGGTGCGAACCGGCCCGGTGGGCTTGGACGGTCAAGGTTGCGTTGAGCAGCAGCACGCCTTGGCGGGTCCATTTTTCCAAATGCCCGCTACGGGGAAAAGGACAGCCCAAATCGGCTTGGAGTTCCTTGAGGATGTTGACCAAGGATGGCGGGAACGGGCATCCGTCCGGCACCGAAAAGCAAAGGCCTTCGGCCTGTCCCGGTTCGTGGTAGGGGTCTTGCCCGAGAATCACCACTTTCACATTTTGGAAAGGTGTGCTATTGAAGGCGTTGAAAATCAATTTTCCGGGAGGGAAGACGAGGTGCTGCCGCTTCTCCTCGACCAAGAATTGCTTCAGCTGGGCAAAATAAGTCTTGCGGAATTCTTCTTGCAAGGCTTCCAACCATCCGGGTTCTAACTGGGGTTTGATTTCCATGGTAAGAGAAATTCAACATCAGGGAGGGAAAGCTTTTGCCCTCTACCGGGCTTCGTGGCGTTTCCCGAATTTATACTCGATATAGAAGTTCAGAAAACCGAAAGGGTTTTTCTGGTCCATCATCAGGGGAATCCGGGTGAAATAGCAATCGTAGATGATGCCGAATCCCAAGGTGTGGGAACGTTCTTCCGATTTGCCGAATTCGAAGTCCATGCCGACTTTCAAAAAAATTCCCGGATAGGGCCGCATTCCGGACAATCCTTTCAGGATAGGCCCCCTTTCCAGGATATAGGCCACGTCGCGGTGGCGGGGATTTTCGGGGTCCATGCGTTCCAAGCGGACATCCTGGCCCGCGGTGTCGTATAAGACATTGATGTATTGAGGGAAAGCTAAGCCTAGGGAGAATCCTCCCCGGTAGCTCAACGAGACTTTGACCCCACCCCAATAGGGCTTTTCGTTCAGGGTCCAAAGCCCGCCGTATCCGGCCCGGAGTATGCAGAAACTGTTGAGCATCCCGAATTTGTAACGTCGCCCGCTCCCGTACCAGTTCACGGCTTTGGCCCTGTAATCCAGTTGGGTGGCGAACTCGATGTTCCAACCCATGTAGTTGAAGCGCGAATTCAGGTGTCCCTGCTCGTACCCGATGGTGAAACCTGCCGTATGGATTTGGGCGTAGAAGAAGCGTTCTTTCAGGTAGATGAATCTTGCGGAAGGCACGAAGTCTTCATAGACGAGAACTTGGGATTGCACGACCCCTTTGCCGCAGCCCAAGAAGGCTGCCAGGAACAACAATTTGAGGAACCAAGTTCTTTTCATGGAATACGATAGCTCAATAGGGCATTGCCTCCACCTTGTATTTGGTCGTGTAGGCGGGGCAGAGTTTCCGTGAATTTGAACAGGAGGATAACAAGAACAGGGTCGAGCCGGCAACAAGCAAGGCTAAGCAAAGGCGGACGGTTTTTCTTCTTGGCATCTTTTCTGTTTTTGAAGGAACGGCTTTCCGGCAAGATTCCGGTCTCCGGTCCGGTTCCGGTTGGAGATGCAATCCTCGGAATCCCTTGCCTTGGGCTTTCCGAAGCAAAAGTACGGATATTTTCGATACTGTTTCAAAAACCCTGTCCGGGGCGGGATAAAAAATCCGTGGATTTTGGGGCGCGTATGTGGCGTGTTTCGGGATTCTTTTCGTGGGGCGAGTTCCGGAAAACGGCTTCCTTCCGGGTAGATGGTTCCGTTCATTGATGAAAAGCTCCACTATGACTTGACCGGAAGTGTATCCTTGTCTGGGAGGCGGAATCCGGTAGGAGGGCTGTTGTTCCCGGGCTGGCAAAGTCGAAGGAAATGCCTATTTTTGCTTGTTTTACGACAGGAATCGGTCCGAACCGGTATTTTCCGCATGTTGCAAGCGGGCGAGGGCAGGGCAAAGGGACGGTCCGGAAAAGGAAAATATATTTTGAATCATGCTTTACCCGATTGGAATCCAAAATTTTGAAGACATCCGCCAAAAAGGTTACGTTTATGTGGACAAGACGGGGTTGGTCCACCGCTTGGTCACAACAGGCAAATACTATTTCTTGAGCCGTCCGCGCCGTTTCGGCAAGAGCCTTTTGGTTTCGACTTTGGAAGCCTATTTCCAAGGGAAGAAGGAACTTTTCAAGGGTTTGGCCGTTGAGGGTTTGGAAAAGGATTGGAACGCTTATCCGGTTTTGCATCTGGATTTGAGCGGTGTGACTTATACCGAGGAAAAGGTCTTGGATGAGAAAATGGAAAACACTTTGCGGTGCTGGGAGAAAGAATACGGAATAGAGAATCCTTTCACGGTGGATGGTCTTCGTTTTTCCGGCATTATCGATGCGGCGTACGAAAAGACCGGCAAACAGGTCGTCATCCTGATTGACGAGTACGACAAGCCTTTGTTGGATGCGGCAGGCAACGAACCGTTGCGGGAAGCCTTCCGCAGCCGTTTGCAAGGCTTTTACAGCGTGATGAAAAGCCGGGACGGGAAGCTCCGATTCGGTTTCCTGACCGGGGTCACCAAATTAGGCAAACTCAGCATCTTCAGCGGTCTCAACAATCTCAACGACATTTCGATGGATTACCGCTATGCGGGCATCTGCGGCATTTCTGAAAGCGATTTGCATGCGTATTTCGATGAAAGCGTACAGGAGATGGCCGATGCCAACAGGATAAGCAAGGAAGAATGTTACGCCAAGCTTAAGGATTATTACGACGGTTACCATTTTAGTGAGGACTCCGAGGACATCTACAATCCTTTCAGCCTGTTGAGGGCTCTTGATGAGCAGAGGTTCCGCGACTATTGGTACGAGACCGGCACGCCGACCTTCGTGGTCAAAGCCCTGAAGCAAGGCAAGTTCAATTTGGAGGACCTGACCTTGGAAGGGGTTTCGGCATCCACCCTCAGCGGGGTGAACGCCGATGATTCCGACCCGGTACCGGTGCTTTACCAAAGCGGCTATCTCACGATTCAAAGTTACGACGAACGCTGGCAGAGCTACACCTTGAAGTACCCGAACCGGGAGGTGGAACGGGGTTTCATGGAGGGTCTGGCCAATATCTACGTGCCATCGGCGCGTTACAAACGGCCTTTCATGGTGCGGAGGTTCGTGGAGGACTTTGAAAAAGGGGATGCCGAGGGCTTGATGAAACGTTTCGAGGCCTTTTTTGCCGATGCCGATTACGAAATTGTAGAGGACGCGGAGTTGTACTTTCAAAATACCATGTACGTCATGTGCAAGTTGATGGGCCAATACACCCAAGTGGAGCGCCGCACCAGCAATGGCCACATGGACATTGTAGTTCAAACCGAGAAGTACATCTACGTGATGGAGTTGAAGATGGATGCCAGCGCGGACGAGGCCTTGCAACAGATTGAGGACAAAGGCTATGCCAATCCTTTTGCCGCCGACTCGCGCAAGCTCTTCAAAATCGGGGTCAATTTCTCTTCCGCCACCCGCCGGATTGAGGAGTGGAAAATCCGATAACAATCAATCCGTGTTGTAAACATCCGCTTGCCCTTGCACGGTATCGGCTCCTTTACGTCCGTTGGCGTTTTTTGTCTCAATATTTTTGTTTCGCTATTCCCAAGAAACCAAGGGGACAATGCCTCCTGCCGTGTAGAATTCCCAAGAGGTATGCCGGATTCGATGCTATTTTTATAACTTTGTAAGTTTCTTCTTTCCGTTTCAGGAAAGGGAGCATAAGGCTTAGAAACAAAAAAACAGCATGGATAAGATATTTTTGACAGGGATGATTTTGTGGGGGAGCTTTTCCGTGGCGTGGGCCGGTAAGGCTTTGCCGGGTCCGTCCTTGGACGGGGCGGGAAAGGCGGAACGCGTGGAATACGGGATTCAAGGACATATCGGTTTCGAGGTGGATACGGTCCGGACGAAACCGGATTCCGTGGCGCTCGAAGCCCCGGGAACGGGCAAAGCCGACAAGGCGGACAAGAAAAGAAACCGGAAAGCGAAAAAGGGCAAAGCCAAGGCGTCTGCCGAGGATTCGGATTCTTCCGTAGGTTCCTCCTTGAAGCAGGGCTTTACCCAGATGAAGGAAGGGGTAAGCAACTGGTTCAACGAGAGTGTGATGGGAAATGGTTCGGGAGATTATGCCGAACTCCAGCGCCAGAATAACCAGGTATTTGCCGACATGTTGCGCCAGGCAGACTCCTGGGCTTCGTACCCGATGACGATGGACGAAAGGTCCGCTTATGCCGAGGGGCGTTTTTTCTCGGACAAGACCAAGGCTTCGGGCGACACTTCGGGAAACCGGCTCGTGCATTACGGCAAAGTCCTGGAACCGCATGCGAAGATGGAGTCCCCGGTACCGGGCAACTATTACGAGGGTGCCGGGAAAGATGCCGTTTCCAACATGGTCTCCAAGCAGCAGTTCACCACGGTCAAATTTTACGGGCAGGAATTGAAATTGGTTTATGAACCCTCTTTGCGCTCGATAGGTTTCGGGAAAGCCCAGGAAAAGCATATCGCCAAGTTTTGGCAGTACCTGGCTTCCCAGAACTACGACCCGGTGGTAGCGCAACTCTACCAGTACAAAGTGGACTTGGGCTTGAACGATTACCAATACTACCAGTTGGTCCGGGCGTTCGCCACGCCCATGTTCGAGAAAGGAAAGAAAGGGGAGGCTTTGGGTTTCACGGTCTTTGTTTTGAACCAGACCGGGTACGATGCCCGTTTGGCAAAATTGCGGTTGGAGAAGAAAACGGAGATGGTGGTCTTGCTGCCTTTCTGGGAAAAGGCTTTCGGCCTGCCTTATGTGATGTTGGATTCCACCCCGTATTATTTGGTGGATTACAAGCTTTCGAACCGGGATATGCGGGATGCGGAAATCCAGACTTATGGTAAACCTTTTGCCACGGCGCCCCATCCTTTTTCTTTTCAAATCAATCCCGTCCGTTCCGGGATGGCACCCCTTTACGGGAAATTTGAAGGCTATATCTATAACGAACGTCTGGCCGAGATGGAAGCCGGGCTGCCTGCCGGACCAGGGAACATGTACTGGGACGTGCCTTTCGATGTTTTGTTGGAGAAGACTTTGGTTTACCGCATGAAACCGGATTTCGACAGCCTGGTTAGCAAGACCCAGGCAGCGGATTTGACCAAGCGGCTCAGCGAATCGGAAAAACGGCAGATGCAGGTGCTCCAGCTGGCAGGTTTCTTGGACCGCAATCTGAGTTCGCAGGCCAAGCGTTCCGCCCGGCTTACGCAATACTACTTGTATCCGGATTTGATGTTCTGGAAAAAAGGATCGGGTGACATTTGGGACCGCTCGGTCTTGTTCTGCCAGATTGCCAACCGGATTTTGGAAATTCCTGCCGTGATGTTGGTGTATCCGGATTTCGCGATGCCCGCCGTTTGCTTTCCGGAGGGTCTGCCCGCCGGTTCGCCTTTCCGGGAAGCCGGATATGTGGAATACGAGGGGCAGGCGTATTATCTCTGCGGGCGGATTCCCAAGGAGGTTTTGAAAACCGGGGCGGTGCCGGACTTGGTGGTCTGGTAAATCCGGTGTTTAGGGAACGCTTTGCCTGACCTGGTTTGGCCTTCGGAAAAACGGTCGGGAAAAGGGGTGTGGCAAAAAATTAGGCGGTGCGCCATGACGGGTGGATGCAAGGCATCCGGGATTCCGTTCCGGCACACCGCCTTTTCTTTTTCATGCTTTACATGGCAAGCTTCAATCCCACGAAGTACATCCGGGGCGTGTTCGGACCGTACATGTACCCGGCATCCCGCAACATACCATAATCTATATCCTTCTGGTATTGGTCCAGGACATTCTTGACACCTGCGCTGATTTCGATTTCCAGGCTTTTCAGGGCTCGGAGGGTGTAGGCCAAGCGGATGTCCCAGTCGCAGAAGACCGGTGTCCAGGTGACGGCATCTTCGGGAATATAGCCTTGGTAGTGTTCCACCAGCATGCTTCCCGTGAAATTGGCGGTCAAGGAAAGATTGAAACCTTTGAGGAAGGCGTAGTTGGCACTGACGTACCCGTAGTGGTCGGGCGAACGGTACATGACCTTGGTCGGGGCTACCGAGGGGCTTTCCGACCAGGAAAAGGCTTCCTTGTAGCGGCTTTGCTGGTAGGTGTAGGCGGCTTGCAGGCTCAGGTCCCAGCGGGTCGCCAAGTTGAGCTCCAGGTTCAGCCCGCCTACGTAGGCGCCTTTGGCGTTGGTCCGTTGCAAGAGGAGGTTTCCTTCGGCATCCCGCCCGTTTTCTACCAAGGTGAACACATTGTTGAGGTTGGTGTAGAAGCCTTCGGCAAGGAAAATCATTTGGACGTTTTCCCCGAATTTATGGTTGAACTCGGCGGAAGCCGTGACACTGTGGGAATATTCCGGTTTGAGTCCGGGGTCGAGCGAAATCAAGGAGACTTCACCGCCCACGGCTGCCACGTGCAAGTCCTCATCGTAGGCTTGGGGAGCCCTGTAACCGCTGGAATAACCGGCCCGCAGGCTGACCCAGGGGGCGGGTTCGTACCGGAAATTGACCCGGGGGGAGGCAATCACGTTCTTGATTAGGTTGTGTTTGTCCACACGCACGCCAATCACGATGCCCGCGTTTTCGGCTTTCCATTCGTTTTGCATATAGGCGCCCACCGATTGCACGTTTTGCTGCATGTTCCGGTCGTAACCGGGGATGACGTCCGACAAATCGTTGTATTTGTATTCGATACCTCCGCTGAGTTCGGCAGGCATGAACCAGAGTTTCTGGAAGCTGTAAATGTACTGGCCTCCGGCGACCACGGTCAGGTCATGGGTATTGCCGTAGGCGTTCGGGTCTTTGCCTGCCCCGTAATAGCTGTTGCGTTTTATGTTCTGGGCCGAAACGTACACATTGAAGCGGTGTTTCAGGTTCTTGGAAAACCAATCGTACTTGATGCCGCCTCCGTCTATTTCATGCCGGGTCATTTCGGTGATAAGGGTCTGGTGCGGTTGCAGTTCCAAGGAGTCGCCGCCCCGGCGGTAGTCGGAAATATGGTGGTATTCGATGTTGATCCGGGATTGGTTGTTGATTTTGTAGAAGGCTTTGAAACCGGCTGAAGCCGAACGCATTTCGGAAATGTCGCTGAAACCGTCCCCGTTCCGGTCGTAGGCGCTCCGGTTCCGCAGCATGCCGAAGACGTAGATGCCGCTCCGGTAATCCTTGCTGACCAAGGAGGCGTTGAGCATGGTGTTGATGTCGAAGCCTCCCTTTTCGTCGAAGGAAGTGGTGTTGCTGACACTTCCCGTGTTCTTGGTGGGTTCCTTGGTGATGATGTTGACCACGCCTCCGATGGCGCTGGAGCCGAAGAGGGCGGAACCTCCCCCTCGTATGACTTCGATGCGCTCGATCATGCTGGGCGGGAGTTGTTCCAAGCCGTACACGGCGGCCAAGGAGCTGAAAATGGGGCGGCTGTCCATCAGGATTTGGGTGTATTCGCCGCCTAAGCCGTTCATCTTCAATTGTGACATTCCGCAGTTCTGGCAATCCCATTCCACGCGGACCCCGGCTTGGCATTGCATGGCTTCGGCCAAGGAGACCACGGCTCTTTGCTCGAATTGGGCCGGGGTGAGGACGTTCACGATGCCTGGGGCTTGGCGGCGCGTGGTTTCGGTCCGGGAGGAGGAAATGACCACTTCGTCCAGATTGAGGATGGAACTTTCCAGGCAAAAGTCGATATGGGTTTTCGTTCCCATATCAGGGTGATATTCTTTTTCTTCGGTTTTGAAGCCTATGGCCGATGCCATGAGGGTAAGGGGTTGGAAGGGCAGGTTCTCGATGCGGAAATAGCCTTCGGCATCGGCGGAGACACCCAAGGTGGAGCCTTTGATGCTCAGGTTGGCCATGGGTATGCCTTCCCCTTCCTGGTCGGTAATCCGGCCTTGGATGCAAATTTTGCGCTCCTTGGCCGGGAGTTTTTCCTGGCCTTGGAGAGGGACGGGCAGGGTAAAGGCCAAGAGGGGCAGGAAATGTATGATGAGGTGTAAAAACTTGTTTTTCATATATTTATTATAAATTGTACAAACTTCCCCTTCCGGAAATCCGGTGGCAAAGAGTCTGGTTCCGGTTCCCGTTTCGCGGGTTTGATTGGATTGTAATGATTTTGTGTGAAATGATGGGGTATAGAAGTCCTTGTCCGGGATTTCTTTCTTGGAAAATCCTCTATCCAGGAACTCGCTCGTCCCGCTTACCCTTGAATGGGTCTTAGAAGCTGTTTAAAATTTCTTGCAATCCTGAAAAAATGAATTTTCAGGGGGCGGTTTCAGGATTTTGTTTGCCCATCGGGGGCTATTTCGGGTCTTGCTGGCGTTTTTCACGTCAGATAGCTTGGCTATCCTCCTTTGAAAAACGCGGCGCCATCCCTCGAAATCCCCCTCCCGATGGCCTAAACAAATAAATTTAAACAGCTTCTTAGAGAAGGGAAAAGGGCGGGTCCCGGCCAGGAGCGCGCCTCGTTACGATGGAAGAAAAAGAGAATTGGTAGAAACTGGGTATTTCCTGGCAGAAGACCATCGGCCGAATCCCGTTTTCCGCGATGGGGGAATCGGTGACGAAGGCCGACAAAAGGCTGATGGTCTGGAACTGCCGGGGCGAATGTTTGTGGGCCGGATTCTGTTTGTCCCCGGCGTAGGGGTGGGAGTGGACCAGCTTGGTGTCGCCGAACTGATGGATGTGGAAACAGAGATTGGTTCCGGCAAAGTAAAAAAGGAAGGGAAGGAGCAACCCGAAGGCGGCCCATATCCGTTTCCTTTTTCCGTTTATGTCTCTGTTCCGTGTCATCCGTTCTTTCGTTGGATTGGCTTGGTTGTCTGTTTTTACGAGGGCTTGTACCGGCTTGTTCCGTTCCAGTGTCCTTTGTCACCTTGTACGTCGTTTTACATCGGTAAGCCGGAGATTCTCTCTTCTGCTTGCTTTCAGGCTTCGAATTTTTCCGGGTCGAGTTGGGAAAATCGCTGGATATGCCGCAGGTAATGGTCGAAAACGATGCTTTGGCGGTACATCCCGGTAAGATGTCCGCGTTGCGGGAGTCGTTTGCGTTTTTCTTGCAGGGAAGGTTTCCATTTCTTGAAATCCCGTTGTGCCTTGAAAACGGCCATGAAGTCTTCTTTATCGCCCTTGACCAAGAAAAGGAGGGCTGCCATCCAATCCATGGCTTTCCGCCGCCGCATGACCTTTTTCAAGTCCTTTCCAGGCAGGTTTTTATAGAGCAGGGCCATGTTGTTGCGGAAGTTCAGGTAGGTTTTCTTCCAATTGTTCTTGGGCAGGGTCCCCCCCCCGATATGGTAAACCGTGGACTGGGGGTAGAACATGATTTTGTAGCCGAGGTTCTTCATCCGCCAACAGAAGTCGATTTCTTCCATGTGGGCGAAGAAGTCTTCGTCCAGTCCTCCGTGTTCGAGGAACAAATCCGCCCGCACGAAAAGGGCGGCCCCGGTGGCCCAGAAAACCTCGCATTCCTGGTCGTATTGGCCGTGGTCTTCTTCCAGCTGTTCGAACAGGCGTCCCCGGCAGAACGGATATCCCCAGGCATCGAGGAAGCCTCCGGCAGCTCCGGCGTATTCGAATCTTTCTTTCTGGTGGAAGGAACGGATTTTAGGTTGGGCGGCGGCCACTTGGGGGTCGGCTTTCATTTTTTCAATGACGGGTTCCACCCAGCCGGGCGTGACTTCGATGTCTGAATTGAGCAGGACGAAAAAACGGGCCTTGATTTGGCGGAGCGCTTGGTTGTAACCTTTGGCGAAACCTCCGTTTTCGGGGTTCCGGATCAAGCCGATTTGCGGGTAGTTCCGCTGCATGAACTCCACGGAATCATCGCTGGAATGGTTGTCTGCCACGATAATCCGGACTCCGGGCGTTTGGGTGCATTCGATGAGCCGGGGCAGGAAACGTTCCAAAAAGGATTTCCCGTTCCAATTGAGGATGACGACCGCCGTTTCTGTTTCCTGTTCCATGTCTTTTCGCTTTTCGCTTGCACCGGTCCGGATGCGGAAGTGGCCTTGGGGCCATGGAACGGGCAAGAAAATTTGCAAAGGTAAGAATCTGTTTCAATTTTTACGATTCCGAAACAAGTGGGAACCCGTAGGGAACCAGTGAGGTGGTTTTGAATCTGCGGAGTTTATTTCAGGTTTCCGGATCCGGATTCCGGTGTTTTTTGTACTTTTACCTTTTGCACCGGCATCGACGGCCGGCGGGATTGCATGGAGTTTGTTATGACAACGAGATATTTATTCCCTTTTCTCTTGCTTTTGGGCTTGGCTTGTTTTCCAGCAATCCGTGCGCAGGGGATGTCCGATACCGTGCTTCGTGTGCCGGACCCGTATGCGGATTTCCAGCCGGTCGAGATTGTCGAGAGCCGGGAAGACAGCCTTGCCATCTTGCAGCAATGGCAGGCCGGTCAAATGGCTGCCGCCTTGGACGAGATGTGGGAATACCGGCGTCAATTCTTGTACGAGTCTTTTGATGTCAAGGAATTGCATTACAAACACTCCGGACCGGTCGTGGAAGGGAACGATACGGTTTGGTTGCCTTTGCCCGGACCGGGAAGCCCTTACGTGCAACCGTTCAGGGGCCGCATCTCTTCCCGTTTCGGTTTCCGTTGGGGGCGGATGCACTATGGGACGGACATCGCCTTGCGGACCGGGGACACGGTCCGTGCCGCTTTCGACGGCGTGGTCCGGATTGCCCAACGCAATGCTTCCTATGGTTATATCGTGATTTTGTTCCATCGGAACGGTTTGGAAACCTATTATGCCCATTTGAGCAAGATGCTGGTTTCGCCTTGCCAGATGGTAAAAGCGGGCGAACCGATTGCCTTGGGCGGGAACACGGGCCGGAGCCGGGGATCGCATTTGCATCTGGAAGTCCGCTACTTAGGTGCGCCCTTGGATCCCCAATACCTGATTGATTTCGGGGAAGGGAAGTTGTTGCGGGACAGTTTGCCCATTTGCAAGACCACCTTGTATGGTGTTTCTTATTCGGATGCCATGTACCACAAGGTGCGTCAAGGCGAGACCCTGAGTTCCATTGCCCGGAAATACCGGACTTCGGTGGCTCGTATCCGGGTCTTGAACAACATGAAATCTACCCGGATACGCACCGGTTCGACGCTCCGGGTCCGTTGAGGCAGGGTTGAGTGTGGCCGAATTCGGTTTTCCTAAGAAGGAGCCACGCCAGCATGGTTCTATCGAGGATTCGCTGCCGAAAGGAAAGCTTGGGGAACACGTTCGGTTCCGGGGAAAAATTCAGAAGCTGTTTGAAATTTCTTACAATCCTGAAAAGGCTGAATTTCCAGGGACCGGTTTCAGGATTTTGTTTGCCCATCGGGGGCTATTTCGGGTCCGGGTTGAGCGATGCTCGATGATAGCTTGGTCTCGGAGAAATCAAAGCAAGCTTTGATTCCCCGCTCGACATTCGCTATCGTTTGCGTTTTTCACGTCAGATAGCTTGGCTATCCTCCTTTGAAAAACGCGGCGCCATCCCTCCAAATCCCCCCCGATGGCCTAAACAAATAAATTTAAACAGCTTCTCAGGAAAAATTTAAACAAGCGAGATATGAAGGAAATTACATCCCGTCAAGTGGAGGAGTGGAACGAGCGTTTCAGCACGGAGACGCCCGAAGAGATGTTGCGTTTTTTCATGCAGGAATACGGAGGAAGGTTGGCCCTTTCCTCCAGTTTAGGAGCCGAGGACCAGGTACTTACCGACATGATGGTGGGTATCGACCCGGAAGTGCGGATTTTCACGCTTGACACAGGACGGCTTTTCCCCGAAACCTACCAGTTGATTGCCCGGACGGAAGACCATTACCATATTCGGATGGAAGTCCTTTTCCCTCCGGCGGACAAGGTGGAAGCCATGGTTAAGGAAAATGGCATCAATTTGTTTTACAAGAGCTTGGAACAGAGGAAGCTTTGCTGCCATGTACGCAAGTTGGAATCCTTGCACCGTGCTTTCGCATCCTTGGACGTATGGGTCTGCGGCTTGCGCAAGGAGCAGTCGGTGACCCGGACCCAAGTACACCGGGTGGAATGGGATGAGGCGAACGGGCTTTTGAAACTGAACCCCTTGGTGGATTGGACCGAGCAAGAGGTTTGGGACTATATCAAGCGGAAGGGTGTCCCTTACAATGTCTTGCATGACAAGGGCTTCCCCTCCATTGGCTGCCAACCTTGCACGCGGGCGGTCGCACCCGGCCAGGATGTGCGGGCAGGAAGGTGGTGGTGGGAGAATCCGGCGCAGAAGGAGTGTGGGCTTCATGTGAAGTGAAGCGCCTCGCATCTCACCCATTCTGACGCACCGCATGATACAGATAACCTCTAATTTATTGGGCAAAGGTCTCCTTAGTGGCGTCCGAAGCCGGAACGACTTATTTCCGCCGGAGTTTGGGGAACAGTTTCCGGAAGCGTAGCAAGTAAGTTGCCACGTTCCCCTTGGAAACGATGATGGTCACCGCTGTGATAATCAGTATCATCCCCAAGGCGAGCCGGGAGGTGAAGGCTTCATGGAATACCAGGACCCCGAAAAAGACGGCGGTCAAAGGTTCGAGGGAACCGAGAATGGCCGTCGGGGTGGGGCCTATGTAGTGGATGGCCTGGGTCGTCGCCAAGAAAGAAACCACGGTGGGCAGGAGCGCCAGGCAGAGGAGCAGCCCCCATTCATACCATTGGGTCACGGGCTTCAAATGGGCCCCGAAGCCGGTTTTGGCAAACAAAATCACGCTGCTGAACAGCAAGGCGTAAAAGGTCAACTGCACCGTGGGCATTTCTTTGAGGACTTTCCATTGGTTGACCGCGACCAAATATACCGCGTAGGTAATCGCCGAGGCCATGACGATGCTCACGCCGATCGGGTTCAGCCCGCTCCCATCGCTTCCTTTGGAAAGCAGGGCGATGCCGACCAAGGCCATGACAATGCAGACAAGGGTCTGCGTGCTCAGTTTTTCCTTGAACACGATGGCCATGATGACAGCCACCAGTACCGGATAAACGAAGAGCAAGGTCGAGGCCAGACCGGCATCCATGTAATTGTAGCTATAAAAAAGAGTCAGCGAGGATATGGATAGAAGCACTCCCATCACGGCCACGGGCAGGAGGGCTTGTTTCTTGATTTTGAAATTCCTGCCCCGTAGCTTGATCATCAAGGCAATGACCGGGACCGCGAGGATATAACGGTAAAACAGCACGGTGTCCGGATCCAATCCGTTTTGGTAAAGCGGGAGTGCGAACAGGGGGTTCATGCCGTAGGTGGCAGCGGCCAATGCGCCCAAAAGATAGCCTTTGACTTTGTTATTCATCAAAAAAACTGTTTTTTACGGCCAAAAATCTTTCGATGCCGTAATTTTTTGCGGGCGCAAAAATACGTGAAAATAGGATACCTTCCTGCAAAGCGGGAAATGGGTTCGCAATTAATTCGTTATCAGCTTTGCGACTTCCGAGAGGGGAGGGACTACTTGTTTTTTCCGGGACATCACGCCCGGCAGGGTCACCATGAGGTCATGGGTGTCCACCTTGAAAGCTTCGCTGATCAGGCTCTTGGGTTCACCGGAAAAAATCAAGATGGAGGCTTCTTCGATGATGTTGGTTATCATGACAATGGAGAGGTCGTAACCTTCCCGTTCGCGCAAGTCCTCGGCGGCGGCAAGGATTTCCTCCTTGCGGTCTTCGGCTTGGCGCTTGTCCATGACCGAGCATTGGCTGATGCTGATGCGGTAATGGGAAATCAGGAATTCCTTCATGTCGTTCTTGACGATTTCGTCCGCGCTCATGTTGTCGATGTCCGAACCGGCCTTGAGCATCTGCATCCCGTAGGCCTCGATGTCGATACCGGCTATTTTCGAAAGGTATTGGGCCACGTCCTTGTCGTGTTGCGTGCAGGTGGGGGACTTGAAGAGCACGGTGTCGGAAAGGATGGCCGAGAGCATCAGGCCTGCGATTTGGGGCGGAATGGCCACTTGCCGGTGGATATGCATGTCGGCTACGATGGTGCAGGTGCAGCCCACTGGGTCCTGGCGCGTGAAAATCGGTTCGTTGGTCTGGATTCCTCCCAAACGATGATGGTCGATGATTTCGAGGATTTGCGCCTTTTCAATGCCTTCGATGGCCTGGCTGCGTTCGTTGTGGTCTACCAAAATCAATTTGGTCTTTTCAGGAACCATGACGCTTTCGCTGCTGACCATTCCGACCAATTTCCCGTTTTCTTCCACCGGATAATAGCGGTGCTTGTGCTTTTCCATGCTGCCCTTGATGTCGATCAGCATGTCGGTGGGCTTGAAGCTGACCACTTGGGTCTGCATGATTTCGGAGACGGGTACGCACTGGTTGATGAGACGGGCGCAAGTGTATGTGTCGTGAGGACAGGAGAGTATCGGGATTTCCTTGCTTTTGGCCGCGTCGATGACCTTGGGGTGGAGGTTCCCGTTCCCGGTGATGATCAAGCAGGCGATACCGGCTTTGATGCAAGCCAGCATCAAGTCGGCGATGCGGTCGCCAACCAAGACGATATCCCCTTCTTTGACAAGTTGTTGTATCGTTTGCAGGCTGCCTGCGGCAATGCGGACGTTCCCGTTGATTTTCTTGTCTTCCTGGCCTTCCACAATCGGTACGGCATCGATGACGTGGGCCAGTTCGCGCAGGCTTACCGTGGAGTTCAGGAAACTTTGCATGCCCAAGTCCTCGAAATAACGCTTGGCCATGTCGCTCACGGTGATGATGCCCCGCAAGTCCTGTGCCTCGTTGACGACAGGGATGGACTTGATATTGCCGTTCCGCATCAGGGCGGCCAGTTCGCGGAGGTTTTGGTTCTCGTTGATGGTGACGGTGCAGTCGGCGGTCACGTCCGACACGCGGGGATAGACGTCGGTGAGCAACAGGGGTGGTTCGGCCTTGAAGTAGTTGAGGGCGAAAAGGGTTTCCTTGTTGAGTTTCCCGGCCCGGGCCGGAACCACGTCCATGCCTAACTCGGCTTTCAGATGGGCGTAGCAAATGGCGGCGCAAATGGAATCCGTGTCGGGATTCCGGTGGCCTATCACATAAACGGGTCTTTGTTTTTTCATGCTTCTTGGTTTGCGAGAAAAGGGCAAAAGGCGGATAAAGTTAAACTTTTTTTTCTCATCTGCGGCTGGGATTCGGGTTTTGCAAAGAAAAAAATGTAAGTTTGTAAACTGTGCGGAACATGTGCCGGACAGGAAAAAAAGGAAAATATGAAAAGGAACAGTTTCTTCATCGGATTGGCCTTCTTGGCTTCCAGCGCTTCCATGGTGATTGAAGCCCAGCAGTCTCCCTTGGTTCAAAGATTTGTTTATAAGGAATATGCGCCTCTCGATTCGATCGAGGGCCCTGCTTGCAGGGTCGAAATGGACATGGATTTCTTCATCGAAGGGGCTTCGGACCGTTTCCGGGCATCGGTTTTGCAGGTAAATATCAAATTTGGTGCCCGAAAGTCCCTGACGGGGAACGACGGGAGGGAAGTCAAGACCGAGCCTTTGGTAGAACGGGTGGAGTCGTCCCGGCCACCGAAAATCCTCAACTTGGGTCTTGTCAATAAGGTAATTATCGAGAAGGCTTTCGGTGCGGAGTATGGACGGGAGTCCTTTTTGTCGGCTGCCGCGCATTTCCGGGACGCCAAAGTGCAGGAATACCGCAAATCGGTTTCGGACCTTCTGGAAAAGGTTCCCGATACACGGCTGGTGGAACACAGCTATTATCTCAAAGGAGAGGTTTTGGATACGGGGAACCTGTTCGTGACTTACCATTTGGTGTCGAGCGTTTACACGGGCGGCGCCCATCCGATGACGGAAAACCTGTACTTGAATTTTGACGAGGAGGGTTTGCTGGATTTGGAACGCATGTTCGGCGAGGACAAGCAGGATGTCTTGGAAAAGGTGGTATTCAAGGCTTTGCTGAACCAGGAGGGTGTCAAGGACGCGAAGGCTTTGGCGGAAAAGTCTTATTTCCCGGATCAATTCCACGTGAGTGAAAATTTTTACGTCAAGGACGGGAACTGTGTCTTTGTTTACAATCCTTATGAGATAGCGCCTTACAGCCGGGGTGTCGTGGAAATCCCGGTTCCTGTCGAGACTTTGAAAAAGAAGAAGCTTTGGCTTTGAGGCATGGATTTTTCAACTTTAAAACCATAGTATCATGAGACCTATTGCAGTTTTTTTGACCTGTTTTTTTTCGGGCATGATGTTGGCGGGATGCCAAGCCCAAGGTTTGAAACCGATTGAATTGCTGGAACCTACGGCTGAACGGGGCGGAAACCTGATGCAGGCTTTCCAGCAGCGCGAATCGCTCCGGGTTTATTCGGACCAGGAACTGGCCTTGCAGGATTTGTCGGATTTGGTTTGGGCCGCCAACGGGCAGAACCGTGCCGAAACGGGGAAGCTGACGGCTCCCACGGCGCAAAACAAGCAGGAAATCACTTTGTATGTTTTTACACCCCAAGGTGCGTACTTGTATGATGCCAAGGCCCATGTTTTGCAGCCGGTGGCCGAAGGGGATTTCCGGGCCGATTTGGCAGGCCCTCAGGATTTTGCCGCGAAAGCACCTGTCAATTTGGTGATTGTGGGGGATTTCAGCGTCTTCCCGCCCGAGAGGAACTGGGCCATGACCGATGCCGGTTACGTTTCCCAGAACATCTATCTGTTTTGTGCCGGAAACAACATGGCCACGGTGGCACGGGGTACGATGGACAAGGCCAAAATCAAAGAAGTGTTGAAGTTGAGGCCGGAACAGGAGCCTATCTTGAACCATCCGGTGGGGTATAAGAAGTAAGAACCGGAATGGATTTGCTTGCTTGGGATATCGGGAGGAGGTTCTGCTTTTTACGGAGACAGTGATTTCTGTAGGGCCGCTCCGTTTTTTGCAAAAGGGCGGCCCGCCCGGAATCGAAGACCGGCGGAAAGACGATGAGTCCCGGTTCTTCGGAAAATCTTGGGGACGGGAATTTTCGATGGGAAAGACGCCCTCTTCGATGGCGTACGGGCTCCGGACTGGGTTCGGGAAAATGAGTTTGAGAAAAAGGAAAAGAAATGAAAGACAGATTGATTTGGGCCGCTTTGGTGTTGGCTTTGGGCGTGGCGGTTGCCGGTGGTTTCGTTTATAGCGGGATGCGGCAGAATGCCAAGATGAACCGTTTTGTGAGCGTGCGTGGCTTGGCCGAGCGCGAAGTGATAGCCGACAAGGTGGTCTGGCCCATTTATTTCAAGGAAGTGGGAAGCGACCTTCCTGCTTTGTACAGGATTATCAGTGCCAAAAACGAGAAAATCGTGGCTTTCTTGGATTCCCGGGGCATTACCGAGGAGGAAATCTCTGTGGCGGCTCCGGCGGTCATCGATTTGGATGCCGAGCGTTACCGTTCCTCGGATTCGCCTTACCGCTACAATATTACTTCGGTCATCACGGTCACGAGCCGGCAAGTGGAAAAGGTCCGGGAGCTGATGCTCCAGCAAGGGGAACTTCTGCAACAGGGGATTGCCATTGCCAGCGGGGAATACCAGTACCAGGTCCGTTACGAATTCACGGGTTTGAATGAGTTGAAACCTTCCATGATAGAGGAAGCTACCAAGAACGCCCGCGAGGCCGCCCAGAAATTCGCTGCCGACAGTGAAAGCCGGATTGGCGGTATCAAACGTGCCGTCCAAGGGCTTTTCAGCATCGAGGACCGGGATCCCAACACTTCTTATATCAAGAAAGTGCGGGTCGTGACTTCGGTGGATTTCTTTTTGGAATAACGAAGCGGGACAACAAGAGCGGTTGGAATAGCACGGATGGGGAATCCTCCTTGGCTAAGTCCTGGCATGTTTTGGCGTGCGGGGCGGGCTGGGGAGGATTTTTATTTTTGGGGCATGTCTGCTTTTGCGAGCCGGTACACATTTTCCGTGTCTACTTTTTCAAGCTGGTACAACAAAGGGGCAGTTAATCTTGAAAAGGTGTATATTTGCGGTTGCAATAATCTTGAATATGTGGGATTGGAAGTCATAAATAAAGTCGAATACGTGAATCATGAAAAGGAAAATATACGCTAAACTCTTGGAATGGAAGAGAAAACATAAGGGCGATACGGCACTTTTGATAGAAGGAGCTCGACGGATAGGGAAGAGTTATATCGTTGAAGAATTCGCCCGTAATGAATATGAATCTTTTCTGTTGGTGGACGTCAGCAAGGTAAATCCTCAAGTGATGGAGTTTTTCAATCTTTATTTGGATGACCTTGACATGCTTTTCATGAATCTGGAGCTTTATTTCAGGAGGAAACTTACTCCGCGTCGGACGAAAGACGAGGAAGCCCGCTCTTTGGTGATATTCGATGAAGTGCAATTCTGCCCTCGTGCCCGTTCGGCCATCAAACATTTGGTGGCAGACCGGCGTTATGATTATATCGAGACCGGTTCGCTTATTTCCATCAAAAAGAATGTCAAGGATATCATGCTGCCTTCCGAGGAACATGCCATTGAAATGTTCCCGATGGATTTTGAGGAATTTTTGTGGGCAATGGGAGATGAGATGTTGATGCCGTATATTCGGATGCAGTTTGAGAAACGGCTGCCCATGGGGGCTTTCCATCGTCGAGCTATGGATTTTTTCCGGCAGTACCTCATTGTCGGCGGGATGCCGCAAGCCGTCTTGAAGTATGTGGAAACGCGGGATTTCGAGAAAGTGGATGAAGTGAAACGTGATATCTTGGCTCTTTATCGCAATGACATTCACAAATATGCCGATAATCAGGAGACAAAGGTTGCCGCTATTTTTGAGGAAATACCGGGACAATTGCAGAAGCACGAAAAGAAATTCGTCTTATCCGCATTGCAGACGGAAGCCCGTATGCGTGATTATTCACAGGCTTTTTTTTGGTTGAGTGATGCCAAAATCATCAATTGCTGCTATAATTCGACAGAACCGAGCATCGGATTGAAGTTGAACGAAGAACGTACTACGTTGAAATGCTACATGGCTGATACGGGCTTGCTCATCAGCCATGCCTTTGATGAGCGAGGAATTGTGAATGCGGATCTTTATCGGAAGCTGATGTTTGACAAACTGGAAGTGAACGAGGGGATGTTGGTTGAAAACATTGTGGCACAAATGCTTCGGGCGGCTGGTCACAAGCTTTATTTTTTCAGCAGTGGTTCCCGGACGGCGGTAGAGGACCGTATGGAAATCGATTTCTTGATATCCAAGTCCAAGATAACAAGTAGGCATAATATATCCCCAATCGAAGTGAAGTCGGGACGGCGTTATACGTTGAATTCATTGAAAAAGTGCATCGCCAAATATGGTCCCCAGTTATCCACACCCTATGTGTTACATGATAAGGATGTGAAAGTGGAGGAGGGTATTGTGTATCTGCCCATATATATGACATCCTTGCTTTGAATGTAGGGGAAACGGAATTCCAAGTGCTCCAACGTAGGCAAATTACGTAGTGTCTCGCTTTTTTGTATTATCTTTGCAGCCTTTCCGGGAACCTTTTGGCCTCCCGGATTTTGGAAAGTTGGCAGAGTGGTCGATTGCGGCGGTCTTGAAAACCGTTGAGGCGCGAGTCTCCGGGGGTTCGAATCCCTCACTTTCCGCAATAAACATTGAAAATCAATGTTTTAAAAATAAACGCCCGGTTTTACATCCAAGAATGTAAAGTCGGGTGTTTTTAGTTTATCTTCTTTAGGTTCACTAATTCATAACAATGGCAATCAACAAACTGCCCGTTTTTGAAGCAGGCTTTCCTGAAGATGCCACATTTATGGAAGCCAGCTTTTTCGAGAACCTTCATCGATGCCGGGTTATTAGCGTAAACATGGGCATGGATTCGTATCGTATTGGAACTGCTTAGATAATCTTCTACGGCCTGTTTGATGGCTTCGGACATGATGCCTTGGTTCCAATACGGCTCGGCAAGCCAGTAGCCAAGTTCGGCGTTGTACCGCTCTACGTCTGTGCCTCTGATGAAACTGATATTACCTGCTGCTTCGTGATTAATCTCGATGCAGTAATTGTTCTGTTCGCTTTGCCTTTCAACAAAACTGGTGAACTGTGTCGCATCCTTTTCCGTATAGGGATAAGGAAGGGAGTCACGACAGTTGTCCCAAATCTTTTTGTTATTCAGGTATTTTGCCAATGCCAGTATGTCTGCTTTGGTCCAAGCTCTCAGTTTGAATGATACTTCCATCTTGAAGTTTGCCCCTTAATCTCATTGCCGTGGCTGTTGCTATTTTTCTCCACGTATAAACATGCTCTGATAGTTAATAACCAATCGTTTGAATGATAACACGAAATCCGCTCCTAATGAGCCAGAAAATAACTGACTACCGGATTCCGTATTTTTAATGACTTCTGTATTGTATAATGTAACTGTGGAACCTGCCACCTCAAAACGAAATTCAGGTAATACGACAACTTTTGTTTGTGATATACCACCAAAGCCTCCACGGGAGGTTGTCTGTTCCGTGAGCCCCTCAATTGCATCGGGAAATGTTTCTGCAAATTTATTTCCCAAATCAGATTTTACATTTCCTGTATCAAAAATCAAATCCAATGGATGTCCACCGTAACTAATCCTCACTTGAGGCGTATTTGATGACAGATACATATTCGGTTCTCCATCAGATATTTCTTGAGGAAATATGAATCTGCCAGCTTCATTGTCTATGATTATTTCCCTTGCATCTCTGATAAAATGATAACCAAGCACTCCGTCAAATGTAAATAAAGAATCCACTTCACGGTCGGGAGGTGCAACCATAAAAACAAGATTATGATATACCAGTTCTCCTATTTTCAGCGAATCAGCCGTAGCAAGCTTTACAAAGCCTATTTCCATACCCGATACAGGAATTGAATCTGCCAAAACCTTCAAACCAACTTCTTCCGCATACTTTTCTGATACGAAATTGCCGAAAGAACAGCCTGTATCGAAAATATAATATTTCGTTATACCATTGACTTCCACAGGAATATAGATGTGCTTGCCTCTTCCGACAGCACCCACACTTAACGGCACCGCAATATCTCTATCCGGACGTTCAAGATGAGGTTTAGGCACATTGGCAAGTGTTTTGCCGACATTTTCTATAAACACAAAACTATAAAGAGCTTCAAACGGTACAGATTTTTTAAGCGTATTAACCAAACCTTCTCCAACTTTTCCAGCTTGCTCATACATTCCCAAATTCAAGAAATTCATGCCTTGCAAGGCTGCCATTCCTATTGATGTCTCTGCACCAAGCTCTGCCTGATGAAACTGCAACAGACTATCCAATGCAACACCTGCTCTTTCCAGTTGATTGAAACCTATACCAAGTTGCGCTTCAGACACAAGATTCAACATTTCTATGCTGACAGAATCCTTTAATATCGGATATCGCTCCTTAATTTGAAATAAATCACCGTTGTTTAGAAGCTGTTTAAAATTTCTTGCAATCCTGAAAAGACTGAATTTTCAGGAACCGGTTTCAGGATTTTGTTTGCCCATCGGGGGCTATTTCGGGGCTGGCTTGCCTTTTTCACGTCAGATAGCTCGGCTATCCTCCTTTGAAAAACGCCGCGCCATCCCTCCAAATCCCCTCCCGATGGCCTAAACAAATAAATTTAAACAGCTTCTTAGGATTTCACCCATTTTTACATCCGCCTGTGTTTGTGAATAGACAGAAGTATATCTTAACAGAATAGCTATTAGGAGAACGGACATTCTTTTTATAATTCCCATAACTGAAATATAAATAAAAAATTAAACATGGGTGCAAAGATAGTATAGAAAAAAGGAGTAATCAAAATGCTATTTGCTTACTCCTTTCTGCTAAAAAAGTAGCCAAAATCCGCTCATCTTCCCTAAATAAATACCTCCTAAAACCCGTTGGCGGAATTAAAAAACGGAGAAGATTTATGCTAAAAAAGTTGTGCATATTATTGGTATTTTGTAAATTATAGGTGTCTAAT
>CALUNB010000005.1 GCA_944321885.1 uncultured Bacteroidales bacterium | reverse complement strand
TGCCGGTTTGGTTCGGCGCTCGGTTTGCACTGTTTTTCGAGACTCGAACTCAGTCACGAACCGCAGTGCAAGCCGAACGCAGAGGGCAAGTTTCTACTTGCACTCTGATGAGGCGAAGCCTGCGCTCGCTGCGAAGCAGCAACAGTACGCTCCTTCGTTCTCGCTCTCAGCGCCTTGCATCTTACTCACTCTGACACACCGCCTGAGATTTATTTCAAATCCCTATTTTGATACACCCTCTTTCCCGGCTTCAACGTATGTCGAACACGCCCGGAACATTTTCCTTGATGACCTGCTGGGCCTCTTGGTCTTGCATGATGGCTCCACCGAACTGCCTGAAATCCCAAACATGCGGGTTGCGGAACCATTCGGCCGTCTCCATGTTCAAGGTCAGGCTGCGGGCCTCCCCGTCCGTCAGGAAAATACGAATCGTATCGGTGACCCGGCGGTAATTCTGATGGAAGGCTACGGCAATCCCGTCTTGCCAAGTCTGCCCGATTCCGGTATGGAAACCGAAAGTCTCCCAGTTCCCGGACAAGGTGTCGGGTACCCAATAGCCGTTCAGTTTCATATAGTGGTATCCTCCGCCCAAGGCCTCGGGCCAGAACATCCCGTTTTCCGGATAGTCGAGGAAAAGCCCGGTCCGGTTGGTGGCCGAATCCAAGCCGTAAGTGAATTCGACGTAATCGTACACGCCGGCCGGAAAGTTTTCACCGGTTTCCCAGCTCAAAGTGGCGGCAATCCGGCTGTCCACATAATGGATCTGGTTTTCTTCGTTCTGGAAACGATGCCGGTTCCCGTCCTTGTCCACCAAGGCCACGTCCGAGATGAAATATTGTATATCGTTGATTCTAATGGCATTTCCTGATTCGATGATATAAACCGTGGAATCGAAATCCAGCGTCCGGCCTTCGAAGCTGAAACTGAAATTGAAGTTGAAACCGCCTTCCATGGGGTCGGGTTGACAGGAAGCCAACAGGGTCAACGGCAAGAGCAAGAGGCCTGCACGTTTCCTCCCGAAAGCCTTCCAGGCTTTCGACGGAAGGACGGGGCGTTTTTTATGTTCCATATTTCCAAGAGATTCAGCTTCCATTGCCGGAAAGGTGGCCAGGGTTCCGCAACACACCTCCCCGTCTTATGAAAGCACGGGCGAAAACTTGCGAAAATAAGGATAATTTCCAAACTTGGCGTAACTTCGCGTGACCAAAACGCACAAGCAAAAAGAAAGGAGCATACATGAAATTCAACATAGGCGACAAAGTGAAGTTCCTGGACCAGCAAGGCGAAGGTGTTGTCACCAAGATTATCAATTCTTCCACGGTAGGCGTGACCACCGACGGATTCGAACTGCCGTTTTCCATCACCGGTTTGATCAAGGTAGAAAAACCGTCTTCCACCGCCGAACGCCTCTTTTACGAGGGTAAGGCTACCTATGGTTCGCCTAAGGAAGAGGCCAAAGCCCGCCGGGCCGAAGAGGCCGAAAGGAAAAAGGCGCAAAAAGGAGGTCCTTGGGAAAGTTCGTGGAACAAGGCATTGGAAGAGGAAGAGGTTTCGGTTGAACCGGAAACCGTTGAAGAAAACGGGGAAGAGCCCGAAGACACGCGGGTTTCAGCCCTGGCAAGAAGTTACTCGGCCAAACAACCCCAGACCGAAGGGGTTTACCTTGCCTTGATGCCCCTTGACCAGCAATTCATGTTGCGGGGTCCCGTGGAGTTCTACGTCATCAACTACACGCCCTGCACGCTGTTGTACAATTTGGCGACCCGGGGCGCGGAATCCTTCTACGGCGTGGATTTCGCCTCGGTTCCTCCCTATTCCAAGATTTTGGTGGAAAGCATCGAACGCGAGGACCTGGGCCTTTGGACCGAAGGAGTCTTGCAATGCCTTTTCTACCAAGACGAAAGTCCGGCATGGCCTATGCCTTCGCACCAAGAGTACAAAATCAAGGCCAACCGGATTGGGCAGGCCGAAAGCTACATCTACCCGGTTTTCATGCGGGAGAAGGTCCTCCTGGTCCCCATCCTCGATTGGGCCGTGCACAAAGCCGGCAACAGCTTGGCCTTTGCAGGATTGAACCGGGAGCAGAAGAAGGAAATGGAGAAAACGGATGCCGGCAAACCTTTCGTGGAGGACAAGGGAAACCCTTTGGCCCGCTACATGATCAAGAGCGACACGGCGGAAGTGGATTTGCATGTGGAAACCCTCCTCGCCACCCGTTTGGAATTCAAAGGGGCCAAGGAAGAAGATTACCTTACCAAGCAATTGCAGGTGTTTGAAACCTGCTTGAACCAGGCCATCAGCCGCCAGCTTTCCAAAATCATCTTCATCCATGGCGTGGGCAACGGCATCTTGAAGCATGAAATCGAAAAACGGCTCAAAGACTATCCCGGCCTCCATTTCATGAACGCTTCCACGCTCAAATACGGGCGCGGCGCCATCGAGGTTTATCTGAACACCGGCAACAAATAGCCGTCTTGACAGGAAAAACTTTGGAAGAAAAACATCAAGTCATGCTATACCCGATTGGAATCCAAGATTTTGCAAACATCCGCGAAAGCGGCTACGTTTATGTGGACAAAACGGACTTGGTCCACCGCTTGGTGGCAACCGGGAAATACTATTTCCTGAGCCGTCCCCGCCGCTTCGGCAAAAGCCTTTTGGTATCGACCTTGGAAGCCTATTTCCAGGGGAAGAAGGAATTATTCCAAGGATTGGCCATCGAAAATCTGGAACAGGACTGGAATTCCTACCCGGTGCTGCATTTGGATTTGAGCGGGAAAGAATATAACGGCATAGACGATTTGGATGTTAGTTTGGACCAGCATCTGTGCCAATGGGAGCATTCTTTTGGATTCGAAAAACGTTATCCGATGGCCGATGCACGTTTCAAGGATGTCATCGATGCGGCTTATGAAAAGACCGGCAAACCGGTCGTGATTCTGATTGACGAGTACGACAAGCCTTTGCTGGATGCAGCAGGCAACGAACCGTTGCGGGAAGCCTTCCGCAGCCGCCTGCAAGGCTTTTACAGCGTGATGAAGAGCCGGGACGGGAAGCTCCGCTTCGGCTTCCTGACCGGAGTGACCAAGTTGGGAAAGCTCAGCATCTTCAGCGGGCTCAACAATCTCAACGACATTTCGATGGCCAATCAATATGCGGATGTCTGCGGTATTTCGGAGGATGACCTCCATGCCTATTTCGATGGCAGTGTGGAGGAGATGGCTTCTACCAATGGGATGAGCAAGGAAGAATGCTATGCCAAGCTCAAGGATTATTACGATGGCTACCATTTTTCGATCAAATGCCCGGACATTTACAACCCTTTCAGTCTTTTGAGTGCCTTGTACCAGCAGGAGTTCAAGGATTTCTGGTACGAGACCGGCACGCCGACCTTCGTGGTCAAGGCCTTGCGGCAAGGCAAATTCAACTTGGAAAACTTGACCTTGGACCGGGTTCCTGCCTCAGCTCTTGGAGGGGTGAATGCCGATGATTCCGACCCGGTTCCGGTACTTTACCAAAGCGGCTACCTCACGATTAAAAGCTATGACGAAAGGCGGCAACGGTATTCATTGAAGTACCCGAACCAGGAGGTGGAACGCGGTTTTATGGAGTGCCTGGCCAAGACCTATGTTCCCACAGCTTCTTACTACAGTCCGTTCGATGTGCAAAAGTTCGTGGATGATTTCGAGAAAGGGGATGCCGAGGACTTGATGAAACGTTTCGAGGCATTTTTTGCCGATGCCGACTACGCGATTGTGGGGGATGCGGAGTTGTACTTCCAAAATACGATGTACGTGATGTGCAAGTTGATGGGACAATTCGTACAGGTGGAACGTCACACCAGCGCTGGCCGCATGGACATCGTGGTCCAGACTGAAAAATACATCTACGTGATGGAGCTGAAAATGGACGCCAGCGCGGACGAGGCCCTGCAGCAGATTGAGGACAAGGGCTATGCCAAGCCTTTTGCCACCGACCCTCGACAGCTTTTCAAGATTGGGGTCAACTTCGCCTCCGCCACGCGCCGGATTGAGGAGTGGAAAATCCGGCAAACGGACATGGTTGGAGTCATCCACGATGACATAGGAGTTCTGGGAGAACATCGCAACGCTGGAAGGTGACAGCTCAGTACAAGAGTCCAAATCCAATACCAACAGTTGGTTTTCGAAACAATCCAATTTCGTTAAAGCGGTACAGCTATCCAAGTCCAAGCGCTTCAACTGGTTTCCGTCACAATGCAAGCCAATCAAGGCAGTACATCCGTTCACGTTCAAACCTGTCAACTGGTTTTGGTAACAATTCAGCTCCGTCAGGGCGGTGCGGCCACTCACATCCAGGCTTGTTTGAATTCCACATAGGACTATCCCTTGAATACGGCACAAGCATGCATAAAAATACGGTGTGCCAGACAGGAAATCCTCCATACCGGCACACCGTGAAAAGTGCTCGAAAATTATCTTTTTTACTTCAAACAGTCTTTTATAGCAAGAAGGAAACATCCGTCCCCGGCTCAATCTCCCGGACCTCTTCCCCAGCCTTGAACAAACGCATCTTGCGGCTTCCCTTCAATTCCATCTTGTCCCCGTCCACGTACAAGGAAGTCGCCTCCCGCAGCCCGACCACATACACATCAGGATTCACGACCATGAATTCACGGATACGGTCTTCCCGGGTTTCCCCGCCATGCCCTGCCGGATTGGCATCCAAATAATGCGGATTAATCTGGAAAGGCACCAGGCCAAGGGTATTGAAGGATTCGGGTTGGATAATCGGCATGTCATTGGTCGTCTTCATGGTAGGGCATGCCACGTTGGAACCGGCACTCCAGCCCATGTAGGGGCAGCCTTGGAAGACTTTTTCCCGGATGGCCTCCATGATGCCGGTGCGCTGCATTTCATGCACTAAATGGAAGGTGTTTCCTCCGCCCACCACGATGCACTCGGCCTTCTGGACCGCCGTGACCGGATAGTCGGAAGCATGCACGGATTCCAGTTCCACCCCCATGGAAGCGAACACATCGCCCACTTTCCGGGCATAGGCATCATAGCCCGAAGCCACGCCGGCATAGGGCACGAACAAGACTTTCCTGACTCCGAATTTCCGGAAGAAATCCTCGATGTCTTTCTTGGGCCATGCCAGATAGGCTTCGCCCGCATTGGTCGAATTGCTGATGAGCAAAAGGTGACGATTCATATCGTTTGTGTTTTGATGACAAAAGAGCGGCGCAAAAACGCACAAAAGCAAATTTACAAAAAATCCGGAAAACCATCCGTTGTAACTTTCCGGACAACTCAAACGTCGTACAGGAAAACAGCGGAAAGATTTTTAACCATCAAAAATCCAAGACATGAAAAACAAATTCCTTTTGCCACTCCTTTTCGCCCTGGTCCTCCCGGCCCAAGCCCTGCAAACAGACAGCACGGATCACACGGACAAAAAGCTGCATTTGAAAATATTGGCCAGACCGGTCATCGCTGTGGCCGACTTCGGCCGTGGGGATTTCCGGAACGACATCCAGAACCTTCCCGGCTTCCCTTCCATCGAACTCCCCCATTATGCTTTCGGGGCTGAAGCCCAAATCGGATGGTATTCGCCCCAAAAGTGGGGTTTCGGCTTCGAGTTCTCCGGTCTCCATAACGGGGATTTCTGGAACCCGAAACGCCAGAAAGCCGGTTTCAGCATGAACCAATGGACCTTAGGCGCATACGGGGAATACGCGCTTTTGAAACGGGAAAAATTCGAAATCATCGGACAACTTTCGGCGGGTGTCGCCTTCAACCAATTCCATACCGACAATTTCCAGGACCTGGACACCGAATCCGTTTCCATCCCGGACTATCTGGCCTCGGGCCGTTCGCTCGACCTCAGGCAACGTCCCCAAGCTTACGTCGGCATCGGTTTCTCTTTCAATTGGCTTGTCACCAAGGATTTCGGCATCGGCTTCCATGTCAAATGGAACCAGCAAATCGGGAAAGGCCAATGGTATCTGGGGGAATCCTCCCTCCACGTGGAAGGCATTTCCAACTCGACACTCGTCCCCCTGCAATTCGGTATCAGCCTCTTCTTCCGGTAGGAGCGCCGTTCCCGGTAATGGCAAAGCATCCGGTTTCGACCACCCCGTACCCAACCGCATGGGCTTTGTCCGGGAAACTTCACCGAGACATAGTCGAACCAAGACCTCGATTCAGTCCCACAGAGGGCTTATGCCGAACCGTGTTCAATCAAATTCAGAACCCAAAGAAAAACCCCGCCAGCATCTCTCCTGACGGGGTTCTTTTTATGGGTTCCTATTAGTTTCTTGCCCGAAGCCGAAGCAAAGCACCCGGAACAAACCTACCGGCCTGCCTGCTTCTCCACCCACTTCCTGGCATTGACAAAAGCCTCGATCCAAGGCGAAACCTGGTCCGACAAGCGGCGGTTCTCCGGATACCAGCCCCATTGCCAAGGGAAAATGGCTCTCTCCAGATGGGGCATAAAGGCCAAATGCCGCCCGTCTTCCGAAACGATACCGGCAATGCCTTGCGGGGAACCGTTCGGGTTTCCCGGATAGGCGTCGTAAGTGTAGCGGGCCGCCACCTGGTAACCGGAAAGGCCTTCGGGAAGGCTGAACTTTCCTTCCCCGTGCGCCACCCAGATACCCAGCTGGCTTCCACCCAAAGATTTGAACATTACCGAGTTGTTCTGCGGAATATCCACGCTCAGGAAACGGCTCTCGAACTTACGTGAATCGTTGTGCAGCATGCGCGGCTTGACAGCTTGGCCAGGTGTCAAAAGCCCCAGTTCCACCATCAGCTGGCAACCGTTGCAAATCCCGAGGGAAAGCGTGTCGGTCCGCCCGTAGAAACGTTGCAAGGCTTCGCGGGCCTTTTCGTTATACAGGAAAGCCCCGGCCCAGCCCTTGGCAGAGCCTAAGACATCGCTGTTGGAGAAACCGCCGCAATAGACTACCATGTTCACATCGTCCAAGGTTTCCCGCCCGCTCACGAGGTCGGTCATATGCACGTCTTTCACATCGAAACCCGCCAAGTAGAGGGCGTAAGCCATTTCCCGGTCCCCGTTGATACCCTTCTCGCGGATGATGGCCGCCCGGATTCCCGTCGGGACACGGCGGTCGGCCGAGATGCCGTAACTTCCGGTCTTCCCGCTGAAAGCAGCCGGGAAACGGACTTGCAGCGGTTGTTTCTTGTAATTCTCGAAGCGGGCCTTGGCACAGGCTTCCCCGCTTTGTCCCCGGTCGAGAAGGTAGGACGATTCAAACCAAGTATCGCGCAAGGCGTCGATGTCGAAACGGTAACGGGCCCCGGCTTTGGAAATCGAAAGCGTGCGTCCGGGAACCGGCTTGCCGATTTGCAGGAAGCCGACATCCCTCTTGCGCATCATCTTTTCCACCGCCTTCGGGCTGTCGGTCTGGATAAGCACACCGGGGTTCTCGGAGAAAAGAATCTTCACCAAATCCTCTTCCGGAAGCGCATCCAGACAGATGTCCAGCCCGCCTTCGGTATTGGAAAAACACATTTCGAGCATCGTGGTGACAAGACCTCCTGCCGAAATGTCGTGTCCGGCCAGGACAAGTCCTTTTTGAATCATTTCCTGCACCGCGCCGAAAGCTTGCGCGAAATATTCCGGGTCTTGCACTTTCGGGCATTCGGCTCCCACATAGCCCAAGCTTTGAGCAAAAGCCGAACCACCCAATTTCCAAGCATCGAACGAAAAATCAATATAATACAGATAACTGACTGCCACGTTCTGCAAAACGGGCGAAACCACTTGGCGCACATCGGAAACCTCGGCTCCCGCCGAAATAATCACCGTTCCGGGAGAGAACACCTTTTCCTGCCCGTATTTCTGGGTCATGGACAAGCTGTCCTTGCCAGTCGGGATATTGATACCCAAGGCGCAAACGAAATCGCTGCAAGCCTTCACCGCCTTGTATAGGCGGGCATCCTCCCCTTCGTTCTTGCAGGGCCACATCCAGTTGGCGCTCAAGGAAACGCTCCGCAGGCCTTCGGCCAAAGGCGCCCACACGATATTGGTCAGGGCTTCGGCCACCGACAAGATCGAACCCGCCTCCGGGTCGATCAAAGCCGCTTGCGGGGCATGGCCGATCGAAGTGGCGATACCGGCCTTTCCCCGGTAGTCCAAAGCCACCACGCCGCAGTCGCTCAACGGCAGCTGCAAGAGGCCTTGGCATTGCTGACGCGCCACTTTGCCCGTTACCGAACGATCCACCTTGTTGGTGAGCCAATCCTTGCAGGCCACGGCTTCCATCTGCAAAACCTGCCCGATGTATTTTTCCAAGTCCCGGACATCGTAGACCGGTGCCTTGTAATGTTCTTCCACGCTATGGTCACGCATGAAGGTGCGGGGCGTTTTCCCGAACATATCTTCCATGGCCAAGTCGATGGGGCGTACCCCGTCGGCCTGTTCGAAGACGAAACGATGGTCCCCGGTTGTTTCCCCTACCACGTAAAAGGGGGAACGCTCCCGTTCGGCGATACGTTTCACCCGTTCCAAATCTTTCTCACCAATCAGCAAGCCCATGCGTTCCTGGCTTTCATTGCCCACGATTTCCTTGGCCGACAAGGTGGGGTCGCCTACCGGCAAAGCCGCCATGTCGATTTTCCCGCCCGTGGATTCCACCAATTCCGACAAGGCGTTCAAATGACCTCCCGCCCCATGGTCGTGAATCGAGACGATGGGATTTTCCTCGCTTTCGGCCAAGGCCCGCACGACGTTCGAGACCCGTTTCTGCATTTCCGGGTTGGCCCGTTGCACGGCATTGAGCTCGATAGCGTTGCCATACTGCCCTGTCGCTACTGAAGAAACAGCGCCCCCGCCCATACCGATGCGGTAGTTGTCGCCGCCCATCACCACTACCTTTTCCCCGGGTTGGGGTTCACCCTTGAGGGCATCGCGCTTATTGGCGAAACCGACCCCTCCGGCCAGCATGACAACCTTGTCGTAGGCGTATTTCTTGCCGTTCTCGGCATGTTCGAACGTAAGCACCGAACCGCAAATGAGAGGCTGCCCGAACTTGTTCCCGAAATCGGAAGCCCCGTTGGAAGCCTTGATCAGGATTTCTTCCGGAGTCTGGTACAACCAAGGCCGCGGGGCCATGGCGGTTTCCTCCCATGCCCGGCCTGGCTGGGTACGCGGGTAAGAAGTCATGTAAACGGCGGTCCCGGCAATGGGCAAACTGGCTTTGCCACCGCCCAAGCGGTCGCGTATCTCGCCCCCTGTCCCCGTGGCCGCCCCGTTGAAGGGTTCCACGGTAGTGGGGAAATTATGGGTTTCGGCTTTCAGCGAAATAACGGTCTTGATGTCGCGCACCTCGAAGAAATCCGCCGTTTCGGGATTGACCGGCGCGAACTGTTCCACGGTCGGGCCGTCGATGAAGGCCACGTTGTCCTTGTAGGCCGAAACCAGACGGTTGGGATTCGTCTCGGAGGTCTTCTTGATCAATTTGAAAAGGGAACTTTCCTGTTCCACCCCGTCGATGACGAACACCCCGTTGAAAATCTTGTGGCGGCAGTGTTCCGAATTGACCTGGGAAAAACCGAACACCTCGCTATCGGTCAAGGGACGGCCTATCCGAGAGGCCAACTGCTTGAGGTATTCCACTTCTTCCCCGCTCAAGGCCAAGCCTTCCTGTTCGTTATAGGCTTCGATATCCTCGATATGGACAATGGGATCGGGCTTTTTGTCCACCCGGAACACCGATGCGTCGATGCCTTGGTAAAGGTGTTGCAGCATTTTGTCGTAAACCGCGTCCGCTCCCTGCACGGGAAAGAACTCCTCGATACGGCTGATGCCGGAAATCCCCATGTTCTGGGTGATTTCCACCGCATTCGTGCTCCAAGGGGTTATCATTTCCTTGCGAGGACCGGCAAACCAACCCTCCAAGGAAGTGGCGGACAAAGGTTCCGCCTCATCGAAAAGCCAAACCAGCTTTTCTTGCTCCTGGTTCGAAAACGCATGGTCGGATTCGACCGCAATCACAGTTTTCCCCTGTGTCTGAAAAAAGGATATCATTCTTTTGTTTCGTCTTTGTTTCCTATTAATTTACGACCCTCCGGTCCGCCTTTTCTCCTTGTCCCCAACGGGACATGGGTAGAAGCTGGAGGGCCGGAGGGCCTGTCTTGTCCGAAGTTTTCCGGGAATGAATGCGGTGTGTCAATAACGGGCATTTTATTCCCCACTTTCCACCCCGAGGATTTCCAACATCTTGATAGCCGAATCGGCAATTACCGTACCGGGACCGAAAACCGCGCAAGCCCCGTGGTCGAAAAGGTATTGGTAATCGCGGTAAGGAATCACTCCGCCCACGACAACCAGGATGTCTTCCCGGCCCAGCTTCTTCAGTTCTTCCACCAACTGCGGTACCAAGGTCTTGTGGCCTCCGGCCAAAGAGGAAACCCCGACGATATGCACGTCGTTTTCAACGGCTTCCTTGGCGGCTTCGGCCGGCGTCTGGAACAAAGGTCCCATGTCCACGTCGAATCCCAAATCCGCATAGCCGGTCGCCAACACCTTGGCTCCCCGGTCATGGCCGTCCTGCCCCATCTTGGCCAACATGATACGGGGCCTCCGGCCTTCTTCCTTGGCGAAAGCATCGGCCATCGCCGCCGCCTTCTTGTACAAGGCATCGTTCTTTGCTTCTGATGAATACACGCCTGATATCGTTCTAATGACAGCCTTGTAACGGCCAAATACTTTTTCAAGGGCATAGGAAATCTCGCCCAAGGATGCCCGTTTGCGGGCCGCATCGATCGAAAGCTCCAGCAAATTGCCTTCCCCGCTTTCCGCGCAGCGGGTCAAAGCGTCCAAAGCCGCGTCTACCTCGGCCTGGTTCCGACCCGCACGCAACTTGGCCAGACGGGCTATCTGGGCTTCGCGGACCTTGGTATTGTCCACTTCCAAGGTCTCGATCGGAGCCTCTTTTTCCAAACGGTATTTGTTGACCCCTACAATCGTGTCCACCCGGGAGTCGATACGGGCCTGCTTGCGGGCGGCGGCTTCCTCGATCCGCATTTTGGGAACCCCGGTTTCGATGGCTTTGGCCATGCCGCCTAAGTTTTCCACTTCCTGGATCAGATGCCAAGCCCGGTGCGCCAGCTCGTGGGTCAGGTATTCCACATAGTAGGAACCGGCCCAAGGGTCGATTTCCTTGCATATCTTGCTTTCTTCCTGGATGTAAATCTGGGTGTTCCGGGCAATCCGGGCCGAAAAGTCGGTCGGAAGCGCAATCGCTTCGTCCAAGGCGTTGGTATGCAAGGACTGGGTATGTCCCAGAGCCGCCCCCATGGCTTCGATACAGGTACGGGCCACGTTGTTGAAAGGATCCTGTTCGGTCAACGACCAACCCGATGTCTGGGAGTGGGTCCGGAGGCTCATCGACTTGGGATTCTTGGGATTGAACTGCTTGACAATCTTGGCCCACAACATACGGGCCGCCCGCATCTTGGCGATTTCCATGAAATGGTTCATGCCGATGCCCCAGAAAAAGGACAAGCGCGGCGCGAAATCGTCGATGCTCATGCCCGCGTTGATTCCCGCCCGGATATATTCCAGCCCATCAGCCAAGGTATAGGCCAGCTCGATGTCCGCCGTCGCCCCGGCCTCCTGGATATGGTAACCCGAAATACTGATGGAGTTGAATTTGGGCATATTCTTGGAAGTGAAAGCGAAGATGTCGGCAATAATCTTCATCGAAGGCTTGGGCGGGTAGATATAGGTGTTGCGCACCATGAATTCCTTGAGAATATCGTTCTGGATCGTGCCGCTGAGCTGTTCCATCTTCACCCCTTGTTCCTGGGCCGCCACGATATAAAAGGCCAGAATGGGCAACACGGCCCCGTTCATGGTCATGGATACCGACATCTTGTCCAAAGGAATCTGGTCGAAGAGGATTTCCATGTCGAGGATGGAATCCACGGCCACCCCGGCTTTCCCCACATCGCCGACGACCCTTTCGTTGTCGGAATCGTAGCCCCGGTGGGTGGCCAAATCGAAGGCGATACTCAATCCTTTCTGGCCTGCCGCCAGGTTACGACGGTAAAAGGCGTTCGATTCTTCGGCGGTCGAGAATCCGGCATATTGGCGGATGGTCCAGGGACGCTGGGTGTACATGGTACTGTAGGGTCCCCTTAAAAATGGAGGAAGACCGGCCGCATAGTCCAAATGTTCCATGCCTTGCAGGTCTTCTCTTGTGTAAAAAGCTTTGACGGGGATTTGTTCGGGCGTTTGCCAAACCGGGCTTTCCGGATGCGAACCACTCAGGTTCCCTGTTCGTTTCGCATTGATTTCGATGCCCTTGTAATTCGGTTTCATTCCTAATTTTTTTCTTGTGGAAAATAGAATTCCTTCAGTTTCTGCCGGGAACCGGGGCGAACCGGATTCCGGGCAAGGAAAAGGGCCATGCCGGGTCCGAATCCTACCGCAAAGCAGTCTGGAACGCCATCCGGCATCGCAATTCAAAAGGCAAAGATAGTAAAAGTCAGGAGCAGAAACAAAGCAATCTTCGTTTCTGCCCCGGCCAAGCCGTCTCCAACGGCAGGACAAAGATAGCGAAAGTCGAGTGCAGAGCCGAACGCAGTTCGAGCTATGCCGAGACCAAGCTATCTTCGCCGGTAGGACAAAGATAGCGAAAGTCGAGCGCAGAGCCGGACGAAGTTCGAGCTATGCCGAGACCAAGCTATCTTCGCCGGTAGGACAAAGATAGCGAAAGTCGAGCGCAGAGCCGGACGAAGTTCGAGCTATGCCGAGACCAAGCTATCTTCGCCGGTAGGACAAAGATAGCGAAAGTCGCGTGCAGAGCCGAACGCAGTTCGAGCCATGCCGAGACCAAGCTATCTTCGGTGACAGCCAAATATAGGAAATTAGCGCATATCTCCCTTGGATTTGAACAAGGTAACGGCAAGTACCAAGGAAACAAGGCAAAGGAAAGAACTGCCGACGGTCAAGTAAAGGGTGTAGAAGAAGTGCTGGAACGAAAAGGCATCGAGGAAGAAATATCCCAAATGGAAAAACAGGATAACCCAACAGGAATAATACAGGAATCCGCCCCACCCCATCTTGCCGGGCGAGGGCGTGCCAACCGGATCGCTATCATGAAGCACGTCGGTAGCGGGTCGCCATTTGAAATACAGGATACGCACGAAAGCCGCCAGCGTAGCCGAGGCTGCGTTCAGGCCCGGCACGTCGCAAAGGAAGTCCACGCTTAATCCGGCCAGGAAAGCACACAGCAGCAAAGCCGGGGCCGGAAGCTGGAACGGGAGCAGGATGATGAACAAGGGATACACCATCCAATGCAGGCTTCCCGGGAAATCCACATGTTCCAAGACCAAGCCCTGCAACAGCACCAGGAAAACAAAACGGATTATATTTGACCAGAGACTTGCCTGCATGATTCCAGTTCTTCTTTGTAAAGGTCCTTGACAATGTAAACGTTCCTAATCCGGTGGTAGTCTTCGCTGAATTTGATTTTCAAGCGGTAAAAGTCTTCTCCTTCCTTGGAGACCACCTCCTCGACATACCCCACCGGGATCCCCCCCGGATAAACCGCCGAAAGCCCGCTGGTGATGACTTCCTCCCCGATTCGTATCCGGGCATGGGAAGGAATGTCGCTCAACAGGGCTTCGTCGTAACGCACGCCTGGCCAGGACAAGGATCCCGAATAGCCCAAATCGGCCAGACGCACGCTTACCAAGCTCTGGCTATGCAAGACCGGGAGAACGGAACAAAAATGCTCGGAGACCTTGTCCACGATGCCGACAATCCCATGAGGGGAAACCACCCCCATGCCGGCTTCCACGCCTTGGGAGGAACCCGCATCCAAGACAAAGTAATTGTTAGCGAGGTTCAGGGTGGCATGTACGACCCGGGCCTCCAAAAAGATGAAACGCTGGGAATAAAGGGAATCCATGACGGTATCCGAAAGATGCCAAAGGGGAATACGGGATGTTTCCAGGCAGGCTCGAAGCCAAGCGTTTTCCTCTTGCAAGGCTTCGTTTTCCGCCTTCAACACAGCCTTGGTCCGCACATCACCCCCTATGGAAAGGAATGCCCCTTTCAGACCGGCGGCCATATCGTAAAGTCGTGCGGATGGTTGCTGGTTGTTCCGGAAATACAAAACCAAGGAAAGCGTCTCCAGCAACAGGAAGACCAGGATATAAAGATTCCTCTTTAAAATTTGCAACAACTGGTTCACGTCCGGACGAAAAAGGGAACAAATGACCGCGCATGCGGAAGGAGGTAAAACCGCTTCCCGGCCACTGTCCCCGTTCTATAAGGTTATTTTATCAAGAAAGTGAACTTGTCAAAATTTTTCAAGGCGATACCCGTTCCCCGTGCCACGGCCCGCAAGGGGTCTTCGGCCAGATGTACGGGCAATTTTGTCTTGGCGGCGATACGTTTGTCCAATCCCCGCAAAAGGGAACCACCTCCGGCCAAATAAATACCCGTCTTGAAAATATCGGCAGAAAGTTCCGGCGGTGTCATTTCCAAGGCATTGAGTACGGCAGCTTCGATTTTGAGAATCGAACGGTCCAAGGCTTGGGCGATTTCGGCATAGTTGACCACGATTTCCTTGGGAATCCCGGTCAGCAAATCCCGGCCTTGTACGGCAAAATCTTCAGGCGGGTTCTCCAATTCGGGCAAAGCCGCTCCCACTTCGATTTTTATACGCTCGGCCGTATAATCCCCGATGCTGATATTGTGCCGTTTGCGCATGTATTCCTTGATATCCTGGTTGAACTCGTCCCCGGCGATACGGATGGACTTGTTGCTGACAATGCCGCCCAAGGCGATGACGGCGATTTCGGAGGTTCCCCCTCCGATATCCACAATCATGTTACCATGGGGTTCCAGTACATTGAGCCCGATGCCGATAGCCGCGGCCATGGGTTCGTAGATGAGGCGTACTTCGCGGGCCCCGGCCTGTTCCGCCGAGTCGCGGACCGCCCTTTCCTCCACCTCGGTAATCCCCGAGGGAATGCAGACCACCATCTTCAATGCAGGTGGGAAAACCGACTTGGGCGCGGGTATCATCTTGATCAATTCCCGCATCAGGTTTTCGGTCGCCTGGAAATCGGCGATGACCCCGTCCTTCATCGGCCGGATGGTCTTGATGTTTTCCGGGGTCTTGCCATGCATCATCATGGCGTATTTCCCCACTGCAAGCACTTTGCCCGTATTTCTTTCCATGGCGATGATGGAAGGTTCGTCCACCACCACTTTGTCGTTATATATGATAATCGTATTGGCTGTTCCCAAGTCAATAGCGATTTCCCGGTTCATGAATGAAAAAAGACCCATTTTGTTGTCAAGTCCTATTTAAGCGTTGGATTCTCTGTTTTTTACATCAGTTTCCGAGCCTCTCCAAGGTTGAAAACGGAGAGGTTGAAGCCCGTCTTCCTCCAGCCCGGAACCAAGCGCCAAAGTTATGTATTTTTTGTTGTTCCCGCAATTTTCTTTTTCCCGGCAAAGCAGTACTTTTGTGTCTGCATAATCCATTCCGGACATCCCATGAACCTGCAAGACCAACTTTCCCACCCTGTCTTCCCCCTCATCCGAAAGATAGCCAAACAGCTGGAAAGCCCGGCCTACCTCGTTGGCGGCTATGTGCGGGACCTTTTGATCCACCGTCCTTCCACCGATATAGACTGCACGGTCATGGGCGATGGAATCGGCTTGGCCCGCGCGCTCTGCCTGGAAATCGGGAAACAAACGGGTTTGGAGCCCGAATTATTGGTTTTCAAACAATTCGGGACTTGCAAATTCCATTACGGGGACACGGAAATCGAATTCGTGGGAGCCCGGAAGGAAAGTTACACGCCCGGTTCGCGCAAGCCCCATGTGGAACAGGGCGGCTTGGAAGACGATTTGAACCGCCGGGATTTCAGTATCAATGCCATGGCGGTTTCCTTGAACGAAAAGGATTACGGGGCGCTGATCGACCCTTTCCAAGGCTTGGAAGATTTGGACCACCAAACGGTCCGGAGCCATCGCGACCCGGTGCAAAGTTTCCAAGAAGACCCCTTGCGCATGTTCCGAGCTGTCCGTTTCGCGTCCCAGCTCTATTTCGATATCGAACCAGACACTTTTTCAGCCATCGTGCAGGAAGCCGGGGAGATACGGAATCTTTCCGCTGAACGTATCACCGAGGAGTTCGACAAGCTCCTCCTCTCCCCCAAACCTTCCTATGGAATCAAGCTGCTGGATGCTGCGGGCTTGTTGGAACTTTTCTTTCCCGAAATGATTGCGCTCAAAGGCGTGGAGACCCGGAACGGCAAAGCGCACAAAGACAATTTTGAACATACGCTCGAAGTCCTCGACCACGTGGCCTATGCCGGCGGGGACCTCTGGCTCCGTTGGGCCGCCCTCCTGCACGACATCGCCAAACCCCGCACCAAACGTTTCGAACCCCAGAAAGGCTGGACTTTCCATTCCCATGAATACGTGGGGGCAAAGATGGTCCCGGGCCTTTTCAAGCGTTTCAAACTGCCCTTGGACGAACACGAGCGTTTCGTGCAAAAAATGGTCGAACTCCATCTCCGGCCGATTATCCTTGCCGAGGATATTGTGACCGATTCGGCAGTCCGCCGCTTGCTTTTCGAAGCCGGGGACGATATCGACAGCCTGATGGCGCTTGCCCGGGCCGACATCACCTCCAAGAACCGGGAAAGAGTGAAGCGTTACCAGAATAATTTTTCCATTGTGGAACGCAAGCTGCAGGAAATCGAAGAAAAAGACCGCATCCGTAATTTCCAACCTCCGGTTTCGGGACAGGACATCATGGATTATTTCCAGATTCCGCCCTGCCGGGAAGTGGGAATCATCAAGGACCATCTCAAAGACGCCATCTTGGATGGTATCATTCCCAACGACCGGGAGGCCGCTTGGCAAAGAATGTTGGAATTGGGTGCGGAATTAGGATTGCAGGGAAAGGATTCCTCCCCTGCCGGAAACGGGAATGCGGAACAAGCTGGGAACTGAGACATGAGCGAGAAGGTCCTCAAAGTCCTCGAAGGCCCGACCGCGGTGGGCAAAACCGCCCTGGCCATCCAATGGGCTTTGGAACACGGTACGGAAATCCTTTCTGCCGATTCCAGGCAGTTTTACCAGGAACTCGATATAGGCGTGGCCCGTCCAAGTCCGGAAGAACTGGCGCTGGTTCCCCATCATTTCATCGCCTGCAAGAGTATCCGGGAATATTACAGCGTCTCGCTTTACGAACAGGAAGCCCTCGGCTTGCTACAGGCTTTGTTCCAAAAACACGACGTGGTGATTCTTGCCGGAGGTTCAGGGCTCTATGTCAATGCATTGTGCCATGGCATCGATGATTTGCCCGACCCCGACCCGGAACTGCGCGAAAATCTCAAGAAACGTTTGGCCGAAGAGGGCATCGAATCCCTGCAAGAGGAACTCCGCCGCCGGGATCCGGTTTTCTACGCACAAATCGACCGCCAGAACCCTGCCCGGCTCCGCCGTGCCCTGGAAGTCTGCATCACGACAGGGAAGCCTTACTCCGCCTTGCGGACGGCCCCGCGCAAGGAAAGACCGTTCCGTATTGAACGTTATGCCTTGAACCGTCCCAAGGAGAGGCTTTACGAACGCATCAACCTGCGTGTGGACCAAATGATGGAACACGGGCTTTTGGACGAAGCCCGTGCCTTGCACCCCTATGCCTCGTTCAATGCCTTGCAAACCGTGGGATACCGCGAACTTTTCGATTTCTTTGATGGAAAAATCTCCTTGGATCAAGCCGTTACAGACATCAAGACCCATACCCGGCGTTATGCCAAACGCCAATTGACCTGGCTCCGGAAACAAGAGGGTGTGGAATGGATCGAAGCTTGAAGGGAATGCGGTCCTATGGTTCGGATTCCGGTCGTAAGCCGTAAAGGAGCGATTTCAGGACCGCAACTTCAACACATGGATGGAAACCCCGATAGCGACCACCAACAGTAAAAGTTGCAGGCAAAGCCGTCCGGACAGGAAATAGAAGATGCAGAGCAGCATCGAAGCCCACATCAGAATCAAGGTGTACACCTTGACCCGCAAGGGAATCTTGCGTTCCTGCATGTAATCGTGGATATATTTTCCCAAATACTTATGGTTGATCAACCAATCGTAGAGCCTGCGGGAGGAACGCAACCAGAACCAAGCCGAAAGCAAAAGAAAAGGCGTGGTGGGCAAGACTGGAACGAAAATGCCCACCACGCCAAATGCCAGGAACAAGCTTCCTGCCGTGATGAAAAGTTTCTGTTTCATAAAACCCTGAAACCCACCGAGGAACTAAGTGGACAACGCCTCGGTGTCCCGTCTTTTAGTGGCGGAAATGCCGGATTCCGGTGAAGACCATGGCCAAGCCATGGGCATCGCAGTACTCTATCGACAAATTGTCGCGGATCGAACCGCCCGGCTGGATGAAAGCCGTGATTCCCGCCTTGTGCGAGATTTCCACGCAATCGGCAAAGGGGAAATAGGCATCCGAAGCCACCACGGCCCCCTGCAAGTCGAAACCGAAATGCCGGGCTTTCCCGATGGCCTGCTGCAAGGCATCCACCCGCGAAGTCTGCCCTATGCCCGAAGCCAGCATCCGGTTGTCCTTGGCTATCACGATGGCATTGGACTTGCTGTGCTTTACGACACGGTTGGCAAACAACATGTCGCGGATTTCGGTTCCGGTGGGTTGCTTTTTAGTCACGGTCTTGAGCATCTCTGCCGTTTCCACTACCGAATCACGGTCTTGGACCAAAACCCCGTTAAGGCAGGAACGCACCAGCGGGTCGCCCATCTTGAAATCGTGGTATTGCAAAAGGACACGGTTCTTCTTGCCCTTCAATATCCGCAGGGCCTCTTCCTCGTAAGCCGGAGCCAGCAGGACTTCCAAGAAAATCTTGTCGATTTCCGTAGCCGTGGCCGTGTCAATCTTTTGGTTCGAAACCAAAACCCCGCCGAAAGCCGAGACCGGGTCGGCTTCCAAGGCATCCTTGTATGCCTCCAGAAGCGTGGGACGCACGGCAAGACCGCAGGCGTTGTTGTGTTTCAGAATCGCGAAAGCCGGCCGGGAATCGAAATCTTTCATCAAGGCCATGGCAGAATCGATATCGAGCAAGTTATTGTAGGAAATTTCCTTGCCATGCAATTGGGTGAAACATTTGTCGAGCGCACCGTAGAAAGCGCCTTTCTGGTGCGGGTTTTCCCCGTAACGCAAAGGCTTCGCCTCCGCCGGTATCCCGCCGAATCCCGGATTCCCTTCTTTGGCGGAAGTTGCCGGAGCGGGTTCCGGTCTGCTTTCCCCGCCCTGCATTCCCGGAACGGTCATGCAGAAATAGTTCCCGATAGCAGTGTCGTATGCGGCGCTTTTGCGGAAAGCGTAGGCGGCAAAACGACGGCGTTCTTCGAGGCTCGTGGAGCAGGAACCGGCCAGAATCGAAGCCGCTTCCGCATAATGGTCCTTGGAAGGTACGATTAACACGTCCGTGAAATTCTTGGCCCCGGCCCGGATCAAAGAAATACCTCCGATGTCGATTTTCTCGATGATTTCGGCATCCGAAGCCCCCGAAGCCAAGGTCTCTTCAAAAGGATACAAATCCACGACCACCATGTCGATTTCGGGAATCTGGTATTTGCGCATGGTCTGGCGGTCTTCCTCCACCCCACGACGTCCCAAGATGCCTCCCATGACCCCCGGATGCAAGGTCTTGACCCTTCCGCCGAGAATGGAGGGGTATCCCGTCACCGACTCCACGGTCTCCACGTCCATCCCTTGTTGTTTAAGGAAGTCGTAGGTTCCTCCTGTGGAATAAATCTTGACTTGGTTTGCTTTCAACACGCGGAGGATGTCTTCCAATCCGTCCTTGTGAAAAACCGAAATGAGCGCCGATTTGATTGTTTTCTGTTCCATGACAAATACTAAGATACTGTTTTATAGGGCTTCTTTATAAGGCTTCCGATTCCTCGAACCAGGCATGGGTACGTCCCGGTCCCGGAATTCCCATTCCCCCGGAATCGAAAAAACAGGTAAAAGTACGGCAAAGTTCAACAACTGCAAAATGAACGAAATCCCAACCAGGCTCCAAATTGTGTACCTTTGCTTGTTTGGAAAAACGCGGTATCCGGAAGTCCCAATCAAGGGCTTGCAAAGGTTCCTGCATTTTAAAAGAATGAAAATGAAATCAAAAAAGAAAATCGTAATCCTTTTGTTCCTGTTTTCCTCCTGGATTTTCATCTTCCCCGCCCAAGCTCTCCGGATTGTTTCCCTCGCCCCTTCCGTTACCTACAACCTCCAGCAAATGGGCGCCGATTCCTGCATTGTGGGAAGGACATCCTATTGTCCGGCCCCTTTGCCGCCCCATCGGAGCGAAATTGTTGGCAACGTATTGGAAATCAACTTGGAAAAAATTATCAGCTTGCGTCCGGACATCGTGTTTTGCATGGCATTCACCCAAAAAGACATCCAAGAACGTCTCAAAAGCCTGGGAATCAATGTAAAGGATTTTTCCACACCCAAATCTTTCGATGAAATATGCGAACAGGCTTTGGAAATCGGCCAACTCAGCGGGTTCGGGAAGCAAGCGCAAAACCTGGTCTTGCACGAAAAAGCCGAAGTGGAACGCATCTCGGCTCGGTTCCTGGAACTTTCGGTCCCTGCGAACGGAATAGACCCAAAGGACGTATCCCTGCCGCGCCGGACTTTTTTCCAAATCGGGACAGAACCTGTTTTCCCTGTCATCAAGAACACGTTCATGAACCAATACCTGGAATTCTTAGGATTGGAAAACATCGTGGAAGAATACAAAGGCAACGGCATCACCAAGGAATACGTGCTGAAGGCGGCCCCCGGAATCATGTTCATCAGCAAGATGTCGGGTGTAGGACAAAAAGTCGTGGAAGAATGGAAAAAATTCCCCAGCATCCCGGCGGTGGCTACCGGACGGATTTTCTTGGTCAACGACGACGAGGCTTGCTGTCCGACACCTTTGTTTTTCAGGAAAACGCTCCAATACATGGCCGGATGCCTTTTGCCGCTCTTTTCCTCCGCCTCCGGGTCGGAGGAAGCTTCTTCAAATACCATAAATAATTGATTATGAAACGGAAATTTGCCACATGGATAGGAGGCTCGAGCTTTGTCATGCTGCTTTGCCTGGCCTTTTCCGTTTCTTTGGGTGAAAGTCCGTTGTGGCCTTGGATATGGCCGGATTTGGACAGAGAAAGTTTGGAATACACCATTTTGACCCAGCTCCGCCTGCCCCGGAGCTTGACCGCCTTGTGCATCGGAGGCATGCTCTCCATGTCGGGCAGCATCTTGCAAGGTTTGTTCAAGAACCCTTTGGTCGAACCTTATACCTTAGGGGTTTCCGGTGGAGCCTCCTTGGGGGTCGCCTTGGCTTTTCTTTGCGGCTTCGTCCAAACAAAAGGAAGCTCGGGCAGCAGCCTTTTCGCCTTTGCGGGAGCCATGGCGGTCAGCGCGATCCTGCTTTTTTACCATAAAAGACATCCGGGAACCAACAACCTGCTCCTGGCAGGCATCATGCTCAGCATCCTCTGTTCGGCAGCTACCACATTGTTGCTGAGCCTTTCCACGCCCGAGAACATGACACAAATCCTTTATTGGACCATGGGGTCGCTCGAAAACAACACACCCGACCAAGCCTTCCGGCTCCTGTTCGTCGCCCTGTCCGGATTGATTTTGGGAATCCTGTTTTCCCAAAGGGTCAACATCCTGAATTTCGGTGGCGGGACGGCCCGGCACCTTGGTATCAATACCACCGTCTTGGTTCCTGCCCTGTTGCTGTTGACCGCTTTGTTGACCGCCCTCTGTGTATCCCAGGCAGGTATCATCGGCTTCGTGGGCCTGGTGGTTCCCCATGTGTCGAGACGTTTGGCCGGTTCCGACTACCGCCTTTTGATTCCGCTCTCCTTCATCGGCGGGGGCATTTTCCTGCTATTTTGCGATTTGATTGCCAAAACCATCATCCATCCCGGGCAATTACCGGTTGGTGTGGTTTGCGGGATTTTGGGTGGAAGCCTGTTCATTTATTTATTGCTCAAACCCCAAAAGACACAAGATGCTTGACGTAAGAAATTTGTCGGCCTCTTATCCGGGAGGTTTCGCTTTGCGTGATATCAGTTTCCAAATCTGCAATCCGCAAATGACGGGTATCATAGGCCCCAACGGTTCAGGCAAAAGCACCTTGCTCAAGGCTCTGTGCGCGGATTTGGATTCTACAGGAAATATCCAGCTCGATGGAACGGACTTGCGGAAGGCAAGGCCCTTGGAACGGGCCAGGAAAGTGGCGGTCGTACCGCAAAGCATTGAAAAAATACCTGTATCCGTATTGGAATTCGTCCTTGCCGGCCGGACACCGTTCAAGAAATGGCATCAACTTACTTATTCGGAAGCGGACAAAGTTTTGGCTTGGGAAAAATTGGAAGAAGTAGGATTGCTCCGGAATTTCGACAAGAAAACGCTGGCAAGCAAAAACATGGATGAACTCAGCGGGGGCGAACGCCAATTAGCCGCCATCGCGCAGGCACTCTGCCAGCAACCTCGCCTGCTTCTGCTGGACGAACCAACGGCCAATCTGGACTTGTGCCATCAAGTGGAAATCCTCCGCGTATTGGAGCAAAGTTTGCAAAAACACGGAATCCTGATGTTGATGGTCATCCACGACATCAATCTTGCCTCGGCTTTCTGCTCCCGTCTCTTATGCCTTTCCCACGGAAGTATCGTGGCCGAAGGCGAGACGGGAAAAGTCATTGACAAGAAACTCCTGGAATCCGTTTACAAGACAGGACTTTGCATCCTTCCCCATCCCCGGGACGGACACCCGATGGTCTTCCCTGAAATATAGGCTTCTTGGATGCAGGCCTCTTTCCTGCCTTCGCCTTATCAAAGTACGGAGGAGGTCCCTTTTCTCCAGCTACAAAGGATCCGAACTATCGTCCGGAAGGCTGTCGGCCAAGTCGTTCACATCCGGGCTGTTCCGGTCATCGCCCAAAGCTTCGCCTCCGATTTCATCGTCTCCACCGGCATCGTCCTCTACATCATCTTCCACACCGATTGACAAATCCACATCTACATCCACCTTGATCAAATAATCCGCATCTTCGGTGTAGAGGCTTACCGCGTAGAATGATTCCCCGTTGGGTTTGGGATAACGATTTACAAAATCGGCATATCCGTCCGGATATTTGGCTTCAAACAAAGCCCGCACTTCAGGGCTCATCTTATCATAACTGATGATACGGCAAAGTTTTTTCTTCGTTGCCATCGTTCCCGTTCCGTTTGCCGTTTGGGCCGGTGCTTTCGGGCTTTGGTCTGTCTGCTTTGTTGTCATTCTATTCTAAAACAGATGGTATCCAATTATTTAAATGCTTCCCCACCGAAACTTCGAACCGTTTCCTTCCGGAAAAGCAAGTGCAAAAGAAATAATTTTCGTGAAAAAAAATACACTCTTGGGAAAAAAAATCGGTGCCGGCCTCTACAAATAACGTTCCACCTCCTCTTTCCCGATGATTCCCGGACAGAGAATCAGCAATCTTTCCACGATATTACGCAATTGCCGGATATTGCCCGGCCAAGGTTGGCTGCATAACAACGCCATCGCTTCCGATGTGATTTCCCGGGGCGGCTTTCCCATCCCGGAGGAAACCTGCTCGTTGAAATACGCCACCAATTCCGGAATGTCCTCCTTATGATCTTTCAAGTCCGGGACCCGGATTACAATCACGCTCAAACGATGGTACAGGTCTTCCCTGAAGCGCCCCTCCGCGATTTCTTTCTCCAAATCCTTGTTCGTGGCCGCGATGACGCGGGTGTTCACTTCTATCGGCTTTTCCCCTCCTACCCGCATGATGACATTCTCTTGCAAGGCGCGCAAGACCTTGGCTTGGGCGGAAAGACTCATGTCTCCGATTTCATCCAAAAAAATCGTTCCATCCTGAGCCTGTTCGAAACTTCCTTTCCGTTGCCTGAGTGCCGAGGTAAACGAACCCTTTTCATGCCCAAATAATTCGCTTTCAATTAATTCAGAAGGGATAGCCGCACAATTCACTTCCACGAACGGACCATCGCCGACCAAGCTGTTCCGATGAATCCTCCTGGCTATCAATTCCTTTCCCGTCCCGTTATGTCCCATGACGAGTACCCGGGCGTCCGTCGGTGCCACTTTGTCGGCCATCTCCAGAGCCTCGGCAAAAGCTCCACGCCCTCCCACAATCTTGTATTTCGACTCCACTTGCCTTTGCAAATGCCGTGTCCGGTCTGCCATTTTCCCTCTTTCCAAGGCATTCTTGAGCGATACCAGAATCCGGTTCAATTCCAAAGGCTTTGCAATGAAATCGAAGGCTCCTTTCTTGATACAATCCACCGCCGTGTCTATATCGCCATGGCCTGAAATCATGATAAACGCCACGGGATGTTGCGCCATCGTCTTTTCCAGCAATTCCACCCCGTCCATGCCCGGCATCTTGATGTCGCAGAATACCGCATCGTAGCCCGATTTCTGCAACATTTCCCATGCCATCAAACCATCGACGGCTTCTTCCACTTCATGGCCTTCGTATTCGAGAATTTCCCTCAAACTGCCGCGAATCAACGCTTCGTCATCCGCTACCAGAATCCTTGTCGCCATTACAATCCCTTTACTTTAAAAGAATATTCAAACCGTTTACACACACCTCGCAGCCGGAACCAGGACGGTTCCGGGCAGCCAAAAGGATTCCCTCTCTTCCCGCCGGGCCCTATACCCGGACTATCCTTTCTTAGCACAACAGACGGAAAATCGCAGGTCACGTTTTCCTCCGGTATTCTCGATGGCAAATGTAGACAATTCCCCTTTCCCTGTCGAGGAATCTGACTTGGAAGCTGCTGAAATTTCTTGCCATCCGGAAAAGAGGGCTTCTCAATCTCCGGATGTTATTTGCCCGGGGTTCGGGGCTTGTCGAACGCTGCTCCAAGATAGCCTGGCTGATGGAAACAAAGCAAGCTTGGGCTTTGCCGGAGCGCAGCCTATCTTCAATCCAAACCTTGACTCCTTGAAATCCTCTCCTGATGTCCCAAACAAATATTTGAAAAGCGTTAAAAGGCTTCGAGTCTTTCCTCAGCCAAGAAGGAAAAAAAAGTCCACCCCGATGGTTCCCGCCATAAAAGAGGGGAATCGACCACCAGGGTGGATCCGGATGCATTTCGGGACTCGGCCTACAAGGTACCGCCAATCAAAATCGTTACCAGCAAGGCGATGATAGCGTACAACTCAGGGAATACGGCCAAAATCATCGTGCTGCTGAAAAGATTGTGACCGTTTCCGATACCATTGATACCATCAGCGCAAATCTTGGCCTGGCGGATGGCCGAAAGCAAGCCCACGAAACCCAAGGCGAGGCCGGCGCCGAAAATGGCGGAAGCCTGGAACCAATTGATTTCCGGTGTGATTTTTCCATAGGTCAAGAAAAAGCCCACAAAGCCATACAAGCCCTGGGTCGCCGGCAACGCGCTCAAGGCAATGCACGAACCCAACACCTCCGGTTTCTTTTTCAAGGCACCCAATGTCGCGCTACCGCTAATCGATACGCCGTATGCACTCCCCACACCGGATAAAACCACCATGAGGGCGATGCCAATGTAAGCTAAAACTACAGGATCCATAATGTCTTTGTTTTTTTGTTTTATTTTTACTCAATGAATTAGCTCGTTCAAACCCGTACGGAAAAAGGACGGTAGGGTTTTCCCCCGCCTTCAAAACCGGCGTTCTTGTAGAACTCCACGAAAGTAAGACGCAAGGGGTGTACCACCGAACCCAAGGCACACAAGGCAATATTCAGTCCATGGCCGAACAACAAAATCACCAACATGACAAGCTGGCTCACGACAGGCACTCCTATGCCCGTGGATGCCGTCATGGCCAATTCGTTGAACACCGCCCCGAGGATTCCCCCGGTAAGACCCAAGGCGAACAAACGGATGTAGGATAGCAAGTCCCCTACCAAGCCCGTGGCCGTATTATAGGTATCCCATAAACCCAAACCCAAGTTGAGCAAAGGATTCTTGCCCGGGCTGTTGTAGAAGAAGGCAAACAAGGCACCGAGCCCCACTAAAACGTAGAAAGTGTACGTAATCGGGACAGGGATTTCCACGCCCAGCATCGGCAGGCCGATTAACAGCCCCCCGAAAATGATGATAGCCAGCCACCCTACACGGGCCAAGGCATATTTGAACCCTTTTTCCTTGGTTATCTTCAACACATTCACGAACATGCCGAACAGAATCTGGATTCCCCCGATGACCAAGGACAGTGCCATCATCTTGTTGCTGTCCAGGATATATTCCCGTAACTTGCCCAAGGCTTCGATTTCAACCAAGCTCACTCCAAAGAATGTCCCTGAAATTCCGCCGAAAACCACGGTGGAAATCCCGAACCAGAAAGCCAGCCACGCAAACCCCTTGTAGGCTTCGGGAAGTTTCTTGGCCAAAACCAGACCTATGGCGACCAAAAGCAAGCCGTAACCGGCATCACCGAAACAAAAACCGAAGAAAGCCATGAAGAACGGCGCCAACATCGGGGTCAAATCGAGTTCCCGGTAGTTAGGCAAGGAAAACAGCAGGGTTATCGGCTCGAACAATTTGGCAAAACGGTTGTTCTTGAGCAGGACCGGGATTTTGGGCGTTTCTTCCTCGGGCAAATCCTCTGCCGCCACCCGTTCGTAAACTACAGCCTCCTTATCCAGAAAGGCTTCAAAGTCCGCCGTTTTCTCCGTGGGTAGGAACCCCTCCACGAAACGCAAACGCCCTTCGGCTTCTTCCGGCACGTTCATGGAAACGGTCTTGTATTCCAGACGGTTCATCAAATCCGTCTTGTAAGCCTGCAAGATTCCGGTATGAGCCAGCAAATGCTTCAATTCGATTTTGTTGGAATCCAAATCCGCCTCTATCTGACTCATCCTCCGGGATAGCACGGGCAAAGCCTCTTTCGGCAATCCGGACAGGCTTACCGGCATCCCCAGCAAGGCAGAGAGGCTTTCCGCCGTCAATGCGGCAGCCTCCTCCAAGGGGCATACATACACGAAATAGACGCTCCCGTTCTCCCGTCCTATTTCCTGGAGCGGCAAAGCAGCCACGTCTTCGGGTTTGGGGAAGAATTTTTCCGCCACCGAAGCCGGGACCAAGACCAAGCCGCTTTCCTTCTGGAGGCGTTCCACGGCTTCGGGCTCAAAATCCCCCCAGACCGCCGCCTTTTTCATGGCCTCCCGGGTTTCCTCCTTGACAGCCAGCAAAGCCTTCTTCCGGTCCAAGGCTGCTTCCGCCTTTTCGAGGAAAGCCGGACCGTCCAACTTGCATTCCGTCCCGTTTCCCTCCATTTCGGACTTGAGCATCTTGGCTTCCAACTTGAAAGCCCGCTGCACTTTCTCAATCCGTTGCAACAAAGGGAAGAATTCCGTGTCCGAAAGCGAAGTGTAAACCTCCTCCTGGCGTATATCCAGCAAGCCCTCCTGCTGCAATCGGGTCATGAAAGCGGCAAAGTCGCGATGGAAGACCAAGATGGAATATCGGGTCATGGGTACTATCATAAGCCAGCCTCCTGTTCATGACGGCGTTTAACGATTTTCTGGGCCGATTTGGCCAGATTGTCTTCATCCTCAAGAAAACGCTTTATCTTGCGGATGGCTTCGTTATACCCCGGAATTTGTACTTTCTCGTATAAGTTCACCTTTTGGGTCGTCTGCTTCCTGGCGGTATCCAAAAGGTTCATCTTGTAAGTGTAAATTTCACTTTCGATGCCGATACGGACCAAATCCTTCAAGAGCGAAAGGCCGTCGGCATACCAAAGCGGCGCGTCGAACAAAGGATAATCCTTTTCCTTGAAAACGATATCCTTCAAGCGCGGAATCCGCACGCCGGCAATCTTGTACATCTCCAACTCCACATCCTCCACACGGATCAAGCCCGGCTCGAACTCCGTGAACAAACGGGCAAAGCCGTCCATCGCCTGCATTTTGGCATCCAGTTCCTGGTCCATCCTCTCGGCATCGGCCTTGGCTTTCTTCACCTCCACCCGCAAGGCAGACTCCTTGCTCTTGATGGTCGGCAAGGCCTTGGTACGGGCTTTCAGCTTCTTGTCCAGCTCGTTCAGCGCCGTTTTGTTGTATTGAAACTTGATGGCCATGGTTCAATCCTATTTCGTTTGAGGCCAATATTTGTCCATCAGCTCCTGCTTGATGGCCACCTCGGTCTGGGTAAAGTAGCGGGCGAACATCCTCCAAATCCGGTCCAACATTTCCGTCGTGTCGATATTGATGTCGATAGCCAGGATGTTGGCCGAATAATCCTTGGCGAAAGCCAAAGCCCGTTCATCGTAATCGCTCAACTCGAAACCGTTTTCCAACTTCGTCTTGGCGTTGGCGGCATCGGCGTAAAGCCTGACCGCCGCGTTCATCACTTGCGGATGGTCTTCGCGGGTCTGCTTGCCAATAACCAATTGCTTCAGACGGGAAAGGGAACGGAAGGGGTCCACGATGACCTTGTTCACGTCGCTGTCGTTACGCAGGAACAACTGCCCCTCGGTGATATAACCCGTGTTGTCGGGAACCGCATGGGTGATGTCTCCCCCGCTCAGGGTCGTGACGGCCAAAATGGTAATGGAGCCTCCGGAAGGCAACTCGGCCGCCTTTTCGTAAATCTTGGCCAAATCCGAATAAAGCGAACCGGGCATGCTGTCCTTGGACGGAATTTGGTCCATACGGTTGCTGACGATACTCAAGGCATCGGCATACAAGGTCATGTCCGTCAACAGCACCAAGACTTTTTCGTTCTTGTCCACGGCGAAATATTCGGCAGCCGTCAAAGCCATGTCCGGAATCAGAAGGCGTTCCACCGGCGGGTTCTCCGTCGTGTTTACGAAACAGATGATTTTGTCCAAGGCCCCCGCGTTCTCGAAAGACTTCCGGAAGAAAAGGTAGTCGTCGTTGGTCAAGCCCATGCCTCCCAGGATAATCTTGTCCACCTTGGCACGCAAAGCCACCATGCACATAACCTGGTTGTAAGGCTGGTCCGGGTCGGCAAAGAAAGGAATCTTCTGGCCCGACACCAAGGTATTGTTCAAATCGATCCCGGCGATACCCGTCGGAATAATCTGGGAAGGCTGTTTCCGTTTCATCGGGTTCACCGAAGGCCCGCCGATTTCCCTCCATTCCCCCTCCACTTCGGCACCGCCGTCAATCGGGTGTCCGTAGGCGTCAAAGAATCGTCCGGCCAAGTCCTCGCTCACTTTCAAACCGGGAACATGGCCCGTGAAAGCCACCTCCACATTGGTGGCCAGACCTTCCGTCCCGGAGAAAACCTGCAAAGTGACCCGGTCGCCTTCGATTTTCACCACTTGGGCCAAACGGTCGCCCACCATGGCCAATTCATCGTTCGAAGCCCCTTGGGCCTTCACGGTCACCGTGGCTTTCGTCACCGCGTCCAAATGGGTATAAACCCGTTGAAAAGCTTTATTGTTCATATTCCTTTCTCGTTTTTCAACCCTCCTGCTCCGCCACCAAGGCATCCACCTGCTGTTCATAGGACTTGAATTTTTCATCCTGGAACTGGCAATAATTCATCTGGCGGAAAAAGTTTATCAATTTCTTATAGAAGTCCACGCATTCGGTAAAGGTGTCGAACTCCCGTTCCTTGTGGCAAATCGACATCACTTTTTCGAACATGTACTTCTGGCGTTCCATCGGGCAGAGGCTGTCGGTCTTGTCGAACGCATCCTGTTGCAAAATCACAAAGTCGATTAATTCCGATTTCCAATAACGGTCGTGGTAGGATACCGGAACCCCGTCGTCGCCCAAGATGTTGATCTGCTCATAAGCCTCCTTGCCGCGCAAGACGAAATTCTTGCCCTCGTTGACCAGAGGCACCCAGGTTTCGCCTAACTGGCGGTCCAAGGATTCGATGATTTCAGGATATTCCAAATACTTGGAATAACTGTCAATCGGGTCGATGGCCGGGTAACGCTTGCTGTCGGCACGGGATTGGGACAAGGCGTAGAAACAACGGGCTGCCTTCTTGGTCCCTTCGGTCACCGGTTCCTTCAAGTTACCACCTGCCGGCGAAACCGTCCCGATGAAGGTGATGGAGCCCGTAGCCCCGTTGTCGAGATAAACGAAACCGGCACGGGCGTAGAAGTTGGAAATGATAGCCGGCAAGTCCATCGGGAAGGCATCGGGGCCCGGCAATTCTTCCAAACGGTTGCTCATTTCGCGCAAAGCCTGCGCCCAACGCGAAGTGGAGTCTGCCAGCAAAAGCACGCGCAAACCCATCGAGCGGTAGTATTCCCCGATAGTCATGGCCGTATAAACCGAAGCTTCCCGGGCCGCCACCGGCATGTTGGATGTATTGCAAATGATTGTGGTCCGTTCCATCAGGCTCCGTCCCGTCCGGGGATCGACCAAAAGCGGGAATTCGGCAAAGATTTCCACTACCTCGTTGGCCCGTTCCCCGCAAGCGGCCATCAGAATCACGTCCACATTGGCCTGCTTGGAAATGGCATGTTGCAAAACGGTCTTTCCCGAACCGAACGGTCCCGGGATGAAACCGGTTCCCCCTTCGGCAATGGGATTGAAAGTATCGATGACCCGTACTCCGGTTTCCAGGACCTTGAACGGGCGAGGCTTTTCCTTGTAACAACTGATAGCCACTTTCACCGGCCACTTCTGGACCATCGTCACCTCGTGGTCCTCGCCTTTCGCATCGGTCAGGACCGCCATCCGTTCATGGATCGTGTAACTGCCGGCCGGACTTATTTCCTTGACCGTATATTCCCCTTTGAACTTGAAAGGCACCATGATTTTGTGAGGCAACCAACCTTCCTTCACCTCGCCTAACCAATGACCGGCCTTCACCTTGTCCCCTGGTTTCGCCAAGGGCGTGAAATCCCACTTCTTGGCATCGTCCAAAGGAGCCGTGTAGCATCCGCGTTTCAGGAAAACGCCTTCCATCGTGGCCAGGTTGTTCTGCAAGCCGTCGTAATTGCTCGACAACAGGCCGGGTCCCAAGGTGGCTTCCAACATCTGCCCTTCAAAAACCACCTCGCAACCCACTTTCAAACCCCGGGTGCTTTCGAACACCTGCACATAGGCTGTGTCGCCCGTGATTTTGATGACTTCCGCCATCAGCTCCACCTTGTCCAAGCGGATGTAACAAATCTCGTTCTGGGCTACGGGCCCCTCGGTCTTCACCATGACCAAGTTGGAAACGATACCGATAACCTTGCCTTTTGTCTTTTCCATAGCTATTTATTACACAAAGATTGGAAACCGTCTCTTTTACAGCTTTCCCTGCGGGAATCCGCCGGGCATCCCGGTCCCAGTCCCTGGTTTTCTATTTGATTCAACTTCAATATCCTCGATGCTTCTTCGGCGGTTCCCCGCCCAAATCCACTTTCCGCAAACGCGAAACGGTCTCCTGCAAATATTTCCGTCCGGCTTCCGCGTCCATTTCCTTCCAACGCCGCAAAATCTGCAACTTCTGCAAATAAGCCAAGACCACATCCATCTGGAAATCCTTTTCCAACAGCATTTCGTCCAACATTTTCCAACGGAACTGGTCCACCCTGCGTTCCCGGAGGTAAACATCTTCCAATTCCAAGGCCGAGAACAATTCCTCGGCATAGGAAAGCCGCAATTTCAGACCGAAATCCCCCTGCTGCATGTTCTCCTTGATCCAGCTTATCAACTCCGGTTCCGCTTCGTTTTCATCCGGCCGGTTTCCCAAGCCCCGGGGCGAAACGAAATCCTTTTCCGCCGCACGTTTCCGCTTGCGGGCCGCAAAAGCGACCAAGGTGTTTTTCAAAACCAAGTCGAACTCGAACCAACGCCGGACAAAAGCGTTGCGGTATTTTTCCATCCGGGCGTAAAAAGCCTCGTCCAGCATCTTCTTTAACCGGAGCCGGAGCTCTTCCTCCTCCATCTTTTCCACCGGGGCGTCCTCGTCCCCGTACAGCCAATAGGCCAAATTGTGGCGGAAAAGCCCTTTCTGGTAATCCGGCCAGGAGCAATCTTCCAAGAAAGCTTCCCGTTTCTCCGGGTCATCCTGAAGGGCCAAATACTTTTCCGCCACTTCCCGGTTCATAGGGAAGGACAAGAAAAGCTCCGCCAGCTTCCGATCCGCTGGGGAAAGCAATTCAAAAACCTGGTCATAAAGCTCCTGATAGGAAAAACCTTCCAGATTCATGTTGAAATTCAAATCCGGAAGCCCGCACAACAGGTAAGGATAATAACCGCTCATGGGAGGGGATTTTAGAAAAGCAGTTGTTTAATCCGGGGCCGGGCGTACTCTTCGAACAAGGCCAGGAAATCTTCCTCGGTAAAACTCAATTGGTACCCTTCGGCCTTGTTGAGAATCTTGAATCCTCCCTTCATGCCCTTTTCGAAACGCACTTCGAGGCCGGAAGCCAGGTCGGCGCCCAATTGCCCCTCCAGGAACTTGTCGTAACGCTGGCGGTACTCCTCGGGCAAAAGCAAAGCCAAAGCGGCTCCCTCCGGCTGGTCGGGCCGGAAGCATTCCATGGCTTTGAGGATGACCATCTGGACAAATTCAACCTGTTCCATGGCCGAATGCAGGGCCGGAGCGATGGAACGCTTCATCAAGGTGTTCTCCACCTCTTCCTTCAAGGCCGAAATCATCTGCCTGGAAGTAATCTTTATTTCGGTAAGGGTGTTGTTCCTGATATCCTCGGCTTCTTTGCGGGCCTTTTCCACAATCCCGCCGGCCTCTTCACGGGCTTGGTCAAGAAGCCGGGCGGCCTGGGCCTTGGCTTCCTGCAACAGGCGTTCGCCTTCTTCTTTTCCCTTGCTCAAGCCATCTTGGTAGAGCTTGTCGGTCAGCGCTTGCAGTTTGTTTTCCATAATATGCTATATTCTACTACTCCATCGAACAAGGAACTCATCGCCTCTCCTGCCGGAAGGAAATTCCAAACGAACGGACCAAGGGTTGCGGAAGATATCCGTCAACGGTCGTTCCGGGATATTTCCGACAAGGAAACCTCGTCCCGAAAAAAACAGGGGTAAAGATAAGAAATTATCCGGTAGGCAATCCGAATCCCCAAGGAAAAGAAATGCACGACTTATCCACAACGAAGGTGGAAAAAAGATTCCCGGACTTGGGGAACGAGGGAATCTTGTTCCCATCCATGATGGAAACCGGAAAGGTCGAGGAACGTCACGCTCGCTTCCCTCCATAAAACGGAGGAGAGATGGCAACGTGGACACGGATGCGGAAATCCGGCGCGTTAAGCAGCGATGGCGCCCCTGATGCCCTCGATGACCATATTGGTTCCCATGATGGCCACAATCAAACCCATCAGCTTGCCCAAGACCATGATGATATTGTTCCCAAGGAAATGGAAAATACGGTCGCTGAAAAGGAAGGCCGCATAGGTGATGAGCATGACCACCGAAAGTACCAGGACGATGATGACCATGCCCAGGAAACTCTGTTCGGCTGTGTAGTTCATGGCCGCTACGATGGTTCCGGGACCGGCCAGGATGGGAATCGCCAAAGGAGAAATGGCCACCCCTTCATCGAAGGCTTGCTGCTGCCCGGTATTGCTCTGGATCGAGGATTTCTTGGAAGAAAGCAGCTCGAAGCCGACGTAAAACAACAAAATGCCCCCCGTGATACGGAAAGCGGGAATCGTGATGCCGAGGAAATCGAAAATCGACTTCCCGACAAAAATGAAAGTCAAAATAATAACATAAGCCGACAACACGGCGGTCCGGGCCACTCTCTTCTTGGTCGGATAGTCAGCCGTGGATGTCAGATCCAAAAAAATCGGAATACTCGACACCGGGTTGACGATAGCGAACAAAGAGGTAAAAACGGAAACGGCCAACATGCCTAAATTTTCCATGACGAATCGCAATCTTTAAAACGTTCCACCCAAAAAAAAGCGGAGAATAATCCGCTACGACTATTCCCCGCCTCCCTGTTTCTTTCAAACCTGGGAGCAAGTCTGAAAAAACAGGGGCAGTATTTTTAGAAGCTGTTTAAATTTATTTGTTTAGGCCATCAGGAGGGGTTTTGGAGGGATGGCTTCGAGCTTCGCTCAACCTGGACCCGAAATAGCCCCCGATGGGCAAACAAAATCCCGAAACCGGTCCCTCAAAATGCAGCCTTTTCAGGATTGTAAGAAATTTTAAACAGCTTCTTATAGCACTTTTGCAGGCTTTCAAAATGGGTAAGATGCAAGGCTCTGAGAGCGAAACCGAAGGAGCATACACTTGCTGCTGCGCGGCGAGCGCAGGCTCCGCCTCGGCAGACTGCCCGTTATGGCAAGCCTGCAATCCGATTTATTTCTTGCAAGAGAGAGCCGCCAATGCAATGGAGTTCAACTTCGTCTTGGTTGTGTCGCCACGCGAAGACAAAACGCAAGGTACGCGGGCTCCCACGACCATGGCAGCCACTTCCCCTTTGCAGAACTTGGTGTGCATCTTGTAGAAGATGTTACCCGATTCGATATTGGGGAAGAGCAAGCAGTCGGCATCACCGGCAACCGGACCGCCGACACCCTTGATTTCACAAGCTTCCTTGTCGATGGCCACATCCAAAGCCAAGGGACCGTCCACATAACCGCCCTTGATCTGACCCCGATCCGACATCTTGGCCAACAAAGCGGCATCCACGCAAGCCTGCATGCCAGCCGACATCTGTTCGGTGGCGGCCAAAACAGCTACTTTCGGTTTTTCCACACCGATGCTGCGGGCGGTGGAAATCAAATAGTTGCAAATAGTCGTCTTCTGCTTCAAGTCGGGAGCCGGGATGATAGCAATGTCACTGGCCACCAAAAGCTTGTGGTAGAAAGGATTTTGCAACAAGGCAATATGGGTCAACATGGCTTTGGGACCGGGCATCAAACCGTTTTCCTTGTTCAATATGGCACGCATGTACTTGTCGGTGCTGACCAAACCTTTCATCAACAAATCGCCTTCCCCGGCATTGATCAACTTCACCGCCATCTGGGCCGCTTTGGTGTCGTCTTTTTCCTGGACAATCTTGAATTTGTTGATGTCGATTTGTTCCTGTTCGCAGACTTTCTGAATCATCTCGGTATCCCCCACCAATGTGGCATCGACGATTCCCAAGTCCACCGCCTTGCTGACAGCGGTCACGGTGTGGTCATCCACCGCGTAAGCCGCTACCAGACGTTTCTTGCCGTTCGCCTTCACCAAGTCGAACAACTGATCCAATTTGCTAATAGCCATATCGTTTGTGTTTATAAAGTACGCTTAAAAACACTGCAAAGGTAAAATAAAAATCCTGAATCCAAAAGCTTTGCAGATAAGTGTCCCTCCGTTATTTTTGCAGCCGTTTTTACTCCGCCGCGATAAAACGGGAAGAAATAGACGACATCATGGAAATCAGCTACAAAAAAATATTCGGTATCGCATTCCCCATCATACTCGGGTCCTTGGCCCAAAACCTCATTTCCTTGGCCGACACCATTTTCCTTGGGAATCTCGGCGAAGTCCAATTGGGGGCGGCAGCCTTGGCTGTCATTTTCTACCAAGTCATTTTCATGGTGGCTTTCGGTTTCGGCGTAGGCAGCCAAATCATGATGGCCCGGCGTTTGGGACAGGGTCAAAACCACTCCATCGGACGCATCTTCCAACACAGCCTGTATTTCTTGCTGGCCACCGCCTTCTTATGCTTAGGTCTCTGGCAGGTCTTCGGGGAAAACCTGATCGGGCTGATGGTGAATTCGGAAGAGACAGCCCATGCCGTGCTGGAATACCTCGATGCCAGGGTTTTCGGCTTCCCTTTGGCATTCGCCTGCGTGGCTTTCAACGCGTTTTACGTGGGCATCGCCCGGACCCGCAACATTTCGATTGCCACTCTGATCATGGGCGGGGTCAACATCCTGCTCGATTACGCCTTGGTCTTCGGGGTTTGGGGCTTCCCCCGCTTGGAAATGGCAGGAGCCGCTTGGGCCTCGGTCATTGCCGAAGGTTGCGGTCTGCTTTGCTATATCGTGCTGACCCGGTTTTCCGGTATCCGGAAAACCTATGCGGTCTTTACCCGTTTCCCGTTCCATCCCGGACTGATAGGAAGCCTTTTGCGTCTCTCCTACCCGGTCATGATCCAATATTTCCTTTCCTTTGCCAACTATTTCCTTTTCTTCCTCTTTATCGAAGGTTTGGGACAACATGCCTTGGCGGTCGCCAACATCACCCGGAGCATGTACGTGCTTTTCCTCATCCCTACTTGGGGTTTCGCATCCACCACAGCCACCCTCACTTCCTTCCTTTGCGGTCAAGACCGGACCGGTGAAATCAGGACCGTGGTCTGGAAATGCATCCTCTTGGTGTCGCTCTGCATCACCTTTATCGTGGTCCTCTACCTTTCTTTCCACCAAAAAATCCTTGGAATCTTCACCATGGACGCCAACCTGGCTGCCGAAAGCTTCATCCCCAGCTTGGTGGTCATCCTGGCAACCTACCTGATGGGTATCGCCCAGATTGTCTTCAACACGATCTTGGGACGGGGTAGGACAAAAGCCGGTTTCTTTATCGAATTCGCCAACATGTTCCTCTACTTCCTTTACGGATGGGTTTTCATCCATATCGGGCATTGCCCGGTGTCGGTGGCGTTCGGAACGGAAGTGACCTATTCGGTAGGACTCTTACTCATTTCTTTGGGATACATGTATTTTATGAAAAAGAGAGGCCGTCTCGACAACCTTTCGGTCTGAGCGCAAAATCCTCGATTTTCCCCATGTCCTTCCAGTATCCCTGGCTTTGTTCCTGCAAAAGGATACGGGAATCATGGCATGATCCCATATAGGCATCGATGACCGAAAAGGGCTGGTTTTCCCCGTAGGCCCGCTTCCAGTCCTCGATCAAAGAGGTTTTCAAGACATGGATGCCGCTGAAAGCATAGGCTTGGAGATCCGTTTGCCGGAAGTCGCCTTTTTCCTGTCCGGTTTTGAGATTCTTCCAGGCCCGGAGCCGGTTTTGCCCGTCGGCATACAAAAGGCGGGAAGTTTCGCGCCGGCGAACCGACAGCAAGGCATCCGCATCCTGGTCTTCCGCTTCCCTGACAAAAGAGGGAAGATCCAAATCACTGAAAATATCCACGTTGTGGACCAAGACCCGCTTTTCTCCCCGCAACAAGGGCAAAGCATGGACCAAAGCCCCGCCGGTATCCAGGAGTCCGGGGCTCTCGTCCGAGAAATCAATCCGGATTCCGTGTCCACGCGCATAGGTTTCCGCGTAATCCCGGAGCATTCCCGCAAAATGATGGAGGTTGAGTACGAAATGCCGGTAGCCGTAAGCTTGCAAGCGTTCCAGCAAACAGGCCAGCAAAGGCTTGCCCTGCCAAGGGACCAAAGCTTTGGGACAATGCTCGGTCAGGGGGCGTAACCGGGTTCCTTTCCCTGCAGCAAGAATAAAAACAATCATCGATAAATCAGATATTTTTCCCGGATTTTAAGAAATTCTTCCAAAGCAGGTTGCCATCCGGAACGGATTTCCGCTTCGGTCCGTCCCGCCTCCAAATCATCCTCCAAACCGGGGGTCCCGGACAATTTTGAAAAAAAGGCCGTGAAAAAACGGGATTTGTCGGGGTAGACCCGGTACATTTCTTGCAAATACCCCAAATCGATTTGGCGGGGAAGTTGGTGTAAAATCGTGTCGGAAATCCGGAAACCGGTACACTCCACCCCCTTGCAAGGAGGATTTTCGCTCAAACCGGGAATGGGGCCGGGTGTGAACCGGTAATCCCCTTCGGGTGAAGCGGGAAAGCCGAAACACTCGAAAGGATGCCAAGTGCCTCGTCCCAGGCTCACCGGCGTTCCTTCGAAAAAACACAGCGAAGGATAGGCATAAATGGCCTTCATGCTTCGCAAATTGGGAGAAGGCGCCACAGGAAAGACGTACTCCGTCTGCCGGGTGTAATTCAGGAGCGGCACCACTTCCAAGGAAGTCTCGATGCCTCCTTGCAGCCAATGTTCCCCTTGTATCATCCGGGCGTATTCACCGATGGTCATGCCGTAGACGACGGGAACAGGGTGCATGCCCACGAAACTGCGGCAACAAACCGTATCCAGGACGGGTCCGTCCACATAACCGGCATGGGGGTTTGGCCGGTCAAGGACGACAACAGGGATTCCGGCTTCGGCACAGGATTCCAACACGTAATGCAAGGTGGATATGTACGTATAGAAACGAAGTCCGACGTCCTGCAAGTCAAAAAGCAGGATATCGACGTCTTGAAGATCCTGGGATGTTGGCTTCTTGTGCTTGCCATAAAGGGAAACCAAGGGAAGCCCGGTTTCCGCATCGGTCTGGCTGCCCACGCTGGCCCCCGCCTCGGCTTGCCCCCGGAAACCATGTTCAGGAGAAAAGACTTTCCGGACTTGGATTCCCGAATCCAGCAAGAAATCGACAAGATGGACATAAAACCCGGTATCGGCTGTCCCGGGCAAAGGACGGAACAAGGCCTCCCGGTTCCCCGGCAAATTTTCCGCAGTCCCCTCCAGACATGCCCGCCGGACAACCGAAGTATGGTTGGCCACGACCCCGACCCGCTTTCCTTGCAACAAAGGCAAGTAAAGTCCTGGCTGATCCGCCCCGGTCAGCACCCTATCCCAAGGACAGGCAGGCGGGACGGAACCGTTTCCCTGAAAACGGGGGAAAAAATCTTCCGGTTCCGGAACAGCATGAAAAGAGGACACCTTGTCCCGGGGATGTCCCGTCAACCAAAGCGGCGGAAGCAAGCCCCAAAACAAGGTGAGCCCTAAAATAATCCGTGTTCTTCTCATCATCAGCACAACAGAATGTCTGTCCTTAGTCTTCTATCGCGGCCACACCGGGCAAGGTTTTGCCTTCCAGATATTCCAGCATCGCCCCTCCTCCCGTGGAAACATACGACAGACCTTTGGCCAGACCCAAACGGTTCACGGCTGCCACCGAATCTCCACCGCCCACCGCCGTATAACCGCCGTTTTCGGTCACTTTGCCCAAGCAACGTCCGATTTGCAAGGTTCCTTCACTGAAGTTCGGCATCTCGAAAACGCCCAAGGGACCATTCCAAAGCACCGAACGCGAAGTGTTCAAGACCGCCTCGAACTCCGCCACGGCTTCCGGACCTATGTCCATGCCCATCCATCCATCGGGAATTTCCATGGTCGGGAACACCTTGCGTTCCGCTTCGTTGTCAAAACGATTGGCGCACAAACTATCTTTGGGCAACAAGAGTTTGACTCCTTTTTTCCCGAAATCCGCCAGGATTTCCTTGGCCAGGTCGAGCTTGTCTTCTTCCACCAAGGAATTGCCGACCTTTCCGCCCATGGCCTTGACAAAAGTGAAAGCCATTCCACCTCCGACCAACAGAGCATCCACTTTGTCGGAAAGGTTCTTGAGTACATCGATCTTGCTCGAAACCTTGGAACCTCCGATGACAGCGGTATACGGATGTTCCGCCGAATGCAGAAGCTTTTCCAAATTGGAAATCTCATGGGCCATCAGGAACCCGAAATACTTGTCGTCCGGGAAGAACTTGGCGATGATGGCTGTGGAGGCATGGGCGCGGTGCGCCGTACCGAAAGCATCGTTCACATACACGTTCCCCAACGAAGCCAGATAGGAAGCGAAAGCCTCGTCTCCCTTGGTTTCACCCTTGATGAAACGCAGGTTTTCCAACAGAAGGACTTCCCCCGCCTGCAAATCCCGCGAAAGGGAAACCGTCACTTCGGTGAACACATCGTTGGTAAAACGGACCGGCTTGCCCAGCAATTCGCCCAAACGGGCCGCTACGGGCGCCAAACTGAACTCCGCCTCGAATCCCGTTCCCGAAGGGCGTCCCAAATGGGACATCAGAATCACGGCGGCGCCATCGGATAGAAGTTTCTCAATCGTGGGAAGACTTTCCCGGATACGGGTGTCGTCCGTGATCCGCCCTTCTTTCACCGGAACATTGAAATCGCAGCGAACCAAGACTTTCTTTCCCTTGAAGTTGGTGTTTTTGATTGTTTTCATATGGTGTCTGTATTTTTCCCTCCGTCGGACAGGTCCCCAAACTAACACATCATGCTTTTTATCTCATCCACCAATTTCATTCCCAATGCATTGGCCGATTCTTCCGTGCGGCTTTCGGCATACACCCTCATGATGGGTTCGGTATTGGATCTGCGTATCTGCACCCATTCCATGGAACGTTCGAAATCGATACGGATTCCATCCTCCTCGTTGATTCGCTCTCCGGCATATTTGGTCTTCAATCCTGCGAGAATCGCATCCACGTCCGTACCTGGCACCAGATCGATACGGTTCTTGGAAATCGAATAAGCTGGGAATGTTTTCCGGAAAGAAGTCATGGAAAAAGCGGGATTCTGGAGACGTTCTTTGGCGAAACAACTCAGGAAGAGAGCGATACCTACCAAGGCGTCCCGCCCGTAATGCAAAGGAGGATAAATGACACCTCCATTGCCTTCCCCTCCGATCACGGCCTGGGTTTCCTTCATTTTGGCCACCACATTCACCTCGCCCACGGCTGCCGGGAAATAACTGCCGCCATGGCTTTCGGCCACATCCCGCAAAGCCCTCGAAGACGAGAGGTTGGAAACCGCGACCCCGGGTTGACGGCCCAGCACATAATCGGCTACCGCTACCAGCGTGTATTCTTCCCCGAACATACTGCCGTCCTCGCAGACAAAGGCCAGACGGTCCACATCCGGGTCCACCGAAATGCCCATGTCGAACCCGCCTTCCGCCACTTTGGAAGAAAGTTCCGTCAAATGCGAAGGCAGGGGTTCAGGATTATGGGCGAAATGCCCCGTCGGCTCGGCATTGATGGCTTGGCATTCCACGCCCAAAACCTTGAGCAAGGACGGAACCGCAATACCGCCCGTGGAATTGATACCGTCCACCACCACACGCAAACCGGCATTCCGGATGGCGTCCACGTCAACCAAGGACAATTTCAGGATTTCATCGATATGGTACTCCAAAGCATTTTTGTCTTCGGAAATCGAACCTAATCTCTCCACCGGGGCGAAATCGAAATCCAAAGATTCCGAAAGCGCGATGACTTCGGCCCCTTCCGCCGCATTGATGAACTCCCCTTCCTCGTTAAGGAGCTTCAAGGCGTTCCATTGCATGGGATTATGGCTGGCCGTGATGATGATTCCCCCTTGGGCCTGGTGTTTCTTGACAGCCATTTCCACCGTCGGGGTCGTGGACAGCCCCACTTCGACCACTTCCACGCCCATGCCTGTCAAACTACCTTGGACCAGGCTGTCCACCATCGGACCGGATATGCGGCCATCCCGGCCCACGACCATGCGCAAAGGTTTCCCGCCCAGCCGGTCTTGGTGCCTTTGCTGCAAGAAGCTGGCAAAAGCACAGGAAAATTTCACGATATCAAGAGGGGAAAGCCCTTCCCCGGACTTTCCGCCCAAGGTTCCCCTTATTCCGGATATTGATTTTATCAGTGTCATCTCAACTTTTTTTCGTTTTCCCTTGGCTTATCGCTTTTCCTTGGCAATGTTCTTCCGGTAGGCCTTCATCGTGTTCACGAGCAAGGCGGCAATCGTCATCGGTCCCACCCCCCCCGGAACCGGGGTAATGGCGCTGCATTTGGGAGCGACTTCCTCGTAATCCACATCCCCGATCAAACGGAAACCGCTCTGCTTGGAAGTGTCTTCAATCCGGTGGATGCCCACGTCCACCACCACGGCACCTTCCTTGACCATGTCGGCTTTCACGAAGCCCGGTTTGCCGATGGCCGCCACCAAGATGTCGGCCCGGCGGGTCACTTCGGCCAGGTTCCTGGTTTTGCTATGGCAAAGCGTCACCGTGGCATTGGCATGTTCGTTGTTACGGCTCATCAGCAAAGCCATCGGGGTCCCGACGATATTGCTCCGGCCCAAAACCACGCATTCCTTGCCCACCGTTTCAATGCCCGAACGTTTGAGAAGTTCCATGATACCGTAAGGTGTAGCCGGGATGAATGTATCTTCACCCAGGACCAGACGCCCCATGTTCATCGGGTGGAAACCGTCTATGTCCTTGTCGGGGTCGATGGCGGCGATAATCCTATCCACATTCATGTGCTTGGGCAAAGGCAGCTGCACAATGAAGCCGTCCACTTCCGGGTCCCCGTTCAAAAAGGAAATCACTTCCAGCAAGGCTTGCTCGGAAATGTTCTCTTCGTAACGATAGACCGAAGAGGTCATGCCCACCGAATGGCAATTTTTTTCCTTGCTGGCCACATAAGTTTCGCTGGCTCCGTCATGCCCGACCAAAATCGCGGCCATGTGGGGAGCCCTTTGGCCTTTGTCTATCAGACCGGCCACTTCCGCGGCTATTTCTTTCTTGATTTCCGCACTGATTGTTTTTCCGTCTATGATTTGCATCCTATCTACTTTTTTAAGGCGGTGTGTCATAATGAGCAATCTGCTTCGTTGCTATCGAGTCTCGAACTCAGTCACGTACCTAAGTACGCTCCTTCGTTCTCGCTCTCAGCGCCTTGCATCTTACTCACTCTGACACACCGCCTGAGATTTATTTCAAATCCCTATTTTGATACACCCTCTTTTATTCTTCGTGGCTCCGGAAGGTGCCTTGGCCCGGGTTTGCTCCGGGGAACCGACAAACCGCACCCTCCTCCTGCCGCACCCTTGTCTTAGCGGTGGCCTTTCCGCCGCATGTTCTTCATGGCCTGCATCATACCCGGCTTCGAAACCGCTTTCATCATCTTCTTGGTTTCTTCCAACTGCTTGATGATCTTGTTCACCTCGGCAATCGAAGTCCCGCTCCCGGCGGCAATCCGCCTTCTCCGGCTTGCGTCCAGGACCTGGGGATTGGCCCTCTCGTAAGGGGTCATCGACTGGATCATGGCTTCCACCGGCTTGAAGGCATCGTCCTTGATTTCCACGTCCTTCAAAGCCTTGCCCATGCCGGGAATCATGCCCATCAAATCTTTCATGCTCCCCATCTTCTTGATTTGCTGGATTTGGCTATAGAAATCGTTGAAATCGAAGCTGTTGGTTTTGATTTTCTTTTGCAGCTTGCGGGCTTCTTCCTCGTCGTACTGGGCCTGGGCGCGTTCTACCAACGAAACGATATCCCCCATGCCCAAAATCCGGTCGGCCATGCGGGAAGGATAAAAGATGTCGAGCGCATCCATTTTCTCGCCCACCCCCACGAACTTGATGGGGACTTGGACCACCGAACGGATGGTCAAGGCGGCACCGCCCCGGGTATCCCCGTCGAGCTTGGTCAGGATAACCCCTTCGTAATGCAGTTTTTCATAAAAGGCCTTGGCCGTGTTGACCGCGTCCTGCCCCGTCATCGCATCCACCACGAACAAGGTTTCCTGAGGCTTGATTTCATCCTTGATGTTGCCGATTTCGCGCATCATGTCCTCGTCCACGGCCAAACGCCCTGCCGTATCCACAATCACCACATTGAAGGCGTTTTCCTTGGCATGTTTGACGGCTTGACGGGCAATCTTGACCGGGTCCTTCTCTTCCCGCTGGGAAAAGACCGGCACGCCGATTTGCTGCCCGAGAGTCTCCAATTGATCGATGGCGGCGGGCCGGTAAACATCGGCAGCCACCAGAAGCGGTTTCTTGTTCTTCTTGTTCTTGAGGAAATAAGCCAGCTTGGCCGAATGGGTCGTTTTTCCGGAACCTTGCAAGCCAGCCATCAAGATAATGGTCGGGTTAATTTGCAAATTGAGCTCGGATGCCTGGCTTCCCATCAACTCGGTCAGTTCATCGTGGACCAGCTTGACCATCATCTGGCTGGGCGAAACGGCGGTCAGCACGTCCTGACCCAAGGCCTTTTCCTTGACAGAATCTGTAAATTGCTTGGCTATCTTATAGTTGACATCCGCATCCAAAAGGGCCTTGCGGACCTCTTTCAAGGTTTCCGCCACATTGATTTCGGTAATTTTCCCTTGTCCCTTGAGAACTTTGAAGGCCCTGTCGAGTTTGTCGGATAGACTTTCAAACATGATTTTCGTGAATTTGGATTATTTCTTGCCTGCTTCGGCAGGCCGGAACAAACAAATTGCAAATTTAGCAAACTGTTTTGAATTTTCAGAAAAGGCGGGAAGCCGCCCGATGTCAAAAATGTCAAAAATGCCCCAAACCATGACCTTCAGGCGGTATGCCATAACGGCAATCCGGCTTCGGCTGAAGATGTCTCGGGAAATTTTATTAGAAGCTGTTTAAAAACTTATTCCCCGCTGACTATTTCTCCTGTCGTGCGGTCCAGCTCGGATCCATTGGCGCTATGCGGCACGCTGAAAACGCCCAGCATGACAAGGGTGGCCGCAAGGACGACCCAACGAGCCCCGGAACGGGCAGCGGGAACGCCACCCTGACCGGCATCCTCCGCAACCGCTTTGCCGGAAGCAGGCTTCTTTTTCGGCCAAAACTGAACCAAAACCGCAACAAAGAATGCCAGGACGGCAATCAATGTCTTGTTGTCGGTCAAATCCCCGCCCATCGGGAATCCCGACCAATAAACATCGAAAGCGTGTTTCTGGACCAAACAGCCGAACACAAAGCCGCCCAAAACCAAGCATGCCAAGGTAATGACACTGTATCTCCGGTAAAGGGGATTGCCGAGCACCGCCGCCAGACCGGCCATCACGGCAAAGAACATGGCTAGGAACATCAATAGGATATGCGGCACCAAGACACCTGCCGGAACAGAACCCTTGTACCGGATGACCAAAGGAGCCTCCTGGTGATAGGCCGTCCCTTCGGCTTCCACATAATAGGCCAATTTCCCCGCCATCGGCTGGCTCGGCAAAAAGGCGACCCAATAACCATTTTCCTGCCGCATCGGGATTTCCACCCATCCCTCAGTGTCCAGCAAGGGGTAATGACGGTAGTACAAGCTCGCTTGGGCATCGGCCCCTTCCCTGCATGACGCTCCCGGAACCGGCAAACTGCCGTGCCTTGTATCCGAGGATGTCCGGATGGTATCCTCGACCTGTCCCGGAAAACGGACTGGAATGGCAACCCGGGTATCCTCGCCCACCGTACCGCTCCGAGGCAAGGAAAAAGCGATCCGTTTCCCTTCGGTTTCCACAAAACCGTCTTCCGGATGCGTAGGCCCGGTCATGCGTTGGAATGCCGCGAAGAACAAGGTCAACACCACCGAAATCAATATCATCCAAGACTTTTTCATCGTTTTTCGTTTAAAGTGCCAAAGTGTACAAGAAACCGCCTTGGTTTCCAAGGCAATCCCAAAATAGGTTCCAGAAAACACTTCCAGGAGACTACCGCATTCCCGACATCACCTCCCTATTTCCTGCCACGTTCCGCCACGGAAGTCAGGTTCACCGTCACCCACAACTTCCGTCCGGTTTCCTTCGAAATGAAATGGACCCGGATTTGCTCTCCAAAAGACAAGGTTTTAAGCACTTCCATGTAATCGTCCAAAGAATGTACCCGTTTCCCGTCCACACGCAAAAGCACATCCCCGCTGCGGATTCCCGCATTATGCGCCGGTTTTCCTTCCACCACGATCATCGTACGCAGACCCCGGCGGTCCGTATTGTTGATATCCGGCATCAAGCCCAAAGTAGCCTTGAACTGCCCCATGCCCATCATTTTCCGTTTCGGTTTTCCCGAAGACGTGAAATGCAAGGCTTCCATCCCGGCAACCTGTTCCAACAAATCCCCGATGACCGGCGACAGACGCACCATCCCTTCGTAATCCAAAGTTTCCGGGTCATCGGCGGGCGTATGGTAGGTAGACCTTGGCGGCGTGCTGAAAAAGAAGACCGGAATCTTGCGGTCGTAGAAAACGGCATGATCCGAAGGCCCGTGGCCGTCAGGATAGGTGGTCAATTCCAAACCGGTCCGTTTCGCCGCTGCCCGGACCATGGACTCCGCCTCTTTGCTGGTTCCCGTCCCGCAAATACAAAAGGTATTGTCCTGCAAATTGCCCAGCATGTCCATATTGAACATGGCATCGACAAGCCTCAGGGGAAAAGGGAATTGCTCCAAAAACGCCTGCGAACCGCACAATCCCACCTCCTCGCCACTAAAGGCCACGAAAACCAAGGTCTTTGGCAAGGGATACTGCGCGTAGTAACGAGCCAATTCCAACAGCATGGCGACCCCGCTGGCATTGTCATCCGCACCATTGTGGATAGCCCGCTCGCCTCCTAAACGGGAATTGCCGCCTTTGTCGCCCCAACCCAAATGATCGAAATGGGCTCCGACAACGATATAACGGTGCCTCGACAAGGAGTCCGTACCAGGCACCACGCCGACCACGTTGCGGCTGCGCACCTCTTCATCCCAACGGGCATGGAAACGGTAAGCCTGCCCATAGTCGCCCGGTGTCTTGCCGGGAGAGACCGTATCATAACGGGGCGCTATCGGGAAAAGTGGTCTCAAACCGTTGGACATGAATTCTTTGGCAATATACATGGCAGCCAAGCTGTCTTGGGGAGAACCGGTAAAACGGCCTTCCATGCCATCATTGGCCAGCGTCGACACATCGTGGCGCAGACGCCCTTCCCGGGCCTGGAAACGCCCGGCTTCGAAAGCGGGGATATCGGGTCCCGCCCAAAAATCCCGGGCAGAATCGGAAACCACCGGAAACCTGTCCGAAGCATCCTTGTCCTCCATGTTTTCCCAAGCAAAGAAAACCCTCCCGGCCTGCGGGGATGCAGGCTTCGTGCAAAGCCGGAATTCCTCGCCTGCCGCCGGGCCAGACCCGGAAAAAACGGAAGAAGAAGCCGGCAACGCGATTCCCGGAAGCAAGGCCAGAAATCCTGCCCATGCGTGCCTATGTCGGTCCATGAAACGAGTTCTAATAATTCAACCAGCGTTTGAAACTTTCAGCCTTTTCCTTGCTGACCAGCACCTGGTCCTTGAAGGCCGGAACCAGGCTCACGGAAACCTTGCCCTGGAAATAATTCTCTATCTTGTTCACGGCACGGCTGCAAAGCAAAATCTGGCGGGTGGCACGGAAAAAGAGGGCAGGGTCCAACTCCTCACCCAAGCGGTCCAAGGAATAGTCCACCACCATCGAGCCTTGCTTGAAGGTCTGGGCATAGGTTATCTTGTTCTCGCTGAAGAAGTAAGCCACATCTTCCACCAACAGGACTTCCATTTGGTTGCCGCGCTGCATCAAGAAACGGCTCCGGTACATTTTCCCTTGGCTGTTAATCCTTTCGGGAAATTCCTTCCAATCGCTTTTCTCGTTGATTTGGCGGAAATAAGCCGCTGTCCGCTTCTCGAACTTCTCGATGGCCAAACGCAAACGATCGATTTCGATGGGTTTGAGCAAGTAGTCGATGCTGTCCACCGAGAAAGCCCGGACCGCGTATTCGTCATAGGCCGTGGTGAACACAATCATGCTCTGGGGCCTTACTTCCTCCAAGAACTCGAACGACACGCCATCGCTGAGCTCGATATCGAGAAACAAGATGTCGGGCTGGACCGGATTCGCCTTGAACCAAGCCAAAGCCTCCTCGTTGCTTCCTCCGATATGGGTCACCTCCCAATCCGGACGCAACGAAAGAATCATGCTTTTCAACAGACGGGCTGCAGGCAACTCGTCTTCCACGATGGCCACTCGGACCAAGTTGTCTTTTTTCGTATCCATATTTTTTTTGCTATTGCCAATCAATCCAAATCCAACATCGGCAGCTTGACCAAGAAACGGTTCTCGGTCTTTTCCACCGAAATTCCCCGGTCCGCCAACAGCCGGTAACGTTCGGCCAAGTTGTTCAAACCGGTTCCCAAGGAATGGACATTCTTCTTGGGATTCAAGTTATTGGAGACCAATAAATATTCCAAGTCCTCGGTAAACCCGACCCGGATATGGAGCGGCTTGATGGCCGATACCACATTGTGTTTGAGCGCATTTTCTACCAAGAGCTGGAGGGAAAGCGAAGGCAGGTACTTCTCCTGCAAGAAGTCGAGATTGCTCCGGTCCGGGTAAACGCATTCGTAATGAAGGCTTTCCCCCACCCTAATCTGGTTCAGGTTCACATACGACTGCAAGAATCCCAGCTCCTCGTACACCGGTACCAAAGGTTTGTCCTGTTTTTGAAGGATATAACGGTACACCCCGGCCAGGTCGATGGTGAATTTCTTGGCGCTTTCCGGGTCGTAATCGATTTCCGAAACCAAGGTATTGAGGCTGTTGAACAGGAAGTGCGGGTTGAGCTGGGTTTGCAAGGCCCTGATTTCGGCCCTTGCCTGGGTCTGCTTGAGTTCCTCGCCCTCCTTGTAGAGTTTGATGGTGTAACGGGCGGTATGGTTCAACACAATCAAGCACATGATGACCAATTGGAGAAGCGTGATCAAGGTCAGCTGGATCCAGACAGGTTCGCTCGGAAGAAAAGGACTGCCCTCGTCCGAAGCGGTGGCGAAGACCTCTGCCACGTACAAAAGGTAGTTGTAAGCCCAGAACGAAATCCCGATGAGCAGGAAAAAGCCCATCATGCGGAACGAGCTGTAATAAGTGACCGAATAGCGGCTGTTGAATACGGTGTTGAGCCGCAGCAAGGCAAAACAGAGCGCAATGAACAAAAGGGGGTTGGCAATGAACAGGACAAAGGAAAACGCATCCCCGTCGGTGCAACGTTTCAGCACGTCCGTGTAAAAGATGACCCCGACATAAGCCACTTCCGCCATCAGGGCAAAGAGCAGTATGTTCAATACGTTGTAAAATCCGTACCCGGTGATGCCATCGAAAAATCCCGCCCGTTTCCGGGCCGCCTTGCTTTCCTGCGGGTCGTTGGTCCGTGCCTTCATGCCATGGTATTGAAAAAGCAAAAGTAAAAAAAAGCTTGCGGCGAACCGGGCTTTTTCTCGCCGAAGTTTTCGTCGGAAGGCCCGGAGGAACCGTGTTCCGGTTCGACAGGAAAATGATAATCCGATGCCTCAACCGGAACGGAACGTCTTCCCGAAGCGCCGGGTTCCCTACTCCGGAATCCCGGTATTTCCTGTATCGAACCGATACCCAAACCGGAACGGAACGACTTCCCGAAGAGGAAGCGGAAGCCGGAAAGATGCCGAAAAGTCAGTTCCCTGTCTGTCAAAAATTCACACTAAATGCCATATTGTCAATATTTTGCAAATAAAAACAAGTTCTGGAGTGCCTCCGGACACCTTTTCCGGCTTGGCACGGATATTGCACAAAGGGGAAGTGTCTTCCGGATGCAGAATCCGGGAGACGGTAGAGCCGGAGAAGAAATCCCCAAGGAGGTCGACCCGCAGGAACTTCACCCGGTTCGCCCAACGGAAAAATTAATTTAAATATAGGAGGTTAAAACCATGTTACCTGTAAGAAAAAATTCATCTTGGTTGCCCAGCATTTTCAACGACCTTTTCGATGGCGAATGGATGCCACGTCCCAATGTGACTTCGCCTGCCATCAACGTGATTGAACACGACAACGGATACAGCTTGGAAGTGGCTGCCCCGGGTATGACCAAGGAAGATTTCCAAGTCCATGTGGACGAAAACGACAACTTGATCATCCAAATGGAGAAAAAGTCCGAAAACAAGGATGAAAACCAGAAGAACAGCCGCTATTTGCGCCGCGAATTCTCCTACTCCAAGTTCCAGCAAGTGATGACCTTGCCTGACGATGTGGACAAGGACAAGATTTCGGCACAAGTGGAACACGGGGTCTTGAAGGTGGAATTGCCCAAGATCCAGCGCGAAGAAAAAGCTGCTGCCGTAAAACACATCGACATCAAGTAAGGCTGGTTCAAAGACTTGCCGCTTGATAGCGGCTCCGTGAAAAGAGCTGATTTGGAGAGTCCCGCCGTGGAAGCGATTCCGCGGCGGGATTTTTTTGTCCTTTTATCTGTTTATTGTTTCCCAATTACCCGTTTTATCAGAACCAATCCGTTTTAGGATATTCTGTTCTTAGAGTCATCTCATCGTTCGGGCAACCCAATTACGAGAAAAAGGATAGATGTACCGCGCGTTTCATCGCTGACCACACACCCTGTGTAGCAATCAAATTAACCCAAATCGGTCATTAGACTTTGGGTAGATTGTCCGCTTATGTCATGCAGCATGCTTCTCGCCTAGCCGAAGGCGTAGCGGGCTACGTCGAGGCGTAGCGAGGAGCAAGATGCGGACAGAAGCGAACAAGATGCACAAAAGCATCCCTCTTCAAAAACAGGAAACACACTCGGCGAGTCTAATGACCGATTTGGGATTAATGGAGCCTCGCACAATTATGGAAGTTCAGCCCCTTGTTCCATCTAAAATATGGAAGTTTGAAAGCCGATTTTAACAAATTTATGGAAGTTTGCGTATATTTGCCCTGACGGACCGATATACGGTTCACCACGACAAAGGCTGTGCAAGCCGAACACAAAGGCAAAATCCATCTTGATTCTGTTGAGGCGCAGCCTGCTTTCGATGCAATCACAGCGCAAGCGAGGAAGTGCTTGGCTCTGCACTCGACTCCTGCGTATATTTGCCTAACGGCGGATAAGCTTCTCAGCCAAGATCACACTTCGCTGAAAATATGGAGATTCCGGCAATTGAAAACAAGCTTGCCGCGTTCATCGCTCTCTATATTTTCCATTGAAAAGAACTGACATGGAAACACAAACCCTTCTCACCATTTTAAGCGACCAACGCGAAGAATTCCAAGTAAAAGAGCTGGAAGGCCTCTGCCCTCGCGAAGAAGAAAAACTATTATCTGCCAACAGTAAACTTGCCCAAGTAGTCATCGGGGTCCGTCGTTGTGGAAAATCGACACTTTGCGAACAATTCATCCGGCATAACAAGATAGCATGCGCTTACGTGAACTTTGACGACGAACGTCTCGCTTTCATGGAAACAGAAGACTTGAACCGCCTGCTGGAAGCGATCTATGTCCTCTATGGGGATATCCAAGCATTCTTTTTCGATGAAATCCAGAATATCAAGGCCTGGCCTTTGTTCATCAACAGGCTCCTCCGAGAACAAAAACATATTTTCCTGACCGGTTCCAATGCCAAATTACTGAGCAACGAACTGATGACGCACCTCACCGGACGGCACAACAAAGTGGAACTGTACCCTTTCTCTTTTATGGAATACTGCCGGATGAAACAAGTGGATTTGGAATCGCTTTCCACCAAAGCCAAAGCCGCCCGCAAAGCCGCCTTGCACAACTACCTGACAGAAGGCGGCTTTCCCGAACTCATCGACGAAACCAACAAAAAAGGATACATAAACGGTCTGTTGGAATCTATCATAAGAAAAGACATAGCCCAACGGTTCAAGATCCGTCACATCGATACCTTGTACAGGATGGCCGGATACCTTGCCGACAACTTCGCCCAGGAATTCACGGCAAAAAACATCGGCAATCTGTTTGAAATATCCAACCATACCGCAGAAAACTACTACTCTTATCTCAAAGAAGCTTTCTTATTGGTGGGGATTCCAAAATTCTCATACAAAGCCAAGGAACGCATCCGAGGTGAGAAAGTTTATGTGGTGGATCCGGCATTCGTTTCCGAACGCTCCGGAACCTTTTCTTTGGCGGACCTTGGCTGGAGACTGGAAAATGCCGTCTGCATAGAACTGCTCCGCCGCTGCCACCCATTCTACTCCGAAGTCTTTTATTACAAGCAGCCCGGCTGGGAAGTGGACTTCCTTGTCGCCGACCGGGGGCGGGTGACCCAGCTGATACAAGTAAGCTATGATATTTCCAACCCCAAAACCAAGGAACGGGAAATCAGAGGCTTGCTCAATGCAGCCAAAATGTTCAACTGCAACAACCTAATGCTATTGACTTACGAAAACCATCCGGATATAAAACAAGACGGCAATACAATTGTTGTCAAAGATGCATCCGAATGGTTGGTACAACGATAGCGAAAGTCGAGCGCCGTGCCAAGCATTCCTTGCTTGAGCATGGCCGAGACCAAGCTATCTTCGGCGACAGCCAACAATAGCGAAAGTCGAGCGCCGTGCCAAGCATTCCTTGCTTGAGCATAGCCGAGACCGATCCCCCCCCGTTCATTCGAGCTTCACCCCTCCTCGAACAAGTTCGGGACGGTTGAGGCGGAGGGGGTTCGGTGAAATCAAACGCCAAAAGCAAACATCCTTTTGTATTTTTGCAAGGTTTTACCGCGAGCCGAACGGCCCACCTTGGAACCGTGGGGTTCGTACAAGCAGGCTTCAGGACAGGGCGACAAAATGTCCGAGCATCTGGACAAGAAGCCCCTATGCCCGAAGGCCCCGGCATCCGGCAAGCCCCTTAAACTTTGGAACTATGCCCACCATCACCATCGATACCCATTCCGGCTTCTGTTTCGGCGTGGTACGCGCCATCGCCGAAGCCGAGCGCCAATTGGCATCCCCCGGCGAAACCCTGTACTGCCTCGGGGAAATCGTCCACAACACCGAGGAAGTGCAACGCTTGGAAAAATCAGGCCTCCAGTTCATCGACATGGAGCGATTCAAGCAACTCCGGGATGCCAAGGTCCTGATCCGGGCGCATGGGGAACCGCCATCCACCTACCGGATTGCCGAGGAAAACCATATCCGGCTCATCGATGCCACTTGTCCCATCGTGCTCAAACTCCAGCAACGCATCAAGGACGGGTTCGAACAGATGCAGGCAAAAGGCGGCCAAGTCCTGATTTTCGGCAAAGCCGGACACGCCGAGGTCATCGGGCTCAACGGTCAGACCGGAAACCGCGCCCTTGTGGTAGGCTCGCTGCAAGAAGTGAAAAAACTCTCCTTCTCCATTCCCACCCTGCTCTATTCCCAAACCACGATGGATGCCGGGCAATATGCCGAAATCGCCCGTTATATCGCGGTGGAATGCGAAAAGAACCAAGTGGAATTCCGCTCGGTGGACAGCATCTGCAAGAGCATGAGCCAACGGGCAAGCCAGCTCAAGGAATTCGCCTTGGGCCAGGATGCCATCGTGTTCGTGAGCGGGAAACAGAGTTCCAACGGGAAATACCTCTATTCCATTTGCCAGGAATACAACGCCCATACATTCTTTGTGAGCCGGGCTGACGAACTCCAGCGCGAAGACTTCCTGGGTCCATCCGAAAACGGGGAAACATCCGGAGGAAAAGGGGAAAATGGCGGAAGTTCCGGACCGACACGGGAACGTTTCGCGAAAATCGGGGTCTGCGGTGCCACTTCCACCCCGATGTGGCTGATGGAAGAGGTTGCCCAACGAATCAAGCAGTTCTCGTCATGTATCTGAAACACTTGTATTTGACCAATTTCAAGAACTATGCCGGGTTGGAACTCGATTTCTGCCCCCGAATCAACTGCTTCACGGGCAACAACGGCAGCGGCAAGACCAATTTGCTGGATGCCATCCATTATCTCTCGTTTTCAAAAAGTTACTTCGGGGCGGGAGACCGGGAGAACATCCGTCATGGAGAGGACTTTTTTGCCTTGAACGGCCTCTATTCCTTGGACGGTTCCGATGCCCAAGTGAACATCGTGGTTAAAAAAGGACAAAAGAAATCCCTGAAATTCAACCAAAAGGAATGCGAAAGGATGTCCCAGCACTTGGGGCGCATCCCGCTTATCATGGTCAGCCCCCAAGACCAGGAAATGGTGTACGGAGGCAGCGAACTGCGCCGCAAGTTCTTCGACACGGTCATTTCCCAGTCGAACCATCCCTATTTGGAGAACCTGATCCTGTACAACAAGGCCTTGGAACAACGGAACCGCCTGCTCAAACAGGACAATATAGACCTTTCCCTTTTGGAAGTCTACGATGCCCAGCTCTGCCAATACGCCCCCCTGCTGTACGGGGAAAGACGGAAATTCATCGATTCGTTCATTCCCGTCTTCCAAGCGTATTACCGGCAGATTGCCGGTAGCGCCGAAGAAGCCAGTCTGGTTTACCGTTCCCAACTGGCCGACAAGAGCATGGAGGAATGCCTCCGGGAATCGGCCCGGAAAGACCAAATCCTGCAATACACCACGGCCGGCATCCACAAGGACGACCTGGAACTGCTGCTCGATTCCTATCCGGTACGCCGCTGCGGTTCCCAAGGCCAGCAGAAATCCTACCTCCTGGCCTTGCGCCTGGCACAAATGCAATATATTTCCGATATCCGGGGCGAATACCCTATCTTGTTGCTCGACGACATTTTCGACAAATTGGACAAAGAGCGGGTGGGCCGCCTGATGGCGCTGGTAGGCCAGGATCATTTTGGCCAAGTTTTCCTGAGCGATACCCATCAAACCCGGGTCCAGGAACTTTTCGAACAAAAAACGGCGGTCAGCCACCGGATTTTCCGGATTGAGGATGCGGTTCCGGCCTTAGTGGAAGCCTGAACCGGCCAGCGCAAGATATTACCCAAGGTCCTATGTTGACACAAGGCTTGCCCAGGACCGAGGAATGAACTTCGAAATACAAGGCACATAGAAGATTTTAACCTTGGCCTCGTCCTCCCCCAGCGCAGGCCGGAACAAAAAACATATGAATCACCCGAAAGAATACGACAAACGCAATGTTCCTTCCTTGCAGGACGTCCTTCGCCAAGCCTCTTCCACTTACGGTTGGAACTCCGCCCTTGCCGAAGAACAAGCCAAAGCCCTTTTCCTATCCTTGGTCCCGGAGGTCTTGAAAAACCGCATGACCTCGATCCAAGTCCGCAAAGGCGTGATTTTCGCCCGTTTCGACAGCCCGGCGGCCCGCCAAAACCTCCTGTTCCAAAAAGAAGCCTTGCTCAAGGAAATCAACGGGAAGATGCGGAAAGAAGTCTTACGGGACATTGTCTGCCAATAGGAAACGGCTCCAAACTTCACACGACTTGGAAATCAAGAAAATAAACCGGAAATGACGTTCAGCCCGAATAAAAAAAAGCGGCCCTGAAGCCGCTTCATCTTTTTGCGCTCCCTCAAGGACTTGAACCTTGGACCCTCTGATTAACAGTCAGATGCTCTAACCGGCTGAGCTAAGGAAGCTTCTCTTTGCAAGAACGGGAAAGCAGGAAACCCTCCCACCCCAATAAAAAAGGCGACCTTTCCAGCCACCCTTTTGCGCTCCCTCTAGGACTTGAACCTAGGACCCTCTGATTAACAGTCAGATGCTCTAACCGGCTGAGCTAAGGAAGCATGCTTTCCTCGGTCGGCATCCAAACTGCCTCCCGCGAAAGAGGCTGCAAATGTACAACGATTTTTGACAACTGCAAACTTTTTGTAAAAATTTCCCCGCCCGAAGGCTCCAAATTTTGATGTATCTTTGCAAGTTCGCGACCGGCGAGGAGACGGAATCGCGAAAAATACTTGAAACCAACATTTTAAAAACCTTGCCAAAGCCCGGACCCATTCCGGCAACGAATATCAATCGTTTTTTCATGTCAAAAAACAAACGACGGCCACAACCGCAGCCTCAACCCATATTGGAACCCGAAAAACAAACCGGAGAGGAAAACCTTGCCCCGCAACCTCCAGTCCCAAAGGAAGAAAACAAGAAAAACGGACCGGAACAGGATTCGGTATCCCGTCCGGCCCCAGACCTTCCCCTGAGCCAGAGAATCGCCGGCATCATGGCCGGGCTACCGACCCGGAAAGCCAAGCGGATTGGAGGATTCCTTTGCTTGGCCGTCGGGCTTTTGCTTGTCATCTCCTTCCTTTCCCATTTTTTCTTTTGGTGGATTGACTACGACGTGGTGCAACAGATGCAAAAAGGCAGTATCTGGTCCGATTACGGATGGAACGTGCGGAACCTGGGCGGACGCTTGGGCGCTTACGTGGCCTACGCCTTCATCAACCAGGGCTTCGGCATTGCCTCTTTCTTCTTCCCGGTCCTTCTCATCTTGGGAGGGCTCGACATCCTGTGCCTCCGGCATTTCCGCTGGAAAAGGATTTTGCTCCAATCCGCATTCTGCATTCTTTGGATTTCCATTCTCCTCGGAAGTTGTTTCCAACAAGGTTCCAATTACATTTTCGGCGGAAGCGCAGGCCTGCACACCAGCCGGTACCTCCAAGGACTCATCGGGAAAGCCGGGCTTTTCATCCTCCTCGTTTTCTTGCTTGCCTCTTATCTGGTAGCCAACTACAATTTCCTCAAATTCAAGAGAAAAAACAAGCCTGTCCGGTACCGGCGGCAAGAATCCATCGTCCCCGGACCTGTTCCGGACGAAAGCCCGGCGGATCCGGAACCCGGACCGCAAGCAGATGCCATGCGCCCCGCGAACCTTTCAGCCAACGAATATGAGGAAGAAGATGACGACTTGGGAGAGATAATGCTCACGACCCGTATCCGGGAAACGGATACGGATTCCCGGCCTCAAAACAAACCCGACGGATGTTTCCAATCGCAACCCGTTTCCCCGCAAACGAAACCCGTTCCCACGACACCAATTCCTTCCACGACCCGGGAACTCACGATAAGCCATGTTTTGTCGGAAAGCTTGCACGAACCTGAAGAACCGGCCCCGGAAACGGGATCCGGTCAAAACGATGAAGATGACGGTATGGAAATCATAGACTTGCGGTTAAACCAAGAGCCTGTGGCCCGGCCCGGGAATCCAGTGGTCCGCCAGGGCGACCACTTGGGCATCGACACCCAATTCGATCCCCGCTTGGAACTTTCCGATTTCCGCTTCCCGACCATCGATTTGCTGGAAGATTTCGGCGACCAGTCCCAAAAGCTCCAGGATATGGAGGAAGAGCTGGTGGCCAACAAAAATCGAATCGTGGAAACCCTGCTAAATTACGGCATCAATATCAGCAAGATATCGGCCACCATCGGCCCCACCGTCACCCTCTACGAAATCGTGCCGGCTCCGGGAGTGAAAATCAGCAAAATCAAAAACCTCGAAGACGATATCGCCCTGAGCCTCTCGGCTTTGGGCATCCGCATCATCGCCCCCATTCCCGGCAAGGGAACCATCGGCATCGAGGTTCCTAACCGCCAAAAGCAGGTGGTTCCCATGCGCGACATGCTGACCAGCGAAAAATTCATCCACAACGACATGGCCCTGCCTATCGCCTTGGGTAAAACCATCTCGAACGAAGTCTATATCACTGACTTGGCCAAAATGCCCCACCTCTTGGTAGCCGGGGCCACGGGCCAAGGGAAATCGGTGGGTTTGAATGCCATCATCGCCTCCCTGCTGTACTCCAAGCACCCTGCCGAACTCAAATTCGTCATGGTGGATCCCAAGAAAGTGGAACTCAGCTTGTTCAACAAGATTGAACGCCATTACCTGGCCAAACTGCCCGACAGCGAGGAAGCAGTCATCACCGATACCCGCAAGGTTGTCCGTACCCTCAACTCGCTCTGCATCGAGATGGACAATCGCTACCAATTGCTCAAGGATGCCGGGACCCGCAACCTCAAGGAATACAACAAAAAATTCATTTCCAGACGTTTGAACCCGGAAGAAGGCCACCATTTCCTACCCTACATCGTCTTGATTATCGACGAGTTCGCCGACCTGATCATGACGGCGGGAAAGGAAGTGGAACTTCCGATAGCCCGTTTAGCCCAGTTGGCCCGCGCCGTGGGCATCCATTTGGTCATCGCGACCCAAAGGCCCTCGGTCAATGTCATCACGGGTTTGATCAAAGCTAACTTCCCGGCCCGTATCGCCTTTAAGGTAAGCCAGAAAATCGACTCCCGGACCATCCTCGATGCCGGAGGAGCCGACCAGTTGATTGGCCGGGGCGACATGCTGATTTCGGCCGGGGAAGGCTTGATCCGTCTGCAATGCGCCTTCATCGACACACCGGAAATCGAAAGAATCACGGAATTCATCGGGGCGCAACGCGGCTACCCTACGGCTTTCATGCTGCCCGAATGCCCGGACGAGAACGGGGAAGGTGGCAAAGGCATGGACATGGATGCCGACGACTGGGATCCCCTGTTCAAGGAGGCGGCCGAATTGGTGGTGGGAAGCCAACAGGGTTCCACCTCGATGCTGCAACGCAAGTTCAAATTGGGTTACAACCGCGCCGGGCGCATCATGGACCAATTGGAGAACGCAGGTGTCGTGGGAGCCTTCGATGGAAAGAAAACACGGGAGGTCAAAATCAAGGATCAGGCAAGCTTGGAAGTCATCTTCAAGACCCTGTCGCTTTAAGTGCCGGCCTTCCCAAGCTATTTCGCTTCTATATACTTCAGGCATAATTTATTTTGAAGATTATCCATAGTAATACTTCAAAATAAAGCAAAACATCAAATACAACAACCCAAAACATTGAATCAAAGAAATTTGATTCAATCAACTTAAAGTTAAAGTTCACCACCGAAGGCTTGTCGCAAATGCCCTTGGAAAACACCGGAAAAACGAGATGAAACAGATTCTTGGCCTCCTCTTGGCTTGCCTGCTCTGCTGCCAAACCGCCTATTCCCAAAACCGGGAAACCGTGCTCAATACGACCAAAACGGAAAAAGGCGCCAACGACCCGATGGCACACCAATACTTGGAAAAGACCCGCAAATGGATGAATTCCTGCAAATCCTTGGAGGCTTATTTCATGGCCTGCACCGGAGAAGACGAGCAAAGGGCCTTTTTGAACTGCCAACGTGGCTCCATGCTGATACAAGGGGAAAAATACCGCCTAATCCTGGGAAAAGAAGAATACTACTGCAACGCCAAGGAAATCTGGTCCTACTCCCACAGCACGCAGGAAGCCACCGTTTACACCTACGATAAGTCGCAGGCCGACATGAATCCTTTCCTGCTGGTCAAGAACTACGAGAAATACTACCGAGCCAAATACATCCGACAGGAAAACGTGGAAGGCAGCATGCGCAACATCATCGACCTGACCCCGGTCACGCCTTCCGAGTTCGTCAAAATCCGCCTCTACCTGGACGAAAGCGACGCACGGATTTTCCGCATCATCCTTTACTTGCCGCAAGGCCAGCTTTATATCTATTCCGTGACCCGATACCGCATCGACCCGGAAGTTTCGGAATCGGACTTTGAATTTGCCGAGGAGAAGTATCCGGGCTGCATGCTTATCGACATGCGGTAAAGCCTCCCTGGAGAAAAACGGGGCGGCGGAACCAGCCCGGTCTCCGCCAAGGACGTTTTTCACTCAGAGGCAAGAACCTTTTCCAAAACGTTATGCCAAGCGCCATACGAAAACTGCGCGAGGACTTGAAAATACGTAGGAAACATATCGCTTTTCCGCCCTCGCGCAGCGAAATAAAGGCTGGCGGCGTGTCAGAACGGGCAATTTGCCATGTTCGAGACCCGGCCCTAATGCCGATCCCCCATTCTGGCGCAAGTGTGCCCTGAAAATTTTATTTCGACACGACCGCTTTACAGATGGAGGTCGTGCCCCATCTTTTCCTGTTTCGTCCTCAGATAAGCCTCGTCATAGGGGTTCGGGGCTTCGATAATCGGAACGGTTTCAATGATTTCAATCCCATAGCTTTGCAAGCCCACCCGTTTGGCAGGATTGTTGGTAATCAAACGGATTTTGTGGGCACCCAACTGGCGCAAGATTTGGGCCCCGATACCGTAATCCCGTTCATCGGGCTTGAATCCGAGCAAGACATTGGCTTCGACCGTATCCTTGCCTTCATCTTGTAACTTGTAAGCTTTCAATTTGTTGAGCAAGCCGATACCACGACCTTCCTGGTTCATGTACAAAACGATGCCCTTGCCTTCCTTTTCCACCATCGCCATGGCATCGTGCAATTGCTCCCCGCAATCGCAGCGGCAAGAAGCCAAGACATCCCCGGTCAGGCAGCAGGAATGCACACGCACCAAAATCGGTTCGTCCTTTTCCCAATTCCCTTTCACCAAGGCCAGATGCAAGGTCCCGCTATTGTTTTCGGTAAAGGCATGCAATTGGAAGTTACCATAATGCGTGGGCAGCTTCACCACCACTTCTTCCTTGACCAAGCTTTCGGTACGAATCCGGTAGGCAATCAAATCGGCAATGGAAATCAATTTGATACCATATTCGTCGGCCATTTTCCGGAGTTCGGGCAAACGAGCCATCGAACCATCGTCGTTCATCACTTCCATCAAGGCGGCGGCAGGATACAGACCGGCCAAACGGGCCAAATCCACGCAAGCTTCCGTATGCCCGGCGCGGCGCAAGACACCTAAATCCTGGGCATACAAGGGATTGATATGCCCCGGACGGCCAAAATCGCCCGGTTTCGCGTCCGGATCGGCCAAAGCCCGGATCGTAGCGGCCCGGTCGGAAGCCGAAACCCCGGTGGAACACCCCTCCAACTTGTCAATCGTCACGGTGAACGGGGTTCCCAACATGGAAGTATTGTTCTCCACTTGGTGGGGCAACTCCAGCTCCTGGCAACGGGAAATGGTGATGGGAGCGCACAAGACCCCTCGGGCATGTTTCAGCATGAAGTTGATTTTCTCCGGCGTCACTTTTTCAGCCGCAATAATCAAATCCCCTTCGTTCTCGCGGTCTTCGTCATCCACCACAATCAGGAATTTGCCTTCCTTGAAATCCTGGATGGCCTCTTCCACCCTGTCTAATTTTATTTTCATTCTTTGTAAGGTTTTACGAATGTTTACACTCCCGTCCGGCTCCACGCCCGAGGCGGCAAACCGGAGAGGCAAGTACCCGGTTCCGGGCTCACCCCGCTATCAAAAGCCGGAAACTTGCAAAGGTAAGAAAGTGTTTTGAAATTCCGCAAGCCCCCGCCCTTCCCCGTATCCTTTTCCCCTCGGATCAAACCAGCCTATCCCGCTCCGGAGTGTTTCCAAGGCCCCCAACCCCGGAAAACGGGTTCGGAACAAAAAGGCGAAACGAAAATAAAACAAGGAAATATAGGTGTTAATACCTGTAATCCATGTTATGCCGCTTCTGGGGAAAGCCTCTACTTTTACATTCCGCGTTCCAAAAACGCCTTAAAACCCGATACACATGAAAATGAGACCCTTGTTGGCCGCTTTTGTGCTGAGCACCTCCTGCACGGCGGACAACAATACCGCCACGGAACCTTATTTCACGGCCCGAAGTACCGTGGGCGAAGTGATACACGATGCTGCTTTCGGCGATTTCGGACGTCTGCTGTTCCCGGTGGACCGCCCGGTACCGGAAACGATGACGCTTGCCCAAGCCAGCACTTCCTCGGTCTACATCTTTTATACGAACCTCCATGTGGAAAAGACGGTGGAGATTCTCAACTACTTGCGCGGCGAGGCGACAAGGGGGCGGCAAATCTTCTACCGTTTTTACTCCGATAACGAAATCGAGGCCGATTCTTCGAAAGCCGACACGGGTTTGTTCTTTTTCCGAGGCGAAAAAGGTGCGCCTTTTGCCGTGACCAATGCCGGCGGGGCGTTCGCCTATGTGGGAGCCATGCACGACAGTTTCCCGCATTCGCTTGAAATCGCTCGTAGCGGCTGCAATGCCTTCGCCTTGATTTACCGCCCCTATGCTCCCTACGAAGACTTGGCCCGGGCCCTTGCCTGGATTCACGACCATGCGGAGGAGCTGGGCGTGGAAGCGGAAAATTACTCGCTCTGGGGCGGTTCGGCTGGTGCCCGCATGGCGGCCGTCTTGGGAAACAGCGCTTATCTTAGCCAACTGAGCGGACGCACGGATTTGCCGCAGGCGGCGGCTGTCATCATGCAATACACAAGTTACAGCACGGTTTCCCCCTACGATGCTCCCACCTTTGCCTGCGTGGGAACCCGCGACGGCATCGCTCCTTGGCAAAGCATGCAGAGACGCCTGCAACAACTCTCGGCGCTCGGCATCCCCACCGAGTTCCATGCCTACGAGGGCCTTTCGCACGGCTTCGGCATCGGCACGGGGACGGTGGCGGAAGGCTGGGTGGAAGACGCCTTGGCTTTTTGGGCGAAGAACCGGGAATAAAGACCGACCGGGCTTCAAACCGGCTCCGAATTTCAAAGGTTTTCTCCCCCTTTTCGCGAATTCTTCCTACCTTTGCGGTGCTTTCGGCATGGGGGTTGTCTTGCGTTCCCGCCAAAAGCCAAATCCAATAAAAAACGATACCGGCATGTAGTCGATTAAACATCCAAAGGGAGAATCCATGATTGAAACCATTGATTTCGGGGCCTTGAAATGGCACCACATACAGAATCCCAGTGAGGAAGATTTGGAGTTCCTGGAAGACAACTTCCATTTCCACCCTTTGGACATTGAAGACTGCCGGAGTACCAACCAGCGTCCCAAGCTCGACATCTACGACGATTACAACTTCTTGATCCTGCATTTCCCCGGCTTCGACAAGCAAGGCAAGACATTGCGGGTCAGGGAAGCCAAGATTTTCTGGGGCGAAGACTACATCATCACCATCACCCAATCGCAATGGATGCTCAAGACCTTTTTCGACCAAACCGAAAAACGGCCTGAAAATGTGGATGATTTCGTCAAATCCAGCTCCGATGCCCTGTTATACACGATTCTGAACCGCCTCATGGTGGATTCCTATTCGCTCCTGCTGCGTGTGGGCGCCACCATCGAGACCATCAACCGGGAACTTTTCAACAAACGCGCCGACATCACGATTGAACGGATTTCAATCGCCCGGAGGAACATCATCTTGTTGAACACCATTTTCAAACCCCAGCTCCGCCTGTTCCACAAATTCGAATCGGGCGACATCCGGGGTTTTTCCAAAGACGGGGACTTCATGGAAGACTACTGGGGCAACATCCTCGACTATTACCAGAAGATGTGGGACATGGTGGAAGACAACGGGGAATTGATCGAGGGTCTTTCCAAAACCTTCGACTCGATGCAGACCAACCGCATCAACGAAGTGATGAAAATCATGACGTTCATTTCCACCCTCTTCCTGCCTCTGACCTTTATCACGGGGGTTTACGGGATGAACGTGGGGCTTCCGTTCCAGGACGAGCCTTATGTGTTCTGGATTATCCTGGCCCTCATGGTCGCCTTCATCATCGGTTTCATTTTCTATGCTAAACGGAAACGCTGGATGTGAGACAGCCACCTTACAATCAACTTATTATCACATTATTTTATCAAAAGACGCATAAAAGGAGGCAAAGCCGCAGAAGGTTCGTGGCAGGGAATCCGGTATCCGCCTATTCAGAGTTTTTTCCTACTTTTGCCGCCGTTTCCAGCTGCTTTCCCCATTCTCTATCCAGGGTAAAGAGCTAAGGATGAATATTATGTACCGATTGACGATTGCTCCCATCACCTACATCAACAAAATCCATGATTTCATTTCGTGGGGAGCCGTGGCATTAATCTGAACCTTTCTCCATGCCCGACAAACTTGGCATGGACGAGGCGGAGAACTGAGCGTGACGAGTTCATGGACACCGTGAAAATATTTTTGTCGTGAATCACCGGGCGCGATAACGCACCTCTCGCCTCTTTCTTCTCAAACATTCCCGTTTAAGCATCAGGAAACCATGATCCAAAGGTGGCATGGTTCCCCCGACATTCTTTTTTCAAGCACCAAATGCCATGAGCAAAAAGCAAAGGTTCGTCGTGCCGTTTTTTGTCCTTGCGTGGAGCATGCCCCTTTTCCCCTGCCTGCACGCCCAAGACCGGCTGCTGGGCATCGAGGAGATGTTCCGCCTGGCCGATGAAAACAGCAAAAGCATCCAAGTTTTCCAAACCGGGAAAGAAGCCGCCGACATGGAGGTCAAAGCGGCGAAGTCCCAACGTCTTCCGGAACTCAACGCCTCGGTTTCCGCCAGTTATTGGGGACCAGGCGTCATTTGGGACCGGAATTTCCGTCATGCCGCCACCGTGGACATGCCTCCTTTCGGGAACAACTTTTCCTTGGAACTCCAACAGACCTTGTATGCCGGAGGTTCCGTCAACAGCCAAATCGAACTGGCCCGCATCGAGGCCCGGGCTTCGGAACTGGATTGGCAAAAGAACCGCCAGGAAGTCAGGTTCCTGCTCCTTTCCTATTACTTGGAACTCTACAAACTTGGGAACCAAAAGAAGGTCTTGCAAAAGAACCTCGAACTCACCGGACAGCTCATCGCCAACATGCAGGCTCGTCTGGAACAGGGCACGGCCTTGAAAAACGACATCACCCGCTACGAACTGCAACGCGAAATGCTCCAATTACAGAGCATCCGAGTGGAAGATGCCTGCAAAATCATGAATTACAAGCTGGTGACCCTTCTTCATCTGCCCGAAGGAACCCGCATCCACCCCGATACGGCCATCCTGGCGGAAAGCATCCCGGCATGGGAGCAGGAACAATGGCAGGAGGCGGTCCGGCAAAACAATCTCGATTTGCAACGAGCGCAGACCGGCATGCAAGCCAGCGAGCAGAATGTGAAGTTGCAACGCGCCGGAAGCCTTCCTCGGATTTCCATCGTGGCTGCCGACCACTTGGACGGCCCCGTCACCATCGAGGTCCCCGTTTTGAACAACAATTTCAACTACTGGTACGTAGGAATCGGCATCAACTACGACATTTCCTCGCTCTACAAAAACAACCGCAACATCGCCAAGGCGAAACTCCAAGCCCGGCAAGCCCAGGAAAGCTACGAACTAGCGCAGGAACAAACCCATAACGCGGTGCAAGAAAATTACGTCAACCTCCTGACCGCCTTTTCCGAACTGCGGACCCAGGAAAAGAACGTGGAACTGGCCGACGAGAATTTCACCGTCATCCGCAACCGCTACCAGAACGAACTGGCCTTGCTGACCGACATGCTCGATGCCAGCAACACCAAGCTGAGCGCCGACCTCGGTCTGGTCAACGCCCGCATCAACCTCATCTTCCATTACTACAAAATGAAATACGTAACCCACACTTTGTAAGAGTTCCATGCTTGCAGGGTAGTTCGACAAACAAATCCTGTCCCCTGCCGCCTTCCCGGCAGTGGATGCGGTCGTGGACAACAAAGGAAAAAACGGACAAAATGACAACAAGAAAAACGAAGAAACTGATTTACAACATCGTGGTTGTATGTATTTTGATAGGCGGGCTCTGTTATGTTTGCAGCCGTTTCATCCATTTGGGCGGTGAATACACCGACAACGCCCAAGTCAAACAGCATATCACGCCGGTCAACACCCGGATCCAAGGCTTTATCAAGAAAATTTATTTCGATGAATACCAAGAGATAAAGAAAGGAGACACCTTGATTTTAATCGAGGACAGCGAATTCAAGCTGCGCTTGGCCCAAGCCGAAGCCGATCTGGCGAACGCCTTGGCAGGACTGCAAGCCACCACGGCCAGCATCGCCACCACGGAAAACAACCTGAGCGTGAGCGATGCCGGTATCGAGGAAGCCCGCGTGCAATGGGCCAATGCCAAGCGGGAACTGGAGCGTTACCAGAAGCTGTTGGAGGAAGAGGCGGTGACCCGGCAGCAGTACGATCGTGTCCGGACCGATTACGAAGCTGCCCAAGCCCGCTACGAACAAGCGACCCGGGCCAAGCGTTCCACCTCCTTGACCCAAGAGGAACAGACATTCCGTCTGGGACAAAACCAAGCGGCGGTCCGCCTTGCCGAAGCCGCCGTGGAATTGGCCGGACTGAACCTCTCCTACACGGTCATCCTGGCGCCTTGCGACGGGACGACAGGCCACAAGGTCATCCATGAAGGCCAATTGGTACAACCCGGACAGAACATGCTGGACATCGTGGACAAGAGCGAGCTTTGGGTCATTGCCAACTACCGGGAAACCCAGCTGCCCCATATCCAAGAAGGAGCCGAAGTACTCTTGACGGCCGATGCCGTGCCAGGTGTGACCTATACCGGCCATGTGGAGTCCATTTCGGAGGCCACCGGTTCAGCCTTCTCGATGATTCCCCAGGACAACGCCACCGGGAATTTTGTCAAGGTGGAGCAACGGATCCCGGTCCGTATCAACTTGGATGGCAATGATGTGGAAAAATTGAAACGCCTCCGGGCGGGATTCAACGTGGAATGCAAAGTGAAATATTGAACCGGACCCGGTAAACTGCGTCCAAGAATCTGGAAATATGGGAGCTCCTGTCCTGAACGGGCCTTTCACGATGCCGATGTTCCGCGCCTTCGTGCCCCGCAAGCTGCAACCTTGGATTTATATCTTCTTTGCCGTCAGTTTCCAACTGTCGGGCGGGCTTTATCTGGGAAGCCTCAACCCGATGATTGGCAGCACGGCCTTGATGCGGGAAGACCTGCAGATGTGCCTGTACGCCAATCTGGCGGGCATGGCCATCTACTTTCCCCTTTTGTTCCGGATGAAGTTCCGGTTTTACAACAAGAACCTCTTGATGGCCGCGGCCACAGGCGTGCTGCTTTGCAACCTCGCGGCCCCGCATATCACTTTCCTGCCCTTGCTGTGGGCGGTTTGCTTCCTCGAAGGCATCTGCAAAATCCAAGGGACGTTCGAGTGCATGTCCAACATCCAGCTCTGGATGACACCCAAACGGGATTTCGGGGTATTCTTCCCTTTCCTGCATATCATCATCTTAGGGAGCATGCAGGCGGCCAACATCTTGTCGGCCTATTTCGTCTACTATTACGAATGGGCATACATGCACCTTTTCATTGCCGGACTGATGCTCATCGACTTGCTCGTCCTGCAAATCTGCACCCGCCCGTTCCGGCCCGTCAAGAAATTCCCGCTCTACGGTATCGATTGGCTGGGGGCCTTGCTATGGGCGACCCTCCTGTTGGAAATCGCTTATTTCCTGACCTACGGGGATTGGTACGACTGGTGGAACAGCCCCGTCATCCGCCAATTGGCGGTCGTCATCGTCATCACCCTGCTCCTTTGCATCGGTCGCATGCTGCATATCCGGCATCCCTTCCTGGAACCCAGGATGTGGACGTACCGGAACCTGTTTCCCCTCCTGCTCCTGATTGCGGTCGTGGAAGCATTGTTGGCTACCGAACATGTATTGGAGGAAATTTTCATGGAAGAAGTCATGCACTACGGCAGCATGGATACGGTGCCGCTGAAACTGTGTTCCCTCTCCGGGGTACTGGCAGGCTGTTTGTTTTCTTACTGGTGGCTCCACAAGAAAGGATGGCGCTGCCTGCATCTGGTCATCGCCGGTTTAGCGGTCCTGAGCGCCTATCTCCTACTGTATTACTTCACGATTTCAGCCGACATCTCCATGTCCTTGTTGTATGCGCCCAACTTCTGCCGGAGTTTCGCCTATGCGGTCCTGAGCGCGACCTTGATGGTCTGCTTGGAAAAGATCATGAGTTTCCAGCATTTTTTCCAAGCCTTGAGCGTCTTCAACATGTTGCACATGGTGGTGGGCAGCGTGCTGGGCGCGGCGCTCTACACCCAAGGTTTCTCCCACTACATCACCGACAACATGGCCCGTTACGGGATGGCGGTCGACGGGGCGGCGGTGAGCCGCTGGAACGTTCCCTTGGATTCCTTCCTCGGGGAGTTTGTTCCCAAGATGATGGAAACCAGCATCAAACAGGTCTACGGATGGGTAATCTACGCCTGCCTTTTACTCTTGCTGCTGCTTCTGTTCTATGATTCCCCTTTGCGACGGGATTGGGTTTGGAAACAAGAAGTCCGCAAACGACACAAGCGATTGCGCCGTTTGCGGACCGCCCGCCTAAGCGAACTATAGAGGCATCTATCAGTATCTCAGGCGGGATTCCCCAACGAAGGTCGATTATTCAAAACCAGACTTTCGAATCCTCCTGGCAAGCTAAAACAAAGGCCGGTACCGAATCCAGACCACCCCGTTTTCCAAGACCTCCGACTTCATGTACTGCAATTTGAACGGAAGGTAGTTTTCCCGCTCTGCAATCCCGTCGAACAAGGCAGGCTGCCCGATGCGGCCATCGATGCCGGATGCCAGCATGATACTGATTTCGTCCAGCAGACCGGCGCTAAGGAAGCCTCCGTTGATTTTCCCTCCGCCCACGATGGCCATCCTTTCCACGCCGAAATGGGTGTTGAGGAGTTCCACGGCCCGATTCAAATCCACATGGCCTTTCCCGGTCGCGATATAGGACATCCCCAACGAACGCAAATGGGCCAGATATGCCTGGGAAGTGTCTTCACTGAGCAAACAGAGGCGGGGTTTCCCGCTCTTGCAATTCTTTGCCGTCCAAGCCAAGGTCCCTTTCGAATCGACCGAAACCTCGTAACCTCCGGCTTTCTCCGCCACATGGACTTCTTCATGCCCTACCGGCACGGCATCCCGGACCGGACAGGGTTCAAACCCCGTCACATGGGTCTGCAAGGTCACCTTGCCCTCCACCGTGGTGGAGCAAGCCAAGGAGTCCAAAGCGGTGTAATATTCGTTCCCGCTAATCTTGTCCACCATGTCGCAGGCGATACGCCCGTCGATGGACTGCATCATGTGGCAAACAATGTATGGTTTCATGGTAAAAGAGTTTTTTATGATTCGTACGCAGGTCTGCCCGCCGCATGCAGGACAGACCGTATCGGGTCGCAAAAGTACGCCATCCGGTTCCAAGGCCTTTTATCCCAAATCGGTCATTAGACTTTGGGTAGATTGTCCGCTTATGTCATGCAGCATGCTTCTCGCCTAGCCGAAGGCGTAGCGGGCTACGTCGAGGCGTAGCGAGGAGCAAGATGCGGACAGAAGCGAACAAGATGCACAAAAGCATCCCTCTTCAAAAACAGGAAACACACTCGGCGAGTCTAATGACCGATTTGGGTTTATACATTTTCCGGTTTTCTTTGCCCGGATTACAGGGGAGCGGCAAAAACGGACACGTGGCTGCGCCAAGCATTCCGGACCCGGACCCAATGTCCTTTCCAAGGATTTTATTGAATACCGGCAAGGGTTCCCAAGAAACATGAAGAAGCCGGAAACACACCCTATATCCGTCTTGCCAGACAATCTGTAATTACGTTACAAATCCCTGTAATCACGTTAGACCCTTTCGATTGGATACAGGTTACTTTTGGATACCAAAGGAAGATTAAACCGCAGGGACTTTATCAAGGGTTCCATGATGGCCGGAGGAGTCTTGTTGGCGCAGGCAGCCATACCTGCCCAGACGAGGAACTTCCTTTCGGAGGAAAGCGGAAATTCGAATGCCATGTTCGCGAACGATGGATTATTACAAGGTGTATGCGACATCCACCTGCATTGCCGCCCCGATTCTCGGGATCGCTCGGTGGATGAATACGGGTTCATGCAAGAGGCGATGCGTGCCGGATACCGTGCCGTGATGTTCAAGTCCAACGATTTCAGTTGCCACGACAGGGCTTATATCATCCGGCAGGCTTTGCCGGGTGCGGAATGTTTCGGCAGTTTCTGCATGAACCGGGTGCATGGCGAAAAAGTGAATGCTTTCGCGGCGCGGAAAGCGGTCGAAACCAGCGGAGGCCTGTGCCGTTGCATCTGGATGCCGACGCTTGACGCCGCCTACCAATACCAACGTGAAGGCCGGAAAGAAAAAGGAATCCCCGTACTGGACGATAACGGGCAAGTATTGCCCGAAGTGATCCTTGTCATGGAAATCTGCGCGGAAGCCGGTATCATCTTTGCCACCGGGCATGCGTCAGCGCAAGAATGCCTCAGGCTCGCCCGCAAAGCAAAAGAAATAGGCGTGGAAAAATTCGTCGTCACGCATGCCAACGCCCACTTCTGGAAAATGACCACCGACCAAATCAGACAGTGCATCGATTTGGGCGCGTACATCGAATATTGCTACCTGCCTTGCCTCTGGGGCGAAGGCACGAAGATGCCGCGATATCCACGGCAAAGCATCGAGGAGTTTGCAGCCTTTGTCCGCATCGACCCGTCCCGGAGCTTCATTTCCACCGATTTAGGTCAGGCGGTGATGCCGCACCCTCTTGAGGGCATGCGGGACTGCATCCTGAAATTGCAGGCGGCGGGAGTACCGCAAGGCGACATCGACCTGCTTGTCCGCAGAAATCCTGCATGGCTGGTAGGTCTGGACAAGTAAAGAGAATCATTCGGCCAAGCCGGAATCCCTGCCAAGCTTGCTTGAGCATGGACGAGGCGGAGGAAAAGGAGTAAAAGCGAAAGAATATGGACAGACGGGATTTCATCAAAAACGGATTGTTCGCAGCGGCCATCGGTGCCGCCATGGGGCCGAAAACCCTTGCGCAAGAAGCCGATAAACGCTTTGGAAGAAAACAGGAGGCCAAGGACATATTGAACTATAATCCTGCCATGCGATACCGCCCGATGGGTAGAACCGGAGTCAAGGTATCAGCCTTAGGTTTCGGCATGTTGCGCCTTCCCATGAAGAACGGGCATGTGGATTTTGACAAGACCACGCCGATGGTGCACCGGGCCATCGAAGGCGGCGTGAACTACATCGACACCGGACGTGTCTACATGGGAGGCGAAAGCGAACAAGCCGTTGGCAAAGCTCTTGCCGGAGGATGGCGCGACCGGGTTTATGTCACCTCCAAGATGCCGTGGTGGGAGATGCGGAGCGCGGATGACTTCGAAAAGTTCTTCGACCAGTCGCGTCGCGCCATCGGTACGGATGTGATTGACTTCTACCATATCCACATGATCATGCACCGGGCGTGGAAAGACTATGTGCTACCCTATAGGCTCATCGAAAAGATGGAACGGCTGAAAGCGCAGGGCAAGATACGTTTCATGGGCTTTTCTTTCCATGACAGTTTGCAACTCTTCAAAAAAGTGGTCGAATACACACCGGCATGGGATTTTTGCCTTATCCAACACAATTATCTTGATTACGAGTATGAAGCCGGTGTCCTCGGCCCGAAATACGCCGCCGCCAACGGCATGGGATTGGCGGTGATGAAGCCTGTCCGCACCGGATTCCTTGCCAATTTGCCGCAAAGCATGAAGTACGCCCTTGCTTCCACCGGCATACACAAGCCGGATGCGGAATGGGCCTTGGATTATCTGTGGGATATTCCCGAAGTAAGCGTAGCCGTCAGCGGCATGGGGTCGATGGAAGATGTGGAAGAGAACCTGGAATATGCCGCCAAGGCGAAACCGGATATGCTCGCACCTGCCGAACGCGAGGCCTTGGGGGCTGCCATCCAGGCTTACCGCCATGAACCGGGACATATAGACTGCACAGGCTGCTACCAATGCATCCCCTGCCCGCAGAACGTCGCCATCGGCTACATTTTCGCCTACGTGTACAACAACTACCTGTTGCACAAGGATAAAGACAGGGCGTGGGCGGATTACACCGTCTCCATGTCGCCTGTCCAGCGTGGCGACCCGGCATCCTCGTGCGTGGGCTGCGGCGAATGCTTGGCCAAATGTCCGCAGCATCTGGATATACCCAACCTATTGGCAAAAGTAAAGGATACACTGGGGAGATAATCCGTAAATCGGCAAGGCCACTTTGGTAACACCTAAAATATTTTCCTGGAAAACAAAACAGGGAACCGGCTTCAAGACCACGGGGGTCCTGGAGTTCAACGTATTGAAACAATCCGAAATGGATTGAACCCCTTAAAAACAAAAAAGATGAAAATCGTCGTATTGACCGGCAGCCCCCGCCGGAACGGGAACTCCGCCTATTTAGCGGAACAGTTCATCAAAGGGGCCAGGAACAAGGGCATGAAGTGTACCGCTTCGATTGCGCTTTCAAACAGGTGGAACCTTGCCGTGCCTGCAACCATTGCGGCATGGACGGTCCGTGCGTGATAAAAGATGATTTCAGCGAGCTGCGCCCGCAGCTCGTTGCTGCCGACATGGTGGTGTTCGCCACACCGATGTACTATTTCGGGATGCCGGCACAGATGAAACGGGTCATCGACCGCTTCTATGCCATCAACGGGCAAATCAAGGACCACTACAAAAAAGCCGCTTACCTGATGACTTATGCCGATACCGCCCGAAAAGAAGCCGAACCGATGCTGGTGCATTACCACATGCTGATGGAATACCTCGGTTGGGAAAGCGTGGGCGAAGTGGTGGCACCCGGCGTCTGGACGGCGGGCTCCATCCGTAACACTGGCTACGGGGAAAAAGCTTACCAATTAGGGAAAAGCTTATAACCCAAATCAAGAGCACCATGAAACCTGCCAAACATATCCTCTTGCTTGTCTTTTTATTGACAGGAAGCATGTATGCCGTAGCCGAAAAAGAGGCCCCTCACAAGATTACCATCCTCGAAATCTATGCCGACCGTGCCGCTTACGAAAGCCATCTAAAAACATCCCATTTCCAAAAGTACAAACAAGGAACGCTGGAAATGGTGAAAGATTTGGAACTGGTGGACGTGAGCCCGCTGGTTCCCGGATTAAAAATAAAATAACTGGCGAAATCCGCGAGCGGGCAGCAGGTTCCACCCTCCTACCCGCTCCGGAAAATGACGTGTCGTCTGGCGGTCTATCGTTCCATGTTTCCGTTATTTCAGGTTCTCGCGATAAAACGCCTCGATTTTTCCGAAAGGAATCTTCTCGAAATTATCGTACAAGTCGGTGTGGTTGGCGCCGGGAACAATCAACAATCCCTTGTTTTCGCCCTCCAATTTCTTGTACGTATCCTCGCTGAAATAGCGCGAATGGGCCTTCTCCCCATGGATGAGCAGCACGGCACTGCGGATTTCAGAAGCATAGGTCAGGATAGGCATATTCAAGAAAGAAAGCGTCGAAGTCTTGTTCCAGCCGCCATTGGAGTTGAGCGAACGCTTATGGTAGCCGCGCTGCGTCTTGTAGTAGGCAACATAGTCTTTCAAAAACTGCGGGGCATCGGCAGGCGCCGTATCGGGCAGGCCTCCGGCAAGCGCATACGAGCCGTTACGGTAATCTTCCGTACGTTGCGCGTTCAGTTGGCGACGCAACTCGTGACGGGCATCGGCATTGTCGGCGGCATCAAAATAGCCCTTGGCATTGACACGGCTCATGTCGTACATGGTGGCGGCAACGGTGGCCTTGATACGGGTATCGATGGCTGCCGCATTGACCGCCATGCCTCCCCAACCGCAAATGCCGAGGATGCCAATCCGTTCCGGATCCACGTCTTCACGGGTGGTCAAATAGTCCACTGCCGCGCAAAAATCCTCGGTGTTGATGTCGGGCGATGCCACGTAACGGGGTTGTCCGCCGCTTTCGCCGGTGAACGAGGGGTCGAACGCAATCGTAAGGAAGCCGCGCTTTGCCAATTCCTGGGCATACAAGCCCGATGCCTGTTCCTTGACGGCCCCGAACGGACCGCAAACGGCTATCGCAGGCAGTTTGCCGGTCGCATCCCGGGGAATGTACAAATCGGCGGCAAGCGTGATGCCGTAACGGTTGTGGAACGTGATTTTGGAGTGACGAACCTGCTCACTCTGCGGGAACACCTTGTCCCATTCCTGCGTGAGATTCAATTTTTCTTCCATGATGCTGTTCGTATTACGTTGGTTTTCCTGTGCTGTGAGGCCGCCCATGCCACAGAGGCAGGCGAGCATGACAGTGCAGATTGATTTCATTGCTGTTGTTTTCATTCTTCTTCTTTTTTATCGGTCCAAGGGTTTCTTTTCCGGATCTGCATGGAGGATTCCTACCGGACAGAAAACCCATCGCTATCACCTACCCCAACGGTAAATCACGCGGGTCTTCCCAAGGTTCAATATCATACCTGCCAGGCAGAAAGCCCATCGCCCTCCCTGATTTTGGAGCGGAAACACGAACCGGATTCCACTTTGCGAAAATACTACGGTGGCGGACACCCCGCTTTAATCATTTTACGGGAGTTATTACCGTTTTTACGCTTTTATAGGCTTGGAAATATTTATTACCCGTTGGCGGAATTAAGGCAGCGCATGCTTGCCCCTGCCGATGGGCTTGTTGTTTTTGTAGTTAATGTATTGTAGGATGGTGAGGGCGCTGATTTTCCCGATAATCCGGGTGAACAA
>CALUNB010000004.1 GCA_944321885.1 uncultured Bacteroidales bacterium | reverse complement strand
GTCTCTTGGATAGAACCAGCCTTGTTTTTCCGTTTTTTCGTCGTACCTTTGCACCACGTACAAGGGGTTCCCCGACGTAAGGAACCACTTTGTATTTTGAGGAACGAAAAATGTAAAACATTGTAAATTAATACGGTGTAAACATTTTTAAGCCCTTTGGTATGCCGTTTCATGTACTAAGGGGTTTGAAATCGGGACCGTCGTCCGAGAAATAGTTTGGTCGTTGGTGCCTGGTCCTGCAAGGGAAACCGGGCATAGGCAATGCCGGCCGGGTTCAATTTTGTTTCCAACTTCCACCGTCTCCTTTGAATAGCGGCAAGCTAGGTGAGGCCAAAGTTAAAGCAAGGTGCTATGGACAAAAAGAACACAAAAGTTTGGTTTGCCATGCGTGCCACTTATAGAAGGGAACTGAAGGCAAAGAAGCTGATGGAGGAGGCCGGGGAAGAGTGCTTCGTTCCTATGCGTTACCGGACCGTGGAGAAAGGCGGCCGGAAGTTGCGGTGTTTGAGTCCGGCCATCCATGGATTGGTGTTCGTCCACGCCACATGGGAAAGGATGAGCCAGGTCAAGCTGAAAGCACCGTGGTTGCAATATATAATTGAAGAAGACGGACGGAAATTGAAACATGCCCTTGTTGTTCCGGACAGGCAAATGGAGCAGTTCATCGCAGTGGCGGAAACTTATGCCGAAGAGCTTGCTTACGTGGAACCCCGGGAACTCGATTTGAAAAGAGGCGAACAAGTCAGGATAACGGAAGGCGTTCTGAAAGGACGGGAAGGCGTATGTTTGAAATTGAAAAACAAAAACAGAAAAAACAAGGTCGTGGTGGTTTCGGTAGTCGTGGGCCTTGTGGCCGTGATAGCTACCGTACCGGCGGATAATGTGCAAAAAGTGACGGATCAAGCAAAAACGCCGGATTGTACGCCATGATTCCGAGCAAACCTTTCGATTGAGCCGAGCGCCATGCCAAGCTTGCTTGGGCATGGCCGAGGCGGAGAAAGTTCGGCGAAGCCAGCCTTTCGATTAAGAGGGTGTATCAAAATAGGCATTTGAAATCACTCTCAGGCGGCGTGTCAGAGTGAGTAAGATGCAAGGCGCCGAGAGCGAGAACGAAGGAGCGTACTTAGGTACGTGACTGAGTTCGAGACTCGAAAAACAGTGCAAACCGAGAGCCGAACCAAACCGGCACGGTTTGAGTTTGGCCGAGGTGCAGCCTGTTTTCGGTGAAACCAAAGCAACGAAGCAGATTGCTCATTATGACACACCGCCCGGAGAAAGGAACGTGAAAACGAACCATATGCAGGAAGTCGTTTATGTGGCTTTTGTAACGTGTAACGGCTTCAAAACATATCCGAGACCCCTGTGGAGTTCCTCCTTTTGCCGGAACGAGAACAACAGGTTGAGGATACGAGTTCCCCTTAGTCCCCATTCCCCCTGCCTGGACTTGATTCAGGCTTTCCCCCTATTTTTCCCCCCCAACCCCTGGTCCCCTAAACAAACCTTTCGATTAAGCCGAGCGCAGAGCCAAACGAAGTTTGAGCTATGCCGAGGCGGAGAAAGGACCGCGAAAGCGAACCTTTCGATTAAGCCGAGCGCAGAGCCCAACGAAGTTTGAGCTATGCCGAGGCGGAGAAAGGACTGTGAAAACGAAGCAAAAACAAGCCCCCTGTCGAACTATCGAAAAAAATTATTGGTCTGAGATATGAGCTTTTGGTTGGTAAATGTGTTCTTGGCGTGCTTGATAAGTATTACGTTTACAAGCGTCTTGATTCCAAAGATATTGCTTGTTTCGTTCCGGAGGCGGCTGTTCGATCCGGTCGATAGCCGGAAAATCCATCAAGGCGTGGTCCCCCGTTTGGGCGGTATCGCGTTCATGCCTTCCATCTTCTTCACCATACTGTTCCTGGTCGGGTTGAACACGGCTTTGGGACAAGAGGGCTTGTGGCAAGACATACAGAACAACATAACGCTCGTTGCCTTTACTTGCTGTGCCCTGTTGCTGCTGTACTTGGCCGGAATCATGGATGATATGATTGGTATCCGGTACAAATCCAAGTTCGCAGTGCAGATTTTGTGTGCGGTTTTATTGATAGCTGCGGGTTTGGAAATTGATAACCTGCACGGGGTTTTTGGCATCTACGGCTTAATCAGGCCGGTCGCTTGGCTGTTGACCTTGGTGGTCGTGGTTTTTATCGTCAATGCCATCAATTTGATTGACGGGATAGACGGTTTGGCTTCGGGCCTGAGTGCCGTGGCCATGTCATATTATGGTATCCTGTTCTTTTACGAACAGCAATACGCTTTTGCCCTCATGGCTTTTGCCACGGTCGGTACCTTGGTTCCGTTTTTTTACTACAACGTTTTCGGGAATGTGAACCGGGGTCGCAAGCTTTTCATGGGTGATACCGGTTCCTTGACCATGGGGTTGGTCCTGGCGTTTTGCAGCCTGCAGATTTGTGCCTCTTTCCCGGCGGAAGCTACCTCCTCCCGTCCCATCGTGAGCGCGTTCGCTCCGCTTTTGATTCCGTGCATGGATGTGGTGCGGGTGTTCTTTTACCGCATCAAGCATGGAAAGAATCCTTTCACACCCGACAAGAATCATATCCATCATAAGCTTCTTGCCGTGGGGATGCCTGCCCGTTGGGCCATGGTCACCATTGTGCTGATATCCGCGTTCTTTACGGCCGGCAATGTGCTGTTGACTCGTTGGGTGAATGTGAATATCCTGCTTTTGGCCGACATGTTGCTTTATTTGGGATTCAATCTTTGGCTTTCTTCCCGCAGGAAAGTCCATGAAGCTAAAATGGCTGCCCGCTTGGACCATTGACATAAACCTTTCGATTGAGCCGAGCGCCATGCCAAGCTTGCTTGAGCATGGCCGAGGCGGAGAAAGTTCGGCAAAGCCAACCTTTCGATTGAGCCGAGCGCCATGCCAAGCTTGCTTGAGCATGGCCGAGGCGGAGAAAGCTGCGCGAAAGCGAAGATAAAAACAATATCATGAAGCATATAGCGACTAAACTCATCCTGGCCTTGGCCTTTCTGGGAGCCTGCTCCTCTTGTGCCGTGCACAAACAGGTGGTGTATTTCCAGGATTTGGCCAACGACAGTGTCCAGCAGAGGGTTTTGGCGGAACCTACGCCCATTACCTTGAAACCCGAAGACAAGATTTCGATTGTGGTGAACAGCCAGGATCCCCAGTTGAACACTTTGTTCAACCTGCCCGTGACCCAGCCTCGTATAGGGGAAACCTCCTTGATTTCGACCAGCTCCCGGGATTATGTTTCCGTTTACACGGTGGATCCCGAGGGAAATATCGATTTTCCGGTATTGGGGTCCGTGCATGTGCAAGGTATGGGACGGGCCGATGTGGCTTCGTACATAAAAAGCGAGTTGGAAAGCAAGAAACTGCTCCAGAACCCGGTCGTGACCGTGGAATACATGAACTTGGGCTTCTCCGTCTTGGGGGAAGTGGGCAATCCGGGTCGTTTCAATATCGACCGGGATCATGTTACGGTCCTGGAAGCTTTGAGCATGGCGGGAGACCTGACCATATACGGGAAACGGGACAATATTTCGGTCATGCGTCAGGAAGGCGGGGTGCAGAAGATTTACCCTGTCAATTTGTGTTCCGCCACGGAATTGTATTCCTCTCCGGCCTATTATTTGCAGCAGAACGATGTCATTTACGTGCAGCCCCTGCCTGCCCGGGCCCGGCAGTCCACCGCAGCGGGGAACACGGTTTTGCAACCTTCGTTCTGGATTTCCCTGGCATCGCTCTTTACAACCATTGCCGCACTCCTCATACCTGTTTTATAGCCGTTTGAAATCATGGATATGCAGACATCAGAGAAGAATCCCGCCCAAGGGGGAGAAAATTTCATCACGCTCAAAGATTTCTTTTCGTGGTGCTTGGCACGTTGGCACTGGTTTGTGTTTTGCGTGGTAGCAGCCTTGGTTTTGGCCTGCTTGTATATTTTGAGTTCGGAGCCGGTGTACACCCGTTCGGCCACCCTTTTGCTGAAGGAAACCTCCACGGGGAAATCCATCAGTTCGGGGACCGAAGCTTTCGAAGAGTTGGGGTTGTTCAAGGAGAACACCAATGTGAACAACGAGATTATCGCCCTCCAGTCTCCGGCATTGATGCAGGAAGTGGTGGAACGTCTTCACTTGGAAACAGCTTACAGGAAGGAAGGTGTTTTTTACGATGCCACTTTATATGGCACCGGTTTGCCTATCGGGGTGGTTTTTCCCGATGTGAGGCAGGATGAACCGGTTTCGTTGAAAGTCGTTCTTTTGGGTGGGAACAAAATCCGTTTGGAAGATTTCAGGCTGAAAGGGGACAAGGTGGGGGAAACCAAGATTGTGGACGGAAGCCTGGGCGATAGCCTGCAGACACCTTTGGGACGTGTGGTGGTGATGCCCAGCCCGTATTATTATGCCGTGGAAGAACCCATGACGATTCTGGTTTCCCATACGAGCGCGAAGGCTGCCACGACCCGTTATTCCAGGTCTTTGACAGTCGCTTTGAGCATGAAGGAATCAACGGTGGTCAACTTGTCGATTGAAGACGTGTCTCCCCAACGGGCCGTGGACGTGTTGAACATGCTTATCCTGGTCTATAACGAGAATTGGGTGAAAGACAAGAACCAGATGACTGTCAGCACTTCCATGTTCATCGATGATCGTTTGGGGGTCATCGAGCAGGAATTGGGTTCGGTGGATGAGAATATTTCGGAATACAAGAGCGAGAACCTCTTGCCCGATGTCCAAGCCACCTATGATTTGTACCTGACCAAGGCCGGTGCCGTGGAAGACCAGTTGCTCAACTTGAACAACCAGTTGGCCATGGTTCGTTACATCCGTTCCTACATGACCGACGAAAGCAAGAAAGACCAGCTTTTGCCCGCCACCTTGAATGCCGAAGGTTCGGAAGTGGGCGAGCAAATCAGCCTTTATAACCAGCAGTTGCTGCAAAGGAACACCTTGTTGGCTAGCAGCGGGGATCAAAATCCCTTGGTCCGGAACATGGACAAAGCCTTGGCGGAGATGCGGGCTTCTATCGTGACGGCCATCGACAATCAGATAGAAAGTCTGAATTTGCAGATTTCCAGTTTAAAGCAATACCAGGAACAGTCCAACACCCAGATTGCTGCCAGCCCCGTGCAGGCGAAGCATCTGTTGTCTTTTGAACGCCAGCAGAAAGTAAAAGAGGCTTTGTATCTTTTCCTGTTGCAGAAGAGGGAAGAGAACGAGCTGAGCCAGGCGTTCACGGCCTATAATACCCGGGTCATCACACCGCCAGATGGCAGTCCGGTTCCTTCCAATCCCAACAAAATGATGATTTTGCTTGTGGCATTGGTTTTGGGTGTGGCCTTGCCGGCCGTGGCCATCTTCCTTCTGGAAACCATGAACACCACGGTCCGTGGCCGGAAAGATCTGGAATCCTTGAGCCTGCCTCTCATCGGTGATATCCCTTTGGTGGCGAGCCGGCGTAAGTTTCTGTGGTTGGCCAAGCGCACCAAGCTGGCTTCGCCCATCGTGGTCAAGGACAAGAGCCGAGATGCCATGAACGAGGCTTTCCGTGTGGTGAGGACCAATCTGGAGTTCATGGTGGGCGGCGAGGAGAGACCGGGGGTGTTGATGGTGACTTCGCTCCTGCCGGATTCGGGGAAAACCTTCATTTCCGTGAACCTGGCCTTGAGTTTCGCCATCAAGGGGAAACGGGTCGCCCTCTTGGATTTGGATATGCGCAAGGCCTCGTTGAGTGCTTTGGTTTCCTCTCCCAAAAAGGGAATTACCGATTATCTGAACAATCCGGAGTGCAATGTGGAAAGCGTCCTTTACAAGGATGTTTTCCACCAAGGCTTGGATTTGATTCCCGTGGGCATGTTGCCCCCTAATCCGACCGAGCTTTTGGCCGGGGACCGTTTGGCGACCCTTTTGCGTTTTTTGCGTGAACGGTATGATTATATTTTCCTTGATTGTCCGCCTACAGGCCTGGTAGCCGATGCTTCCGTCATCGGACCTTTGGCCGACAGGACCTTGTTCATTGTCCGTGCGGGTTTGCTGGATCGGCGTTTCCTGCCCGAAATCGAAAAGCTCGACCAAGAGAACAAGTACCACAAGATGTCGTTGATTTTAAATGGCGTAGTGATGCCTCGCACCCGTTATGCTTCCCATTATGGCTATGGCTACGGCTATGGTTATGGATACGGAGGATAAAGGATGCTATTTTTCAAACGATACAGGACGGTTTCAGAATCGGGTTTGTTCAAGGGTTTTGCCGATTGCCATTCCCATGTGTTGCCGGGTGTGGATGATGGCCTGAAAGATATGGAGTCTTCCTTGGCGGTCTTGGACCGCTTGGAAAAAGAGGGGGAAATGGATTTGTACCTGACCCCTCATGTAATGGAGGACCTTCCCAACGCCACGGCGATGTTGCAGGAGCGTTTCACCTTGTTGAAAGACAACTATAAAGGAAACATCTCGCTTCATCTGGGGGCGGAATACATGCTCGATTTGGGTTTCAGGCAGCGTTTGGAAAGCCGGGATTTGCTGCCTTTGGCGAACCATCGCTTGCTGGTGGAGACCTCTTGCGTGCAGGCTCCTTATAATTTTTGGGAGTTGTTGCAGTCCATACGTTCGGCAGGCTATATGCCTGTGTTGGCGCATCCGGAACGTTATGCCTATATGGGGAAGGCCGACTATGCCCGTCTGAAGAAAGAGGGGACGGAGTTCCAACTCAATCTGCCTTCCTTTGCCGGTTTTTACGGGCCGGATTGCCATGCGGTGGCTTCGCAATTGCTCAAAGCCGGTATGTACGATTATGTGGGAACCGACACCCATTCCATTTCATTTTTGGAGCATTTGTTGTTGGCGAAGTTCCCGCTTGGACTGTACGAAAAGCTGGCCGTCTTGGCTGTTAATAACCGGGAACGGCTTGTAGGATAGGAAAATCAAATTTAGGGGTTATGAAAATAAGTAAACAATGGCTTTTTGCGTTGCTGGCATGTTCCTTGTTGGGAACGGGGTGTTTGGTGGCGCAAACGGATGAATCGGATGCGATTCAGAAGAAAGTGCCGAAAAGGGACAGGGAAATGCGTCCGGGGGCTCTGCCGTATGGTCCTGGATTCTCCGGCGATTTCTTTGTGGGCCTTTCGGGCGGGTTCAATGTATTGGAAAGCGCGGGAGACAAGGCCGGTTCTGCCGGTGGTCGTTTTTCCCCGGCTTTCAATGTCTACGTAGGCAAATGGTTCACGCCTTCGGTGGGCGTGCGGGTAGGTTATTCGGGCCTGACCGCGCGGGGTTGGACTACCCGGACAGGTAACTTCACCTACGGGGAACCTTCGGACGGGGTGTACAAGAAGCGCATGGGCTTCACGTACCTGCACGGGGATGTGTTGTGGAACATTTCCAACCTTTTGGGAGGATACCGTTCCGACCGTCGTTGGGAGTTCGTCCCCTTTGTCAGCGCAGGTTGGTTGCATACCAATCCTCGTGACCGTCAGGGCGGTGAGCCGGATGAATTTGCCATGGGGGCTGGTTTGTTGAACAAGATTTATCTGACCGATTGGTTGGATTTGACCTTGGAAGCCCGGCAGTTGATTTTCAAGGAAAGGGCTGTCAATCCCGGAACGGGGGGAATCGCCGGCATGACTTCGGTCACGGTCGGTTTGGATTTCAACATCTCTTCGCCCGACTTTTCGAAATGGCATCCCATCAACCGGGTGCGTCCGGGATATTCCAGCTTCGGCAAGACGGGAGCGGCCCGGTCTTCCAACCGGGATGAGAACGGGAAGGTTATCCGTGGCCCGTACAAAACCAACAAGTTCTTCGACAACACCTTCGTTTCGGTAGGTGGCGGCGCCAACTTTTATTCGAGTACCGATGATAAGGGCGGTTCTTGGATGCGCCAGATTGCTCCGGCTATCGATGTCAATGTAGGGAAATGGTTGCGTCCCGATGTGGGCTTGCGCATCGGCTATTCGGGCTTGATGGTTAAGGGTTGGTCCAAACAACAGACGGCTTATGCCCCGGAACCGGGCCCCGGTGGTTTGTCGCATAAACGTTTTGGTATTTCCTACCTGCACGGGGATGTGATGTGGAACATTTCCAATACCATCGGCGGTTACAAGGAAGAACGTTTCTGGGATTTCGTGCCTTATTTGAGTGCCGGTTGGGTGCATTCCTATGCCTTGAAAGGGAACGAAGGTCATGACAACGAGCTGGGCGTAGGTGTCGGTTTGCTTAACGTGGTTCGTTTGAGCAAGCGGGTGGACCTGACCGTGGAAGCCAAGCACATGTTCGTGCGCAATAACATTTCGACTTCCCCGAGGGGAGGATTGGCTGGCTTGAGTACCCTGACTTTGGGTGTGGCGGTCAACTTGGGCAAGACGGATTTCGACCGGATTTTGCGTCCGGAACTGATTTGGAATCTTGCCGGTAACCGGGATTCGACCGGGAAGATTATCCGTGGTCCGTACAAGACCAACAAGTTCTTCGATAACTTCTTCGTCGGTGCAGCCGGAGGTATCCATGTGTTGGAAAGCGCAGGCGACGGTGCCGGTTCGGCAGGCGGTCGCATCTCTCCGGCCCTCGATATTTACGTGGGCAAATGGATGACTCCTTCGATTGGAGTTCGCATCGGGTACACGGGACTTACGGGACGAGGCTGGTCGGCAACGGAAAGCCCGTATGCACCTGCCACCGAAAGTACACCCTATGCCGAGAAGTTCGGCTTCGCCTACCTGCACGGGGATGTGATGTGGAACATTTCCAACACGATTGGTGGTTTCAAGGAAGAACGGCTTTGGGATTTCGTACCTTATTTGAGCGCCGGTTGGCTCCATTCCTATTCCGTGGAAGGACCCAAGGCCAGCGACAACGAATTGGCAGTAGGTGTGGGCTTGATGAATAACATCCGCTTGAGCAAACGGGTGGATTTGAATCTGACGGTTTCGCAGCTCCTGACCCAGGAAAGCATCAGCAAGTCTTCCAACACTGGTGTGCTGGGGATGACTTCGGTTACCCTCGGCGTTTCGGTCAACTTGGGCAAGACTGGTTTCGACCGGGTTCGCAACCTGCCTGAATTTGCCGAGGTGGAACCCGTGGTTCCGATGGAAGACCTTGCCGTAGATACGTTGGCCAAGGCAGACTCCGTTGCTGCCGTTGCCGACTCTTTAGCGAAAGTCATTCGCCGGGTTGACACGGTGGTGGTTGAACGGGAGGTATTCGCCGGGACTGTTTCGCCGGGAGCCGTCTTCTTTGAAATCGGCCAGACAACCTTGAGTACGAGGGAATTGTTCCATTTGGATTTCTACATCCGCAATGTGATTGCTTTGGACAAGGATAAAGTGTTCACTATTACGGGTTGCGCCGACAAGGAAACGGGTTATCCTGCCCGGAACCAGCAGTTGAGCGAATTGCGGGTACAGTATGTGTACGACTTGTTGAAGAACAAGTACAACATTCCGAGCGAACGCCTTATTATCAAGGCTATCGGAGCTGAAAACAACCGCTTTCCGTATCCGGAACTCAACCGTGCCGTGATTTTGGAGTAAAAACCAAAATAAAAGGGGTTAGTGAGGGGCCGCTCCATCGTAAGATGGGCGGCTTTCTCTTTTTATAGAGGGGGGATGCTTTCCGGAGAAGGAAAAGGGTGTATCGGCAGGGAACGTGGAGTTTGAAGATGATTTTTTAGTGCATATTGGGTCGTCAATCATTTATAAAACAAAGGATATGAAAGCATGTTTCATGGGCTTGGGCTACATCGGGTTGCCCACGGCCATCATTGCCGCCAAACACGGGGTGGAAGTTGTCGGGGTGGATGTGAATCCCTCCGTGGTGGAAAAGACCAACCAAGGACATTTGCATATCGTGGAGCCGGGATTGGAGTCCATGTTGCAGGAAGTGGTCAAATCCGGGGCCTTGCGGGCGCAGGGGAAACCCGAGACGAGCGATGCCTATTTCATGGTAGTCCCCACGCCTTTCAAGGGAAACCATGAACCGGATATCTCGTATGTGGAGGCTGCCACCCGGGCCGTAATCCCGTTTTTGAAGGAAGGGGATTTGTATGTGATTGAATCCACTTCCCCGGTGGGGACGACCGACAAGATGGCGGCTTTGATTTTTGCCGAAAGACCCGAATTGGAAGGGAAAATTTACATTGCGTATTGTCCGGAGCGGGTATTGCCTGGCAATGTGATTTACGAATTGGTGCATAACGACCGGGTCATCGGGGGCATGAATCCCGAATCGACGGACAAGGCGATCGGGTTCTACAGCCAGTTCGTACAAGGCACTTTGCACCGGACCAATTGCAAGACGGCCGAGATGTGCAAGTTGACCGAAAATTCTTCACGCGACGTGCAGATTGCCTTTGCCAACGAGTTGTCTTTGATTTGCGACAAGGCGGGTATCAATGTGTGGGAATTAATCAATTTGGCGAACAAACACCCGCGTGTCAATATCCTGCAACCGGGTTGCGGCGTAGGGGGGCATTGCATTGCGGTGGATCCCTATTTCTTGACCGCCGAGTTCCCGGTGGAATCGCAGTTGATAGCCAAGTCGAGGGAAATCAACAACTATAAGTCGTTCTGGTGCGCCGAAAAGGTGCAGAACGCCATGTTGAAGTTCGAATTGGAACACCATCGCAAGCCTTGTGTGGCCATGATGGGCTTGGCGTTCAAACCCAATATCGACGATTTGCGGGAATCTCCTGCCAAGTATATCGTGACCAAGGTGATGCAATCCTGCAACAATGCGGACATCTTGGTGGTGGAACCCAATGTGGCTTCGCACAATGTGTTCAAACTGACCGATTACAAGGAAGCTTACGAAAAGGCCGATATCGTGGTGATGCTGGTGGCTCACGACCCGTTCAAGACCCTGCCCTGGACCGAGGACAAGGTGATCTTGGACTTTTGCGGGATTTACAAGAAGTAGTTTATCTTTGCGGGTAAACACAATAACTCCATGGATTTGCAGACTTTCCAAGACATGTCGAGGAGACGTTATCCGATAGGGATACAGACCTTTTCCGAGATTAGGACCAAAGGGTATGTGTATGTGGACAAGACGGAGCTTGTTTTCCGTCTTGCCCATGCCGATGCCAAGTATCTTTTTTTAGGACGGCCCCGCCGTTTCGGGAAGTCTTTGCTGGTGTCCACCTTGCAGGCTTATTTTTCGGGGCAGAGGGAGCTTTTTTCGGGATTGGCCATCGAGAAGCTGGAAACGGAATGGACGGCTTATCCGGTTCTGCACTTTGATATGAGCATGGCAAAGCATGTGGATAAGGAGGAGTTGGAACAATACTTGTCAGCTCAGCTCGATGAGTGGGAGCAGGTTTATGGAGTGGATGAGACTTATAAACCATTGAATCTCCGGTTGGAGAAGTTGATACGTCATGTTTTTCAGCATACTGGAAAGCAGGTGGTAGTCTTGATTGACGAATATGATGCTCCCCTTTTGGACGTGTTGCACGAAGAACGGGATTTACCGGTCTTGCGTAACGTAATGCGGAATTTTTACAGCCCGCTCAAGGCCTGCGATCCTTATTTGCGTTTCGTGTTCCTGACGGGAATCACCAAATTTTCCGCTTTGAGCATTTTCAGCGAGTTGAACAACATCAAGAACATCAGTATGGATCCTGTGTATGCGGCTTTATGTGGTATTACGCAGGAAGAAATCGAAAGTTCCCTGATGCCGGATGTGGAACGCTTTGCCGTTAAGATGAAGCGTACGCGGGAAGAAGTTTTGGATCTTTTGAAATCCCATTACGATGGGTATCATTTCTGTTGGCCTTCGCCCGATGTGTACAACCCTTACAGCCTGCTCAATGCCTTTTCGGACGGGCGTATCGAGGCGTATTGGTTTGGAAGTGGAACTCCGACTTATTTGTTGGAGATGATGCGGAAATTCCATGTGTCTCCTGTCGAGTTGGGGACTTCGATGGAGGCCATGCGGGAGGATTTCGACATGCCAGCCGAGCGGATGACAAGCCTTGTGCCGTTGCTTTACCAAAGCGGGTATGTGACCATCAAGGGGTATGACGCAGGTTCGGAACTTTATACTTTGGGGATGCCCAACCGGGAAGTACGTATTGGGTTGATGCGGAGTCTGTTGCCGGTGTATGTGGCGGGGGCTTCCATGGGGGGTAACACGATGGTTGCCAAGATGTCGGAGGCAATAAGGCGTGACGATATGGAAGCGGCTTTGCGGCTGCTCCAAAGCTTTTTGTCTTCGGTGCCTTATTGCGATAACACGGATTACGAGGGGCATTACCAGCAAGTCTTGTACATCATTTTTAGCCTGTTGGGGGCTTCTGTGGATGTGGAGATCCGGACCCCGCGAGGCCGGGTTGATTTGGTACTTCGGACAGCAAGCAAACTGTATGTGATAGAGTTGAAATTGGACAAGGATGCCGATGCGGCTATGGGGCAAATCGACCTCAAGGATTATCCGGATCGCTTCGCCCTTTGCGGGCTTCCGGTAGTGAAGGTGGGGATAGGTTTCGACCGGGAAAAACACACGCTTGGGTCGTGGAAGATAGATGAAGTTTACTGAGGTTTTATTCAGGAGGGAAAAAGGCAATGAACGAGATTTTCAAATATATATATAGTGATTATTACCGTTATTATGGGAAAAATCCCAGTCGATGGGATTTGGTTAAACAGATAATGATGGTCAGGAATCATTGTTTTGTTTACAGTTTTTGGTTTCGATTGGCATCGAAGAAGAATCCATTGTATTACTTTGCCCGATGGAAGCATTTTCGGCTTACACGGAAATATGGTATTCAGATTCCGGCAGGAACGAAAATCGGTTACGGATTTTATATCGGTCATGGCGTTGGCGTTGTTATCAATGGTGGGACTGTGATAGGAAATAATGTCAATATAAGCCAGTTTTTGTCGATAGGGACCAATAAGCGGACCCCTGCTGTCATAGGGGATAATGTGTACATAGGCCCGCATGTTTCTATTGTGGAGGATGTGCATATAGGCAATAATGCCACGATAGCGGCGGGGGCCGTGGTGGTGAAAGATGTGCCGGACAATGCCACGGTGGGAGGAGTACCGGCAAAGGTTATAAACCAGAAAGGGAGTGGATATTTAGTCCATAATAGAATAGATGTAGAGCGGTTGAAAGACTTTTGCTAGTTGTGTGTGGTATTTCTTTAGAATCAAGTAAATATTGATTCTTTCTAGAGAATGCGTGGATTGATTCTATTTAATTTTTAATGACATGATAAGAAGATTTGTTAGTTGGCTTATTGCCAAAAGAAAAACGAAAATGTTTCAAAGGTGTGCACATATAGAAGGAAGTCATCATATCTTTGGTAGGAGTAGTTATGTTTCATTGTCTTACGGATCTCATAAAGATGACGTTATTATTAAAAATCATGTTTGGATATATGGATGTCTTCAGTCTCAATATGGAGGAAAAATTACATTGGAGGATTATACGAAAATAGGGAATCATACCACGATTCAGTGTGTGAATGCGGTTTATATTGGTAAATATACAGCAATAGCTGATAATGTATTTATTAGTGATAATAATAACCATCCGGTAAACCCGGATTTTAGATTGTATATGCGGCAGACATCGGAAACGGATGAATCTCGAAGTTGGATACATTCTGCTAATGCTCCGGTTTATATAGGAGAGAATTGTTGGATTGGGCAGAATGTCCGGATTCAAAAGGGTGTGACAATCGGTAATAATAGTGTTATTGCAGCAAATTCTGTTGTTACGAAGGATGTCCCTGAGAATTGCATAGCTGGTGGTAATCCCGCTAAGATTTTGAAGACAGAGATAGATAAAATTGCAGCTCCTTCAACTTGTAGAGGTTACAATGAGTACAGAGAAAAGTGCAGTAAGCAATAAGTTTGCTGTCTATATAGCAATAGGAAAAGTCGTGGCGATGGTGGCGCAATTTGTAATGCCACTTTTTTTAACACGTTTTCTTTCTAAGTCGGATTATGGTTTATATTCGCAGTTTTATTTGTTACTCTCCTTTTTGGGAACGGTTTTTTGTTTTGGTTTACCATCAAATTTGTATTATTTCTATCCGAAATCAGAAAAGGAGATACAGCATAAGTTGGTTTGGAATACATATCTAATAACATTGTTGGCTGGTATTGTTGGTGTATTGCTTTTAGGGATAAAACCCATCAAGGAGGTTATAGTAGGTAATGAAGGATTGTTTCCCTATTTGGGAATTTTAATGGGGTGTTTATTTTTATATATACCTATAAATATAATCTATCCATTGACTACCGTGTTGCAGGATCGGTTATTTACAATGGTATTCCCTCCATTAGATGTGGTTTTGAAGATTGTTTTGGTAATAGTATTTGCTTTGTCTTGGGGAACATTAGGAAGTATCTTTTTCGCCGTGCTGTTGCTTCAATTTTTTGAGTTTTTATTTGTGTTCTTCTATGTGCGGAAAAAATTTCCGTTGAGAAAACGAAATAATATTTCGATTGCCTTGGCAAAGCAGCAGTTTATGTATGCGTTTCCCTTTGGACTATCTGTGTTGCTCAATAGTGTGTGTCAGCAGATAGATAAGTTGATAAGTGTTTCTTATTTCTCTGCATCGGAATATGCGGTTTATAGTTTGGCTTTTTTCGGAATTCCAGGAATACGGCAAATCTATGATTCAATATGTCAAGTAAATGTCGTTAATATGTCATTGGCGTACAAATCAAATAATATACCTGTTGTATTGAATTTATATAAACGATTTGTTATTCAGACATTGTCCTTTTCTTTACCTTTAATCTTGATTGTTTTTGTGTTTTCACCCCAAATTATTGGTTTTTTATTTCCTCCTCAGTATATGGATGCCGTTCCTTTTTTTCGTATATACATATTGACATTTATTGTCGGTATGCTTGGAGGTGGAACGGTGTTACGTGCAATTGGGAAAACGAAATATTCGTTAAAGGCATATGGTTTTGCTTGTGTGATTTGTATTCCAATGACATATCTATTAATTCGCGTTTGGGGAGTATGGGGGGCAATCTTTAGTGCAGTATTGAATGCAATGATTCCACGGTTTTTGCAAATTGCGTTTGAGATGAGACAAATGGAAGTTTCTGTAAGCCAATATTTCCCATGGAAATCAATAGGGCGTATTGTCGGGATATCATTGGTGGGATTGGTTCCTATTTTGATATTGCAATTTCTTTGGGGGAGTGAAAATATATTTCTCTGTCTCTGTTTGGGCGTTGTGTATTTGTTATTTGTTTATTTGGTAGAGATTAGATATGATGTTTTTCTTGTTGATTCTGCGGCTTTGAAGAGTAAGGCGTTGTCTGTTAGGGAGAGGCTGAGGAGGCGGTTTTGAGGAGGGTAGGGTATGTCGTCGATTCAAGAATCTCTACTGGTGGCTATTTTTTCATGAAGACTGCAATGTTTCAGTAGCTGTATGCTCTTTTGGCGACTCTGTACTGGATATTTTCTCTTTGGAAAAAGAGTTGTTAGGTGTTTATCGTGCTTTGCTGATTTTCGTTGTGATTAAAGAATGGAACAATTAATCTGATGGAAAGAATTTTTTATAATTATATTTTGTTTTTTATTTATTTTAATTGTGCTTACCTTCGATTGAACTTATTGGGCGGAGTGCCTGGAGTTGATTATTTGGTAGATGCAATTGGGATGATTTTGTATTTTTTTGCTTGTCGGCGGGTTGTGCTTCATCGCTTTTTTGTGGTTGTTTTTGTTTTTTTTGCTCTGTTTTTAAGCTTTTCTTTTTCATCCTTAGCGAATGTGCAGGAATATGCTGATTCTCAGCTAATTCCTTTAGTTGGGGCAATGTTGATGGCCTTGTTTGTCTTTACTGTAAGATTTGATGCAGGACATTACAGGAAGATGCTGAAAGCTTTCCTTTTTGGGGTTGGAACTGCAGTGTTTTTGCAACTTTCGTATGCATATATTCCTGGTGTGGCTCCTTCTTCGGTTGCTACAGCCATGGGAAGAGTGCAGATATTAGGCTGTAATGCGAATGAGTTGGCTATTTTGGATGTTGTATCTGTTGCGTTGTTGTTGTTCTCTGATGTGATAGTGTCGCGAAAAGGACGGCTGTTTTTTCTTATACTATTTGTCTTTTCTGTTTTGTTGACAGGATCACGAACGGGATTCCTTTGTTTATTGGCATGTTTTTTTGTGTACCTAGTGCTTTCAGACAGGAAATTGGGAACCAAAATTTTATTCTTTGTTGGGGCTTTGTTTTTGGTTTATTTTGTCTTAATGTTTTTTATGCCAGAGGGGATAATTGACCGTTTGACAGGAATTGGGACTTCGTCTACTGGGGATGAAGATGGCTTGTCTGGAAGATCTTTTATTTGGGCGACAGCCTTGTCTATGTGGAAGGCAGCGACTCCTGTGGAATGTCTAATTGGCTATGGAGTTGGGTCATTTCTATATATGTCACCTTTGGGTTTTGATGCTCATAATGTTTTTATCAAAGTCTTGATTGAATTGGGAATAGTGGGGTTCTTTTTCTTGTCTGTTTTTCTTGCTTTTATGTTTTACTATGGAATACGACAGGAAAACAAGGGGTTGTATTATTCCATATTGTTGGTCTTGCTGCTTTCCTTTTTGACTTTGTCATGGTACCTCTATCCTGTTGTGATTTTACTTTTCTCGTTTTTGTATAATTTTGATTTGTTTGCCTCATCGACTAATATTCGACATGACGTATGAAAAAGATTTTGTTTCACATTGGAGATGGAATTTATCCTTTTCATGTGGGAGGAATGGAAGTTTTTAATTATTATATAATCAAGAAGCTTTCCGAGGTCTTTTGCTTGTATTATACTGCTTCGCAGAAATATAATTTTTCTGGTGCTCGTTTTTTGCGGTGTTTTAATGTGAGACCTTCGAAATTATTCACACCATTACAGTTGGCCTTTCATCTTATTTTGCATCCCTCGATTAGAACTGTAGTTTTTTCTTATTCTTTTGCTCATTGGATAGTATTTCGCTTATATTATCTGATAGCATTCTTGTTGCGACGTGACTATGTTGTTGTGATTCATTATGGGAAGGACCCAGATGAATTTTATGCACGTAAGCATGCTCGGTTTTTTAAGTCTGCGCGGACTGTGATTGCAGTTTCGCAAGATATTAAACGGAAATATGATGAAATATATGGTATTAATTGTGAGGTGATTTTTCCATTGGTTCCATTTGTGAAGTCTGAATTACCCAAGGAAACATTGCGTGAGAAATATGGAGTTCCTTTGCATGCAAATGTGGTGTGTATGGTTGGGACAATCAAGTCGATGAAGAACCCAGATACGATACTTCATGTGTTGGAATCTTTTTCCTCACAGGAGCTGTCTCTGTACAATCCCTTTATTGTTTATGCTGGTTCTGGGGAAATGTTGCCTGATTTGGAAAAATATGTACGGGATAGACATTTGATGGATAGGGTTCTTTTCTTGGGGTTTGTTCCGAAAGAGAATGTGAATGAGGTATATAAAATGTCTGATATCTATCTGATTGCATCAGATTTTGAAGGAACTTCTGTTTCGTTGTTGGAGGCAATGTATAATGCGAAAATTATTATAGCCTCAAGAGCTCCGGGAATTGTTGACACTATAGCTGCTGATGAATGTCTGATGTATCAGACTCGAAATGAAGAGGAATTAAAACGATGTTTTCTTCGTGCAATTGTTGATGTTAGATTGGCTAGTGAGTTGGCTGTTTCTGCTTCTCGACATTTTGAATCGGTTTATAGCTTTCAAACAATTGTCGATATGTATATAAAAATTTTGTCTTGATAATGAGAATTCTCCAGTTATTGTATTCTTTGGCTTCTGGTGGCGCAGAGCGTTTTGTTGTGGATTTGGCTAACCAATTGTCAAAAGAAGGCCACCATGTTGTTCTTTGTGTTTTGCGGAAGGATGAAGGCGATATGTCATTTAATAAACAATTCGTATCGCCCTCGGTTCGACTTGTTTTTCTTGGAATGTCTTCTGGATTTTCCTTGCATAAGGTGATGCTGGTGGAGAAATTTATACGAAAAGAGGCCCCTGATATAGTTCACTGTCATTTGAATGTTGTTCCATATATATACCGGCTTGCACTTTTTAGTGGCCGGATACGGTTCTTTCACACATTGCATAATATGGCGGAAAAAACTGTTAGTGGAAAACTACAGTATAAGATAAATCGGTATTTTTATTTTCATCGTTTGATAGTTCCTGTGTGTATATCTTCATTGTGTAAGAAATCTTATTTGGATTACTACAAGGCTGCAGATGTTGTTTATATTGATAATGGAAGAGAACCTGTGTCTCCAACAGCTGCTATCGATGTTGTTAAATCGGAAGTTTTGCGATACAAGGGGAGTGAAGATAGTTTGGTTTTTATCCATGTGGCAAGATACAATCCCCAAAAAAACCAAGAGTTGTTGATAGATGTTTTTAATTCCTTAGATGAGAAGGGTGTAGACTTTGTTTTGTTGGTGATAGGGAATGGCTTTGATTGTGAGGAGGGCCGGGTGTTGATGCGGAAGGCCTGCGGGAAAATACATTTTTTGGGAGAGAAGTATAATGTCGGTGATTATCTTTTATGTTCGGATGCATTTTGCCTTACATCTCTTTTTGAGGGGTTGCCAATAAGCTTGCTTGAAGCGTTGTCGTGTGGTGTGACTCCGATTTGTACTAGTGTAGGCGGTATTCCCGATGTGATAGAAGATGGAAAGACTGGGTATTTGGCATCGGTAGATAAAGATGCATATTTGGAGGCAGTGGAACGTTTTATGCGGGAGCCTATTGACTCAACGCGTTTGACAGCGTTGTTCGAGTATCGTTTTTCAATGAAAGAATGTGCTCGGAAATATTTGGATTTATATAAGCGCTAAAGTTATGATAACAAGAGGTGTTGCAAAACGAGTTTTGACGATAGGATGTTCTTACAAATATCCTCGTGGGGGGGTGGCGTCTGTCATGAATGTGTATTCACGTTTTATCTATCCGAAGTTTCGTTGCATCGTGAATTCGGGAGGAGGAGGCAAATTACAAAAATTTTGTAAAGCAATGCAGGCTTATGCTGAATTGTTTTTTGTTTTAATGTTCGATAAGAGTGTTTCAATAGTGCACATTCATACTGCTTCGTATAATAGTTTCTATCGTTCTGCGTATTTTGTTAGGTTGGCAAAAATGTTCCATCGTAAGGTGGTGCTGCATGTACATGGTGGTGGTTTTAAAGAATATTATGCGACATCTTCTGTTAAAATTTCAAGAATACTTGACATGTGTGATGTAATAGTTGTTTTATCAGGACGATGGAAAGAATTTTTTCAAGGTATTACTTCTTCAGAGGTGACGATAGTGCATAATGTTATTGAGCCACCCGAATGGGACGGGGCATGTAGAGAGCGAAAAAAGGGCATGTTGAATCTTCTGTTTTTAGGTTTGATTGCAGAACCCAAAGGGGTTTTTGATTTGGTGTCAACGATAGGGGAGAATCAAGAATTTTTTAGGGGAAAGGTGATTTTAAATATAGGGGGGAATGGGGATACGCACCGTTTAGGTGAGATGATATCCAAGTATGGTATTGATGATATTGTTCAATATCATGGGTGGGTTAGCGGGGCGAAGAAGAAAGCTTTGTTAAAAGAATCTGATGTGTATGTCCTACCTTCTTATGCGGAAGGTGTGCCTATATCTATTCTGGAGGCGATGTCTTATAGGATGGCAATAGTGTCAACTCCTGTTGGTGGAATTCCGGAAATAGTGGTAGATGGGGAAAATGGCTATTTGGTGCCTCCAGGTGATCATGAAACTTTGTTTGCTGCGTTGAAGTCGCTTGCATGCAGTGAAACAAAGCATGGTGAGATGGGGGCGATTTCTTATGTGAAAGTGCAATCACATCTACCCGTGAATGTTGAAAAGGAGTTGATGGCTGTATACGAAAAGTTACTTGGACAATGAAGTGCTGACTCAAAAGAGCCAATAGTTAAAATCGGTGCGGGATATGTTATGATTGAAGATTCGCCAGATGGAACAACCTGTGTAATGGAAAATCACAGATAATTATAAGGAAATGAACATAGCAGATTATATTAAGGCTCAATTACCGAAGTGGCCTATTTGGATTAACTTTTTGATATTGAAGCTGAATGTCTTTGGGGGGAGGGTGTATGGGCGGAGTTATGAAAGTTTTAAGCGAAACTTTCATAATATTGATTCTGAAGAGCGATTATTATCCGTTGTGAATTTTGCAATTCGGAATGTTCCATATTATCGTAATCGATACGGGAATCTTGAGATACATTCTGTAGTGGAATTCCAAGAGAAGATTGCTTTTATCGACAAGGATGAAGTTATGCGGCATTGGAAGGATTTTATTGCTGATAATGTCAAGTTGTCGGAATGTGTGATAGGAACGACGGGGGGGACTAGTGGGAAGCCACTGAAATTGGTTAACTCGACACGTAGGTATGTCGAAGAGCTGGTTTTTATGCATACAATGTGGCAAACAACAGGCTGGAATTATCATATACGTGGAGTTATTAGGAATCATAAGTTACCCGCTTCCCGTACGTATATGTTGAATCCGATAACGAAAGAGGTGATTTTTGATGCATTTCGGATATCTCCGAATTATGTGAGGAAAATTGTCCGTGTTTTACAAAAGTATCATGTGGAGTATATCCAGGCTTACCCTTCGGCTGCATATCAGTTTTGCAAATTATGTAAGGCAAATGCTATAGATATTTCTTTTTTGAGGTGTTTTTTGTGTGGTTCTGAGGCTGTTACAGAAGAGCAATATGCCTTTATCGTAAAGGACATGAAGATTGGTTTGTTTTCATGGTACGGTCATAGTGAAAAGTTGATTTTAGGAGGGACGACACATGGGGGGCGAGATTTGTATATTGAACCAAAATACGGATATTTTGAACTGATAGGAATGTCGGGAAATGTGATATCCAGAAAGGATGAGAGAGGCGAGATGGTTGGTACGACATTCTATAACTATTGTATGCCGTTAATTCGTTATAAAACGGGAGATTATGCGGTGTTGTCTCAAGATATTTCTGGTCGAGAAGATGTGATTTTAAAGGAGGTTGTAGGGCGATGGGATAAGAATTTGATTTTTAGGAGAGATGGTACAACTACAACGATTACAGCTTTAAATTTGCATGGGGATATTTATGAACATATTGATGGTTTGCAATATGTTCAACGAGATATTGGGCAGATAGAAATACATGTCATAAAGGGGGAAGGGTATACAGAAACGGTGGAAAAACGTATATATGCGCATGTGAAGAATGCTATGGGGGAAGATTCAGAGGTGATGATTTGTTATGTTGACCGATTGACGATTTGCTCTAATGGTAAGTTTTTGCCATTAATTTCTTTAATTAAATGAGATATGGAACAGTTAACGCAAAAATTAGGTTCTGGAGAAATGGTGATTCAAGAATTGCCTATGCCTCAGTTGGCAAATGGTATGGTTTTGGTGAAGAATCACTATTCTTTGATTAGTGCGGGTACGGAAGGTTCGACAGTTAAAGCTGCACGTAAGAGTTTGATAGGAAAAGCGAAAGAGCGTCCACAACAAGTACGTCAAGTATTGGATGTTTTGAAAAAGCAGGGGGTTGTGCAGACATACCGGGCTGTCATGAAGAAGCTGGATGCCTATTCGCCTTTGGGCTATAGTTGTGCTGGAGAAGTGATTGAAGTGGCGGATGATGTGGTTGGGTTCGAGGTCGGTGATTTTGTGGCTTGTGCGGGGGCTGGTTATGCCAATCATGCGGAAGTTGTAAGCGTGCCGGTCAATTTGTGTGTTAAACTGGACAAGGAGGCGGATTTGTCATTGGCTTGTTATAACACTTTAGGCGCAATTGCGCTTCAGGGGGTGAGACAGGCTGATTTGCGTTTGGGTGAAACATGTGCTGTTATTGGTTTAGGTTTGATAGGGCAACTGGCTTGTTTGGAACTGAAGGCATCGGGTGTCAATGTGATTGGTATCGATGTTTCGGAAAACGCTGTTGTGATGTCGCGGAAACATTGTGCAGATTTGGCTTTTACTCGTAGTACTCCGGGGATAATTGAAACGGTATTGGACTATACGCATGGGCTGGGTGTTGATGCTGTAATTATTGCAGCGGCTACCGATAGCTTGGACCCGGTGAATTTTGCCGGAGCGATTTGCCGTAAAAAAGGACGGGTCGTTGTGCTGGGGGCAGTGCCAACGGGTTTTGATCGGGATCCTTATTATTACAAGAAAGAGTTGGAGTTGCGTATGTCTTGTTCCTATGGGCCGGGACGTTACGATTTGAATTATGAAGAAAAGGGAGAAGATTACCCGGCAGCTTATGTCCGTTGGACGGAAAAGCGCAATATGGAGGCCTTTCAGCGTTTGGTGGCATCGGGCAAGATGGATATTTCTTATTTGACAACTCATAGGTTTAAGTTTGAGGACGCGCCTAAAGCCTATGATATTGTTGTGAATCGTTCTGAACCTTTCTTGGGGATAGTTCTGGAATATGATTATTCCAAAGAACATGTTCGTAAGGCGTTGGAGGTCAATGCAGCGGTAAAAACGAACCGTATAAACATTGGGTTTATCGGTGCAGGGAGCTATGCGCAGGGAAATTTGTTGCCTAATCTTCCGTCCACAGACGAAGTGGGCCGTATCGCTGTCATGACCAATTCCGGGACAACGGCAAAACGTGTTGCAGAAAAGTACAAATTTGCAAAATGTACCTCTTCGGAGCAAGACATATTACAGGATAAGACGATAAATACAATATTCGTTGCAACGAGGCATGATACGCATGCTCGTTACGTTATGGATGCTTTGAACGCGGGAAAAAACGTGTATGTGGAGAAACCCCTTTGTTTGACAATGGAGGAGTTGCAGGAGATAGAAAAGCTCTGTGCGGAAAAGAAACAGGGTGTCATGATTGGCTTCAATCGACGTTTCTCTCCTTTTGCAAAGATTCTGAAGAAGAAAATGGGGGTAGGGAAAATGTCAATGGTGTATAGGGTAAATGCAGGAGCCATACCGGCAGACTCTTGGATTCAAGATATGCAGGTGGGTGGAGGTCGCATTATAGGAGAGGCTTGCCATTTTATAGATTTTATGACCTTTATGTGTGGCAGCTTTCCCTGTAAAGTATCGGCGATGGCTTTGTCTGATGCCCAAAAACTGAATGACACGGTTAATATCCTTGTGGAGTTTGAGAACGGTTCGACGGGGGTGGTGGCATATTATGCCAATGGTTCAAAGTTGTTGGAAAAGGAATATTTTGAAGTGTATTCGACAGGTATGACGGGCATTATTCGCGATTTCAAAAGATGCGAGATCTACGGAAAGAAGCTTGAAAAGCATACTTTGTCAGCACAGGACAAGGGGCAGAAAGATATGATGTCAGAGTTCTTCAAATCTTTGAAGGAAGGTTGCATGCCTATATCGATGGACGAAATTTTTGCAGTTACGAAATCTACTTTTGCTGTACTTAAATCTTTGCAAGACTCAGGTTCTGTTGTTAAATTTTGAAAATGAATCCTGTTTCATATATTGTATTGAAAATCAGAAGGTTATTTATTTGAAGGGTGATTTTTTCGTGTCAAAATGTATGCGGTCTGCATTTAAACAGTGCGGACGTAATGTGCATTTTAGTCCCTTGAATTCTGTGTTTTCCTATGAGCGAATTGTCATCGGCAATGATGTTTACATTGGTCCGAATGCACTTTTTTCTAGTGTTTGTGCGATTACCATTGGTAGTAAAGTGACATTCGGGCCTGGTGTTACCATTATGACCGGGAACCATAATTTTCGGGATATTGGGGTTTACATCTTTGATAATCATTCGAAAAGGAAAGATGATGATTTGCCGGTAGTGATTGAAGATGATGTTTGGGTTGGATGCCATGCTATCATTTTGAAAGGAGTGACAATAGGGCGAGGTGCCATTGTCGGGGCCGGAGCTGTTGTGACTAAAAACGTACCGCCCTATGCGATTGTCGGAGGAAATCCTGCCAGAGTTATCCGGTATCGATTTTCAGAAGACGATATTGCAAAACATGAAAAAATATTGGGTATACAATGACCCTTAAGAATTACCGTTATGGGAAGTGATTTTTTGACGCCTATCAAAAAACTTCGTAACTATTGCGAATCCCAGCATTTCAAAGGCTGGGATCCCTATGATGGCTTGAACTCGAAGGTGTTCCAATCCATCCCATTCTTGAAAAAGTCGGCACTGTGTCGTCTGGTCGTGATTCAAGGATTCAAACGATGTCCTGTCAATCTCAGACCTATCGCGCTCGTCCCCAAGGAGTATAATGCCAAAGGAATCGGATTGTTCTTGCAGGCTTATTGTAATCTTTACAAGGTGGTTAAGGATAATCCGAATTTGGAGGCTTCTTTGGGAGCACCGGAAAGTTTGCTGGGACAGGTGCGGGAACTAGCCGATTTGTTGCTTGCCTTGCAGTCGAAGGGGTACAGTGGGGCTTGTTGGGGGTATAATTTCGATTGGCAGGCTCGTCGGATGTTCTTGTTTCCGAGGTTTACTCCGACGGTAGTGGCAACCAATTTTTGCGCTACGGCATTGATGGAAGCCTATGAGGTGACCCGGGAACAGCGGTATCTGGATGTGGCGCTTTCTTCGGCTCGGTTCGTTTTGGAGGATTTGCACAGGACGGATTACAAAGGTGGCTTCTTGTTCTCATACAGCCCTTTGCCGGGAAACGATACGGTTTTCAATGCCTCTCTTTTGGGGAGTAAGTTATTGGCCTATTGTTTTCATTACACGGGAAATGAAACCTATAAAGAGGCCGCCCGGTCTTCTGTCCTTGCTTGTTGTCAAGCGCAGGCGGCTGATGGCTCTTGGGTTTATGGGATGTTGCCAGTGCAGTTTTGGATAGATAGTTTCCATACAGGGTACAATTTGGATGGCTTGATTGCCTATCAGGAACAAACGGGCGATAATGCGTTCAGCACCCATATCGAAAAGGGTTTCGATTTTTATATCAAGAACTTTTTCGAATCGGATGGCTGTCCAAAGTATTACCATGACAGGAAATTCCCTATCGACATCCATTGTCCCGGGCAGTTGTTTGTGACTTTGCATCGTTTGGGCAAGTTTGCGGAATATAAGGATTTGGCTGAAAAGGTTCTGGAGTGGACGGTTTCCCATATGCAGGACCGGAAAGGGTATTTTTATTACCAGTTGAAGCAGGGTATCAGTTCCAAGATTCCATATATGCGTTGGAGCAATGCCTTTATGTTTAATGCGTTAAGTTATTATCTTTTGTCATCATGCAAGATAACAGAGTAGATTTGAAGGGGATAAAAGTTTATCCGTTCAAGTCAAAAGACGAGTTGTTGGAATTGGCTTTTAATCGGTGTGGGATCTTGGTTGCGGTCAATGCTGAAAAGATTATGAATGCTACAGCAGAACTGAAAACCCTCATTAATGACAATATCGGTTATTGTGATGGTGTTGGGGCTGTCAAGGCTGTACGAAAGAAGAGCGGGATTCCCGTTGTGAAAATTCCGGGTTGCGAGTTGTGGCTGGATATTATCCGGGAGGGGCTTTTGACCGGTAAAAAGTTTTATTTGGTGGGAGGAAAAGAAGAGGTTATAGAAGCGACGGTTTCCAAATTAAGAAAAGATTTTCCAAGACTCAATATTGTGGGGTATCGTAATGGATATTTGAGAGAACCCAATGCCAAGGATGTTTTGATTCGGGACATCGTGGAGAAGAGTCCGGATGTTGTTTTTGTGGCGATGGGGTCACCCAAGCAAGAGTTTTTGATGCAGGAGATGTTGCGTGTCCATCCTGCGTTATATCAAGGCTTGGGTGGAAGTTTCGACGTGTATGTTGGTAATGTGAAAAGGGCTCCACAGATATTTTGTAAATTGGGTTTGGAGTGGTTGTATCGTCTTTTGAAACAACCGACGCGGATTAAACGGCAGGTTGTGTATTTTAAGTTTGTCATATCATATTATTTGAATCGATTATGAGAATTATTTTGCTGACCCAGTCGGATCCTTTCTATTTGGCTGAAAATATTCAATATCTATTGTCGAAACTTCCGCCGTATGCACAGGTCGTGGCAACGGTCTTGTTTGATGTATCTCCGTTTGGCAAAAGGGAATCCTTTCTTCGTAAAATGAAGAAAACGTATTCTGTTTTTGGCCTTCGCTTTTTTATTCACTATGGATGGACTTATGTGTGTAACAAATTGAATTCTAGTAAGGATGTGGCTTCTGTGTTGGAAAAATACGGGATACCTATTATACGGCTGGAAAAGGGAATCAATCATCCGGATTCGTTGGCGTTAATATCCTCGTATAATCCCGATTTGCTTATTTCTATAGCTGGTAATCAGATATTTAAGCGTGGTGTGATAGAATTGGCACCTAAAGGATGTTTGAACTTGCATACCGCACTTTTGCCCAAGTATAGAGGGCTGATGCCTTCTTTTTGGGTACTCAAAAATGAAGAAACGGAAACGGGGGTATCCGTATTTTTTGTGGATGAAGGGATTGACAGTGGAGATATTTTGGTTCAAAAGAGGATACCTATTGATGCGGCAACCACCCAGCAAGGTTTGATAAAACAGAGCAAGAGGATGGGAATGGATGCTATTGTGGAAGCGATAGAGTTAATCTATTCGGGGAATTATCAATTGATTCCCAATGATGATGAGCAGATGTCTTACTATTCTTTTCCGACTCGTGACGATGTCAGGGAGTTTTATCGCAAAGGAAAAAGGTTTTATTAATGAATATTCTTACATTCGATACGGAAGAGTGGTTCCATTTGTTGGACAACGATTCCACCCGGAGCGAGCAACAATGGTGTCGTTACGAAAAACGGATAGAGGGGAACGTGGGGCGTTTGTTCGATATTTTGGATTCGACCGACACCAAGGCTACTTTCTTCATTATCGGTTGGGTCGCCAAGCAGTATCCGGCTTTGGTCCGCCGTATAGCGGAACGGTTCCAGATTGGTTCGCATACGATGAACCATCAATTGGTTTGGCAACAGACGCCTGCGGCTTTCAAGGCCGACTTGGAGGAGTCTTTGAAGCGATTGGAGGACCTTTCTGGCCGGAAGGTTGTCTGTTTCCGGGCTCCGGGTTTTTCCATCCGTGAATCGGAGGCTTGGGCATTTGAGATTCTGGCTGAGCTTGGAATCCAATATGACAGCTCGGTGTTCCCTGCCCATCATGCCCATGGGGGGATGCCTTCGTATAAAGGGCACGGTCCTGCTTTGATTTGTGGGAAGGGTTTTGCTATCAAGGAGTTCCCGATAACGTACAAGACGATGCTTGGGAAGCATGTCATTTTTTCCGGGGGTGGGTATTTCAGGTTGTTCCCTTACCGGAATATTCGGAAATGGACAATTGAATCTTCTGATTATTTGATGAGTTACATCCATCCTCGGGACTTGGATCCGGCCCAGCCTATGATTGGGGAGTTGAACTTGTTGCGCCGCTTTAAATCGTATTATGGTTTGGGCCGGGCGGAGAGGAAGTTGCGGCGTTGGTTGACGGATTTCGATTTTGTGGATTTGCAGACGGCTGCCTCGGGTTTGGATTGGAACCAGGTGGAGCGGGTGGTGTTGTGAAGGGGAGATGGATTCTGCTAGAGATTGTGTACCATTCCATGAGGGTCATAGTGGGTAGGTAGTTGATGTTACATGGAAAATTGTATCTTTGTATCAGATATGCACATTTACAGATGTGATGAGGTACCTGTAAGAGGTTTTTAGGGGCCTTTATAATGTAAAATTGGATGTTGTTTTATGCAAAGGGTTTTGATTGACGAAATTAGAATAGATGGGTTTCGTGGATTGAAGGATTTTAAAATGAGTCTTTCTGAAACCACTGTATTAACCGGCATGAATAATGTCGGAAAGACATCTGTTTTGAAAGCGTTGCAGTTGTTGTTTGGTAACAGTTCTTTCCTTGCGGCCGAAGACTTGCATATTGATAAGAATGATAAATCAGATTGCATCATTGTTGATGCAAAGGTTGTGGCAATCGGTGAAGACGGGCAGCGCGTTGCAAATTTTTCAGATGTATGGGAAATCGCATTTGGTGCGGAGAACATAAAAATTGCTGACGAACTTGCCTATGTGCCTTTACGGGTTAAGTACACGTTCCAGCCGCTGCAGAACGCATTCAACAGGGATATGCAGGTTTTGAATGACTGGGAGTCTTCGGGCATTGTTTGGCAGGATATGAAAGGTAAGAAATCAACGATAAAGGGGGATTGTTTTCAATTCCACTACTTGGATGCAAAACGAGATATTCAGGATGATATAAAATCAAGGACTTCCTATTTGGGTAAAATGTTGGGTGATGTGGCTAGCAATTATGACCCGCAAGACGTGGCTGAATTGGAAGAGAAAATAAGTTCTTTGAATACGGAGGCCATAGATAAAAGCAATGTGCTTAAGAACATTCAGGAGTCCTTAAAAGGAATTGACTCTGCAATGGGTTCTTCTGGGACGGTATATGTTTCGCCTTTTGCAAAGAAATTGCGTGACTTGAACAAGAGTCTGACTATCCATTATGGGACTGAGGAGAATTGTTTTACAATGGACTATCATGGGATGGGGACTAGAAGTTGGTCTTCCATGTTGTCGTTTAAGGCCTTTGTAAAGCAACTGAATGATAGCAAGTGCGCGGATGAAGCAGCGTTCTTGCCGATTATAGCAATCGAAGAGCCTGAGGCTCATTTGCATCCGAATGCACAGAAGCAGCTCTATAGACAAATGAGTGAAATGCCGGGCATGAAAATAATCTCAACTCATTCTCCGTATGTGGCGGCATGTGCGGCTTTGTCTGAATTGAGGGGACTGTATAAAGATGGAGAGAAGACGGTTTGTGGTAGTTTGCCTATTGCGGATTTGGAGTCCGAGGACCAGCGGAAAATAGAACAAGCCGTATTGGTGAGTAACGGTGAGTTGCTGTTTGCCAAGGCAATTGTGTTGGGCGAAGGGGAAACGGAAGCACAGGCTTTGCCTATCTTCTGTACAAAACATATGAAGTCAACTCCTGTTGAGTTGGGGTTGTCGTTTGTAGATGCAAAGGGATGTGGTAACTATTATCCGTTTGTGGTTCTTGCTAATGCTTTTCGAATTCCATGGTATATTTTTTCGGATGGCGAAAAAGAAACTCAGCGGGACCTAGAAAAACTTGTAAAGAGGATTTATGATGGGAATACGGAATTAGAAGGGCAAGAGAATATTTTTATCATTCCTGGCGAAAAGGATTTTGAAGGCATGCTCCTTCGGGAAGGGTATAGGGAGGAAATAGAATGTGCTATCGAACACTTGAAAGGAAAAGGTTTTATTGATAACTTTATTAGACAAAATAATCACACACCCAAAAAACGAAAAAAGACATCCAAGGTATGTGACAAATGTCGTCAACCCATCTATGAGGACATTCAACGGATATACGATGGTGAAAATGGCCGATTAACGGCTTTGGATGACATCATGGAGAAGAATAAGGCTCAGTTAGGCCCGATTCTGGCACATTATATTGTTGGAAGTGACAAAAATTTACCTCCATTAATAGTTGCGCTATTTGAGAAAATCAAAAAGGACGTATACCATGTGTAAAATAAGGTTGTCTTCCAAGCAACAGGAAATTGCATCATTGAAAGGTGGCGCGGCATTGGTGCGGGCAAGCGCGGGTAGTGGTAAGACGTTGGTTCTCGTGGAGCGAATCAAGATGTTGGCTGGTGTTACTAGACGTAAAGTGCTGGCTATCACGTTTACCAATAAGGCTTGCGAAGAAATTAGAACAAGACTTGCTGAAGCGGATGAAAGTCTGTTGGATCATGTTTTTGTTGCAACCTTTCATGGGTTATGTGAGTCTATAATTGAGAACCATATCGCCGCTACTCGGTTTGTGATAATGCCACAAATCTTTACAGATGACGACAGGAAGAAAATTTTGGAGGAAACTATTGAAGAAACACCCTCTTTGACTCAGTGGTACCGAGGATTAAGTGAAAAAGAGCGTAGAGAAACTCTTTACCGCGCATTGAATACTATTAGCTTGATAAAACGGTCTGTGATTTTGGATGACGAACTCTTTAGGGTTGTTGAAGATGAGCAGATGCGTAATCTGTACTTGAATTATAGGGAACAGATGGATTCGCTGAATGCAATTGATTTTGACGATTTGTTGTTGAATGCCTATCAATTGCTGATACAGAATCCTAAAATTGCAGACTTGTATAGAAGGAGTTTCCCATACATCTGCGTGGACGAGGCTCAGGATTTGAACAAAGCCCAATATATGGTTCTTCGTGCTATTACAGGTAATGAACATAAGAATGTGATGTTGGTTGGTGATACCAGACAATCTATATATGCATTTAATGGTTCGAGCAGTGAATATATGGATGAATGTTTTGTGAAAGACTATAACCCGGCTGTTTATAATCTGACTGAGAATTATAGGAGTGCAAAGGCGATTTTGGATTATGCACAGAAGATAGAGCATGATGAAGCCTTGGATGTTACTTTGCCTTATATCGGTGTTTGCAAGGAATGTGTTTATAACACGCCATGTGAAGAAGCGCAAGGGGTTGTTGATGATATAAAATCATTGGTTGGTACAGAAATAGAGGGTTATGATGGTATATTAAGCTATTCTGATATTGCAGTACTTGCCAGAAATAAATTCGTTCTTGGGAAGATTGAAGGTCAATTGAAGAGTTGCAATTTACCATATTACTATAAAACAACGGGTGCTGGTTGGGAGTTTTCCTCTACAGCAGCTAAGGCTTTTGATTTGGCTATGGTGGTAAGAGCTAATCCTTATGACAGATTACATCTTGATATGTTGCAGTCCATAGTTGGTGTAGATAGCTGCAAAACATTGGATTGTGTTGTCGGAAAAATTGAGGATTCGTTCTTGAAGGAAGTGGTGCGGAAAGCTTCGCTATTGAAAGATGATTGTGACAATATGTTTGAGACAATCAATTTTATATTGAACTTACTAAGAAATTCGAATGCGTTTGTATTTAAATCAGCAGATGAAGCTTTGGCTGTTTTTGGTGAGTTTGAATTGTTGAAACATCATTGGGTCTCTTATGCTAAGAGTGTGACAAATCATTCTTTATCTGCTTTTCGGAATGCTATGTCATTGGGGAAAACCGCTCCTGCAGCTTCGGAAGGAAATGGAATAATATTGAGTACGGTTCATACAATGAAAGGGCAGCAGGCAGTTGTGGTTTTCCTTGTCGGTATGGATGAGGGTACATTTCCTGATTACCGGGCAATTAGAAAGGGAAGGAATAGTGTTGAAATGCAACAAGAGAAGAACAATCTGTATGTTGCCATTACAAGGGCCCAAAGGCAACTGTATATTTGTTATCCACAGAGGAGGGTGATGCCTTGGGGAGATTGGTCAGCAAGAGAAAGATCCAGCTTGCTTCCCCCATTGGAAGCACGGCAATAAGTACAGTCAATATTCTGTTTGCATGCGGGTCGGTGGGGCTTGGGGTATTTGTTTAGGCGGATTGTTTCCACGTTAAAGAAATTGTTAGCTATTGAGTTGCCTCTTGAATTTGCTTTCATAATTGATTTACATTGATTTGATTTGCGATTATCTTGGAACCGGGTGGTGTGAGGGAATGTGGTTATGGGACGTGATGGTTTTTGGGGCTTGGGAGGTCTGTTTCGAGTTCGCAGGAAAATTTTAACAATCTTCTTTGTCCGCTTTGATTAATCTTTGCCGGGAGAAGAAGATAGAATTGTGTATATTGTGCGACAAAAAGGCTTCATTGGCCAAAGAATTGTGTTCGTTGGCCGACAATGTGGTTTGTACTCGGAGAGGAATGGCAGACCGGGATAAGGTTTCCGTATATTTGGAGAAGGTTATGGGGCATGTCGGTACTCATCCTTGTGAGATTTTCCAATATGATTTACGGAATGCCTCCCGGCTTTTCGTGTGCGGCAAGGAGGGGCTGGAGTTGGATTCATCCTGTATCGCCCCCAAAGAAATCGGGTCTATGAAAGAATTTTGGCGGGCGAAATATGATATCAATCCGGATGGGACGGATTATGGCGGATGGGCGGAGGAGATAAAGGCTTGTCGTGCGGCCTACGAGGAGAGCCTGAAGGACTATCGCGACATGTACAGCCTGGTGTCCACGGCGGAGAAGAAGGGCTGGAAGGAAGGTTTGCAGGCGGGGATGGAGAAAGGCCGGGAAGAAGGTAAGGCCGAAGGTCAGCGTGAGGAGCGAATCAAGACGGCTCGGAACCTGAAGAGGCTGGGTGTTGCTACGGAGGTTATATCCCGGGCGACGGGTCTGAGTCCGGAAGAGATGGGTGGTTTGTAGAAATTTTGGCTTTTGGGATAAGCTGCTGCTCACGGTTATGGCATCGCAATGTGTCTCGGATTCCGAAGCCGGCTTTAAAAGATGTTTAAAACTTTGCAATAATGAAAAAAATACTTCTTGTTTTCGGTACCCGGCCGGAAGCGATAAAAATGGCCCCCTTGGTAAAGGAGTTCCAGAAAAAACCTACGGAATTCCAAACCGTGGTGTGCGTGACGGGACAACACCGGGAGATGTTGGACCAAGTGTTGAAGATTTTCGGGATAGTTCCTGATTATGATTTGAATATCATGAAACAGGGCCAGGATTTGTACGATGTCACTTCCCGGGTTTTGTTGGGGATGCGGGATGTTTTGAAGGAGACCCGGCCCGATGTGGTTTTGGTCCATGGGGATACGACCACCTCCACGGCAGCGGCCTTGGCGGCTTTTTACCAACAGATTCCGGTGGGCCATGTGGAGGCCGGGCTTCGCACCCATGACATTTACAGTCCTTGGCCGGAAGAGATGAACCGTCAGCTTACCGGGCGTATCGCTTCCTTCCATTTTGCGCCAACGCCCTTGAGCCGGCAAAACCTGTTGCGGGAAAATGTAGATGATTCCAAAATCACGGTGACGGGGAACACAGTCATCGACGCTTTGTATTGGGTGGTTGATAAAATAAAGAACGATAAGGATTTGAATGCTTCCTTGTCGGACGAACTGAAACAGGCCGGGTATGATGTGGCACGTTTGGCTTCCGGGCGACGCTTGGTGCTGATAACCGGTCACAGGCGGGAAAATTTCGGGGATGGATTCATTCGGATGTGCAAGGCTATTAGGGCGTTGAAGGAAAAATTCCCTGAAGTGGATTTCGTTTATCCGATGCATTTAAATCCCAATGTGCGCAAACCCATCCATGAGGTGTTCGGACAGGACCTTTCCGGTTTGGGCAATATGTTTTTCATCGAACCTTTGGAATACTTGAGTTTTGTCTTCCTGATGGAAAAATCTTCGGTGGTTTTGACCGATAGCGGTGGAATCCAGGAGGAAGCTCCGGGCCTGGGAAAACCGGTCTTGGTGATGCGGGATACGACGGAACGTCCGGAGGCATTGGAGGCTGGAACGGTGAAATTGGTCGGCACGGATTACGATAAAATCGTGGAAAACGTTTCGGTCCTGTTGGAGGATGCGTCCGCTTACGAGAAGATGAGCAAGGCTGTCAATCCTTACGGGGATGGCAAGGCCTGCGGTCGCATTCTGTCCTTTTTGCAAGGAAAGGCATTATAGTGTTTTCGAGATGGATACGTCCGTCCAGGCAGGTTCGTACCAAGGAGGGATGTCGCAATATCGGTTTTCCGGATGAAGCGCTTTTTTGACATTTTCAAGTATTTTGTTTTGACCTATCCCGTTTCGTTGTGTTGCATCGCGCTTGTCTTTTGTGCGTCTTTGGTTCATTTGCCCAAAGGAACGGAAGTTCCTGCGTTTCCCTATTGGGACAAGGTGGTCCATGTGGTCATGTATTTTGCCTTGTCGGGAATGTTGTGGGTCGAATTCTTGCGCTCGTCGAAGAAAAGGCAGGCGCCCTTGTGGCATGCTTGGGTCGGTGCGTCGCTTTGCCCGGTCCTGTTGGGCGGTTTGCTCGAGCTTCTGCAGGGCTGGTGCACCCAGGCGAGGAATGCCAGTTGGCTCGATTTCGGGGCGAACGTGCTGGGCGTGATGTTGGCTTCGATCGCGGGATGGTACGTTTATCGTTTTTGGTTCGCAAAGAAAAAGAAACCTTAATTATAGAAAGGAGACAAATATGTGTGGTATCGTTGGTTACATGGGTAAGCGGAATGCTTATGATGTATTGATTCAAGGTTTGAAACGTTTGGAATACCGGGGGTATGACAGTGCCGGTATCGCCTTGGAGGGTTCCGATGGAAGGCTCAGGGTTTATAAAGCAAAGGGGAAAGTGGCGGATTTGGAACGGGCGGTGGAAGGGCAGGATATATCAGGTACGATGGGTATCGCCCATACCCGTTGGGCCACGCACGGGGTCCCGAACAATGTGAATGCCCATCCCCAGTGTTCCCAGAGCGGCTCGATTGCCTTGGTCCATAACGGGACAATAGAGAATTACGGGCTGTTGAAGACCGCTTTGATGCAGCAGGGGTATACTTTCAAGAGCGAGACCGATACCGAGGTGTTGGTTCAGTTGATTGAATATGTGAAGGAAACGAATCATTGCAACTTGTTCAATGCCGTGCGGGAATCCTTGCGGCAGATTGAAGGTGCTTATGCCATCGCCGTGATGGAAAAAGATAATCCCGATACGATTGTGGCAGCTCGGAAGAGCAGTCCTTTGGTGGTGGGAATCGGGGAAGACGAAACGATTCTGGCTTCGGATGCTACGCCGATTGTGGCTTTTACCAACAAGGTGGTGTATTTGCAAGACAATGAAATTGCGGTGATTCACCGGGACAGGCCCTTGCAGGTGTTGTCCCTCGAAACCAACCATCCGGCTCCGGTGGATATCAAGACTTTGCAGATGAGCGTGGCCCAATTGGAAAAAGGGGGCTATGACACTTTCATGCTGAAAGAGATTTTCGAGCAGCCTGAGACCTTGCGTGATTGCATCCGGGGACGGATTGTGGACGACGGGGCAAGGGTCGTGTTGTCGGGGGTTCTCCAGAACAAACAGAAGTTTTTGGATGTGAACCGGATTGTGATTGTCGCATGCGGAACTTCCTGGCATGCGGCCTTGATTGGAAAGCATATTATCCAGGATATGTGTAAGATACCGGTCGAGGTGGAGTATGCTTCCGAGTTCCGGTACAGCGGGCCGGTCATTACGGACAAGGATATCGTGATTGCGATTTCCCAGTCGGGAGAAACGGCGGATACTTTGGCGGCCATCCAATTGGCCAAGAACAAGGGGGCTTTTGTGTACGGGATTTGCAATGTGGTGGGGGCTTCCATTCCCCGCAATACGGATTCGGGTACTTACATCCACGTGGGACCCGAAATCGGGGTGGCTTCGACCAAGGCGTTTACAGGACAGGTGACCGTATTGACCTTGTTGGCTTTATGTGCGGGACAGGTCCGGGGGACGGTGGATGCCGGGACGGTTCGCACGGTGGCCCAGGCCTTGGCCCGGATACCGGATACGGTAAGGGATGTGTTGAAGTTGGATGAGGAGATCCAAAAACTTTCGCGGACTTTCACCTATGCGCATAATTTCTTGTATTTGGGTCGGGGATACAATTATCCTACGGCATTGGAAGGAGCGTTGAAACTCAAGGAGATTTCCTATATCCATGCGGAGGGTTATCCGGCAGCGGAGATGAAGCATGGTCCTATAGCATTGATTGATAGTGAGATGCCGACCATTATCATTGCGCCTACGGATTCTTTGTACGATAAGGTGGTGAATAATGTGCAGCAGGTCAAGTCGAGGGGAGGGGTTGTCGTGGCGATTGTGAACCCGGGGAATACGGCGATGCAGGAAATGGCGGACTACTGCCTGGAGATTCCGGAAGTGCCGGAATGCCTGACACCTATTGTGGCTTCTGTGCCTTTGCAACTGCTGGCGTATTACATTGCCAAGAACAAAAGGCGCAATGTGGACCAACCCCGGAATTTGGCCAAGTCGGTCACGGTGGAATAGTCCTTTGCCGGTCCGGGTCGGGAAACCGGGGCTCGCCGGTAGTTTGTGATTTCTGTATTCTTGTTTTTGGTTTGGGCGGCCCGCATTGGCGGGCCGCTTTTTTTTATTTCCCCGGGGTGAATTTGTGATTTTTTCACATTTGCTTTGTTTGGTTCATTTGTTTTGCTTATTTTTACCAAAAAAAGTTGGCATGTTAATTCGATATACGGTAGAAAATTTCCTGTCTTTTCATGAGAGGAACACTTTTTCGATGATATCAGGACGGGGAACATTGAAGAGTTTCCATAAAACCAATAAATTAAATGGGGTTTCTGTTTTGAAGGCCGGTGTGGTGTTCGGTGCGAACGCTTCGGGGAAATCCAATTTGATAAAGGCACTGGATTTTGGTCGACGTTTCATACTCAATGGGGGATTGGGCAATGATGATATTTGGGAAATCCCAGTTTTTCGTTTAGACCCGGAGGCTGCCCATAGGAATGTTTATATGGAGTATGAAATCCGGTACAAAGGGAAAAACTATGCCTACGGATTCGAGTTCAATGGAATGGGGGTGGTAAGGGAATGGTTGTATGAAATATCCAAGTCGGGTCAGAAGCTGCTTTTTGAAAGGGATGAGACAACGGATGCACGATTTGATTTGTCTGCCCTGTATAAGAAGAATCCGGTAGAGGAGCAGATGAGATTTCTCGAATTCGTTGCGATGGCTACTCCTGGCAAACGGCTTTTTCTGACGGAGATTGTCAGTCGGAGGGTGAAAGAAAATGTACAGGATATATCGGACTTATTAGCTGTGTACGATTGGTTCTTGCATGTTTTGCGAGTGATTTTCCCTGAATCCCGCTATGATGCGGGCTTGTTTTCCGGCTTGGTGGATAACAAAGACCTTCAGCATGTTTACGAAAAGATGCTGAATTATTTTGACACGGGGATTAGTGGAATTTGTCTTAAATCCTTGAATGACCAGGAATTCCGGATTCCCGATGTCATCATGAATGAGATAAAAGAAGTGTTTTCGCAGGAAGGCTCTGAAAATCGGATTATTACGTTGATGAATGCATCTACGCAAGAGCGTTATTTGTTGAACAAGGACTCCGGGACGGGAAAATTACGGATACAGAAATTCATGACCAAACATCATTCCTTGCAGCCTGGACAAGTGGATGTGTATTTCGAACCTAGGGAGGAATCGGATGGTACGAACCGGATTATTGATTATATCCCTTTGCTTTTGGATTTATTGAAAGGCGGGAAAGTTTTCATTGTGGATGAAATGGAGCGTAGTTTGCATCCCAATCTTATGTATAACATTTTCGAACTGTATTTGAGATTGATAGAAGACAAAGAAAGCCAGTTGGTGGTGTCTACGCATGAATCTGTCCTGCTGACCCAAAAATTGTTCCGCAAAGATGAAATATGGTTTGTGGCTAAAAACCATCAAGGTGAAAGTTCTTTGTATTCTCTGGATGAATACAATGTGCGTTTTGACAAGGAAATCCGGCGGGATTATTTGTTGGGACGCTTCAAGGCGGTACCACGTATGGGGAGTTCTTATGATGTTGTGGATTTACTTAAAAGTACAGAATAATGTCTCGGAAATTTATCCCTTTGGAAAGACGTCCTGTACGTAGGGATGCGGAGAAGTTGTTCGTGTTGGCGTTCGAGGGTACGCTTACAGAGAAGAAATATTTCGAAGATTTGCGGTGTTCTTCTTTTTTTCAAGGCGGGCTTATGGAAATTGTGATTCTTCCTCATAAAGAGGGGGCTACAAATCCGATTTCGGTGCAGAAGCTTTTGTTGAAGGCTAAAAAGGAATTCCCTATTCGGAAGACAGATGAGTTTTGGTTGTTGGTGGACCGGGATGATTGGGAGACGATTCATCATATTGATTGGGTTGCATTGGCTGAGGATTGCCAAAAAAACAATTTGTTTTTGGCTTTGAGCAATCCTTGTTTTGAAATGTGGTTGTTGTTTCATTTTAAAGAATTGGATGATTTTACAGAGGAGGAAAGAGAATGTCTGTTTCGGAATGAACGGATCACGGGTTCGAAACATTATATTGATGAGGCTTTGGCTAGTTGTATTGGAGATGGTCGGGGGTACAATAAGAGGCCGAATCCTGGAGTGTTCTTGCCTCGGGTTTATGCTGCCATTCGGAATGCCAAGCAGGCATCTCAAGATGGACCCTATCCCCGATATTTGGGTTCGGATGTATTCAAGTTGGTCCAGAAATTGGTGAAACCGGAGTCGGAGATGTTATTACATCAGGAAAATAAGAGGCAAGATATCACATGGTCTTGTTAAAATATTGGTTTTCATGATTTGAATTTGAAAAATTTTTCACATGGTCCAAGGTGGAGGGGGAGAAAAACGGGCAGATAGGTTTGTAGAAGGCTTTCGAGTGCATGAAGGCGGGATGGAAGGACGCATTCCTTGTCCAACATGCGGAAGGGACTACGTTTTTCGATGTTTCTTATTCTTGTTTTTTCTTTGAAAAACATTCTCTTGGAATTGGTGATGCCTACGTTTGCAAACACGGGGTCCGGTGAATGTTTTTGTCTTTCTGTTTCCATGTCATCTTGCGGGCGGGTACTAATTTTACGATTGAGAAATCCGGGGAACAAATGCTGCGCATCCTCGTTTTCCGTTTGTTTCCGGTGGATGTTTTGAGGAACTCCGGGACTTAGGGCTTCAGGGCTTCCGGTCCCTGAGGTCCGGAACCATCCAATGTCCATGGAGGTTAGAGAAAGGAAGTACTAATAACCAAAATCAAAGTATTATGAAAACAAAAACTTTAATGATGTTGAAGGGCTTGATGGCAAGCTTGCTTTTCTGTGTTTGGGCCGCTCCCGGTTTCGGGCAAGAGGATTTGTATGAGAATTTCAACCGGACGGACATGACCAATTTCCCGCCTTATGGCTGGCGGCAGATTGATGCCAACGGGGATGGGGCTGCCTGGTTGGTTGCTTCGGACGGGGTGGACCACACCACAGCGGTGACATCTTATATCAAACTTCTTTTTAACTCATACAAACCAGATAATTGGCTGGTGACCCCCCGTCTTGTTGTGGAAGATGACCAGGACAGTTTGTCTTATTGGGCCTATTCGTCAGGTGCCAACTATATGGAAGTGTGGGTCTCCCGGACAGGTCCGGATGTGGCCTCCTTCACGACCCGGATTGACTCTCTGATCTTTGACGGTTCGGTTACCAGTATGACTCGGAGCCTTCCCTTGCAAGAGTTCATTGGGGATACGGTTTACGTGGCATTCAGGCATTTGTACAAACCGGAATTGCCAGGTATCGACAACACGATTTGTTTGGCGATTGATAACGTTTCCGGACCGCGTATTGTTCAACCGTCTGTTGAAATCAGTGTGGAGCAAATTTTAGTGTCTGGGGGTGTTTCGGAACCTTGTGATATTACGGATTCCCCGGTGGAAGTGTTGCTTGTCAACAAGGGTGCGAAAGCTGTGGATGGATTTGATATCGCTTGCCAATCGGTAGGTTTGGATGCTGATACCTTGGCTTCGTATTCGGAAATCATCAAGGAAAGGGTGGACCAAAGAATCGAACCAGGTGATACCTTGCGTTACACATTTGAAAGCGCTCTTCCTTTCTCTACTTACTTGAACGGTTTGCGTTCCCAGGTTTATGTCCGGGCTTTTATCGGCTTGGAAACGGACGAATACGAGGTGAACGATACATTGGTATACGATTTCTACAAGCAAAATTCATTTGAATTGCCTATGGAAGCTAGTTTTGAAGTGGGAGACCCTGGATCCCGCTATTGGTATCTCGATGATAGGTTGGAAAGTCAGTTTTCACTTCCTTTTGGGACAGGGCAGAACCCCCAGATGGCCCATGCCGGGAATGCGTATCTTTTCATGGGGGTTTATTCCCCTTGGTCTGGCCCGGCATCCAATGGGGAAGATGCTTTCGCGGCAACCCGCTGTTTGTTGCTGGAAGAAGGCATGGATTATCGTATCGACATGTTCTATGGATTCCGGAAACTGCCGGAACATTGGGATAACCAAGGCGTACATTTTCGGGTGATATTGGGAAAAGACCAAGCCAACCTTCTTGATGCACCTCATACCGTGGTTTTGGATACGTTTTTGCGGAAAACCGGTGAATTGATTATGCCCGGGGAAGCCCACTATTCCTTGTTCTCCAGTTCGTCTTTCTCGGTGGAAGAAACCGGGACCTATTACATGGGCTTGGTTTTCTATAGCGACAGTTTGGTGGAAGAACGTACCGATGAATGGATGATTTTTATCGACGATTTCGCCTTGCGGGGTAGCGAACAAGTGTTGCCGGTGGATTTGAATTTGGAACGGATGGTGGTACCCTATGACTGCAACCTGACCGATGCCGAAGCCATTTCTTTCGTTATCCGGAATACTTCGGTGAAACCGGTGACGGGAGTTGAAGCCGCGTATTGTATCAACGGAGGGGATACAGTCAGGGAAATCATCGCGGACACCTTGTATCCCGATCAACCGTTTGTTTATGAGTTTAAAGAATTGGTTGATTTCTCGAAATTCGGGCGTTACCGGGTGGATGGAACCATTGCACATCCCTTGGATTCGTCCTTGACCAACAACGGAAAGACTGCCGTAGCGGAAAACTCGGAAGTGGCTGCATTGCCCTATGAGGATGATTTTGAGAACTATGGGACGACTTTGGTTTTCGAGGATGAATGGAGGTCCGTGTATTCTTCCGGTTACTATTCTTGGATGGCTGCTTTTGATTATTCTGCCGATACGTCTTTTGCCTGGAACGGAGTCGGATTCTTGGCCGATGCCTCGGATAATGAACATTATGTAGGACAGGATGATTGGATTGCAAGCCGGTGTTTCGCGTTCGTGAAAGACTCTACATACGAGATTTCCTTTGCTTACCGGATAGAAAAAGAGGGAGAGGGGGCTGCATCGCTCCATTCGTATATCTTGGCTTCCTATGACACGGCATCCAAGGTGATGGACGTGGCGCATTTGGAGGATATACAGAATACGGACTACTTGATTCATAAGATGGAGTTCACAGCCGAAGAAGATTTCATAGGCCACTTGGCTTTGCAAAGCAAGGGGGAAGTCGAAGCTCCGATTCTGATGCTGGACGCTTTCTATGTCGGGAGTCCTCGTGTTCCAAGCGCGAATGAAGACATGCTGGAGGCTTTGGAGCTGCAAGTTTGGCCCAATCCGGTAAGAGACGAACTCCATGTACGCTTCGCTTCGGGCGGCGATATGGCTTCGGTGGCGATTTATACCATGTCGGGCAAGAAATTGATGGAAAAAAGGGATTGTGGGAGCGAATGCGAATTGTCGGTGTCGGGGTATGAGACTGGAATGTATCTGTTGCTAGTCACGGACAGGCAGGGCCGTACTCATGCTGAGAAATTGCTTATTGGTTTTTGATAGGTTTTGGTTGGTGACGGTAAGAGGGTGGGCCGGATTCCCGATGGATAACGGGTAAGAACGGCGGCAATTGCAGCTGGCTTGTCCGTTGTCCGAGGGATGAAACTCGCCCTCCCCGTTTGTTTGTCGCCAAGGGGACAAGGTTTTGCCTGACAGGATTCTGTGAACTTTTATCGGTAAAACTTTGTTCTGAGGTGGTGGATATCGCAAGCGGGTCGGACGTCAAAAAAGGAACGAAGATGAAAAAAATAGTGTTTTTGATTCCGTTTTTGTTTTTGGGCGGTTTGTTGCCGGGAAAGACGTATCTGGAAGAAAATTTCAACCAAGTGGTTTTGGACGGGATGGCTGGGGATATTCCCTCGTCGTGGATTGTCTATGATGACGGGAACCGCGTGGATGCGCATTTTTCCTATTGCAACAATGCTTGGAACGTAGTGGTCGACAACGGGGACCAGGTGGCTATATCGCCTTCTTGGTTCACGGATGCCAATACCCGTGCGGACCGGTGGCTGGTAAGTCCCGCCATGGATTTGACCCAAGCCCGGAAACCCTTCTTGAGCTTCCGGGCCCGTTCTTTCGACAAAGGGGAAACGGAAACCTTTGCTGTTTTGGTTTCGAAGGGAGCGACGGAAAAGGAAGCTTTTTCTGATACGTTGCTTTTTGTAGAAGGCGAACCGGGGATATGGACGAACCATATCCTTGATTTGGAGGCTTATGTGGGGGAGAAAATCCGTTTGGCCTTCCTGCAAAGGTCGATGAACCGTTACGCCTTGTATCTGGATGATATTTTGGTTTCGGATTTGGCCACACCCCGGATTTCCTTGTCCGGTTTGCAGTGTCCAGAAATGGTTGGACCCGGTCAAGGTTTTGTGTTCTCTTGCTTGGGGCGTTTGTTGTGGAACGAGGAAATCCGATCTTGCACGATTTCCTATCATTTGGAACCTGTCCAACAAGCCGGGAAAGGTTTGCAGGGGAAATGTGGTTCCTTGGATTTCCGGAAGCCGGAAACGCAAGAGTCCCCGGTGGATTGGCATACCGTGGATTTGGTTTCCGACACGGTGGAACTGCAAACACCGGGAACCTATATGTTCCGTTTATGGGTTTCGTCTATGAATGGCCGGGAGGATGTGGTATCGGATACCTTGTCCGGTGTCGTCGAAGTTTCGGATCAGGGGTATTTTCCCCGGCGTACCTTGTTGGAAATCTTTTCCAGCTCCACTTGCGGAGGCTGCGCAGGCGCGAATGTCCAAATCCGGGAGGCTTATGAATCTGTCTTTGACGGGCCTTCGGCCCCGTTTCTTTCCGTGGTGAAATACCAGATGGATTTTCCGATTCCGGGGGACCCTTGTGTGATTGCGGAAGGGAAGGAAAGGGATGATTTTTACGATGTGACGAGTATTCCTACCATGTTCGTCAACGGGAGTCTTTATGGGAGTGATTTCTCCGGTATTTCGGGGAACCTGCCGGTCCGGGTCGAGGCGGAGAAGGAGCGCGTTAGCCCGATTGAAATCGAAGGCTATGGAAAGCGGACAGGTACCCGTTTTGACGTGGATGTGGCCGTGACCAACCGGATAGCGATGGAAAACCTTCATCTTTACGTGGTCCTGACCGAGGATTCCATTTACCACGAACCGCAGTCGAACGGGGAGACGGAGTTCTTCCATGTGGCAAGGAAAGTGCTCCCGTCTGCCTATGGGGAAGCCTTGGATCTGGCAAGTTCGGGGACCCGCGAGTTCCACTATTCGGTGGACCTGGGGAGCGGCAACCCGAAGATTTTCGGGCCTTGGGAAGGCGTTTCCGCCGTGGTTTTCGTGCAGGATGCCCGAAGCAAGGAAGTCTTGCAGTCCCGGAGCTTGCGTTTTGTGCAGGAAAGCTCGTCCGAAAGCCTGGCAGAACGTCCGGATATCCGTTTTAATCTGTCTCCCAATCCCTGCAGGGAGCGGTGCAGGCTGGAATTCGGCCTGCCGGAAACCAGCCGGGTGCGTGTGGAAATCTTGGATTTGTCGTCCAAGGTCCGCAAACAACTCCCGGCGGAAAGCATGTCGGCAGGGACCCATGTGTTGGAGTTGCCGGTGGAGGGTTTGGAAGCCGGTGTGTACTTGCTCCGGATACGTGTGGGGCAGAATGTCTATGTGAAAAAGTTAGTGATATGTTGAAAAACAATTCAAACCAACAAAAGGGAACGGCTCTTGCCCGGGTGGACCGGAAAAGGCGGGACCTCCGGGCAGGCAGGCTCGCTGCCCTGCTGCCGCTCTTGTTGATGCTGTCCGTTTTACCGGCCCAGGAACCGGAAGCCTTGTCTCTTGCCTCGGTTCCGGACCAATCCCCGGCGGAATCCCGGGAACAGGCCTCTTATGTGCCTGGCGCCTTGTATGTGAAATTCGCCGATGGGGCGGTGGACTTCGCCAAATCGGCGGAAAGGGAATGTCCGGTATCGCGTTTGTTCTCCTCCCGGTCCAAGGCGGTGCGCTATGGCCTCAAGCCCATGGCGTACAGCATGCACGTGTTCGACAACGACTTTCTGGACAACGTCTTCCGGATCGAGTTCGACAGTGTTTCCCAGACGGAGTCCTTCATCCGGGAACTGGAACAGGATCCCCGGGTGGTTTTTGTGGAAAAGGTGCCTCTGCACCAGCTGCAATGGGAAGGGGGCAAGCCGGGTTCGGAAGGAAATGCCCCCGATGACTATTTTTTTGGCAATATTGATAATATACCTACCTCCTGGCATTGGGACATGATTGGCTTCCCGGAAACCTACGGATATTATCAAGGGGACAAATCGGTGAAAGTGGCCGTGGTGGACAATGCTGTATGGGGGAACCATGAGGACCTGCAGCTGGAGTCTGCCAATTTGTATGATGCCATCCTGGGCATTCCGGGCGGTGCTGATCCTCCGGCCTATGTGGTCCAGGACCAGCAAGGTTCGGCGACTGCTCCCTCGGCGGCTTACGGTTGGTCGCATGGGACGCATTGCGCGGGAGTTATCGGGGCGTTGACGGACAACGGTCTGGGCGTGACTTCTCCCTCTTCCGGTGTCACGGTGTTGGGCGTGCGGGCTGCCGATGCCAATGAACGCGACATGGTACGGGCGGTCCAAGGGGTGCTTTGGGCCGTGGATCAAGGGGCGGACATCGTGAGCATGTCTTACGGTTCGTCCAACTACAGCTCGGTGGAGGAAGAGGTGTACGGGGAACTGGCCGAAAAGGGCGTGATCCTGATTGCGGCGGCCGGGAACGATGGCAAGGAAGGTTCCAACTATCCGGCGGCTTACCCGGGCGTGATTTCGGTGGGGGCCCTCAACAGCGATGCCTCCAGGGCTTCCTTCTCCAATTATGGGGCCGATGTGGACGTATGGGCGCCGGGCGGCTATTTTGTGGAAAACGGGGAAATCCGTCCGGATGTGCAGGTTTTCAGCACCACCTATTGCATTTCCCAGTACCATGCCGACAAGGAGGCTTTTGCCGGGAAGCATTACGACATGATGGCGGGGACTTCGATGGCTACGCCGGTCGTGTCGTCGGTGGCGGCCTTGCTGCTTTCGGTGGAACCGGGACTGAACGGCTACCAGATGGCCGAGCTCCTGCGTGCTCCGCAAGCCGGTGCCTGTGTCCACATCCCGGATGCCTTGCAACGTTTGGAAGCTCAACCGGATTTGGCTGTCAGGAATTTGCAGGCCTATTGGATGGCGGAAACCCAAGGTCTGGAACTCTCTTGGGAGGCTCCGGAACAGGCCGGGGTCGAACGCTATGATGTTTACCGGAACGGGCAGCGGATAGGTTCCTCCGAGGAAACTTCGTTCCAAGGCACTTTGGCCGATACGAGCGGGTTCGTGGGCGTGAAAGCCGTGTATGCCTCGGATTCGTCCTTGACTGAGTATGTCAAGGTGAAGCCCAAGGCGGAGGGAAGTTCCCTCGAACCCCTTGCTTCCCGGAAAATTTCCGTCCGTATGGATCCGGTCTCCGGTTGGCTTTCCTGGGAGGCCGGCCTGGTTTTCGACCGCATGGAAATCTTTTCGGCAGACGGGCGTTTGGTCCGGCTTGTCCGGGGCGGGCAGCAAGGGGTGGATTTGTCGGATTTGCCCCGGTCCGTGTATGTGGGACGGGTTTGGAATGATTCGATGCTTTGCGGCTTTTTCAAGGTGGTTCGGTAGAAAGGGAAAATCCCGGATAGGGCATCGCTGGAAGCCGGCCGGAATTCGGGCAATCTTCCGATACTTTCAGAAGCTGTTTAAATTTGTCTGTTTAGGCCATCGGGAGGGGATTTGGAGGGATGGCGCCGCGTTTTTCAAAGGAGGATAGCCGAGCTATCGGACGTGAAAGAGGCAAACGATAGCGAAAGTCGATCGGAGAAATCAAAGCTTGCTTTGATTTCTCCGAGACCAAGCTATCATCGGGCCTCGCTCAACCAGAGCCGAAATAGCCCCCGATGGGCAAACAAAATCCTGAAACCGGTTCCTGAAAGTTCATTTTTTCAGGATTGCAAGAAATTTTAAACCGCTTCTCAGATACAGGCAAATCCTTGTCCGAGCCGAAGGCCGATCCGAAATGGAAGACGGCACACTCGTCTCTTTCAGATCTGTTTGAGGCAGTCGTTGAAGGCCTGGTCCGAATCGACCTTCATTTTCCGCTTGATGCGGGTTTTGGCCATGCTGATGGATTGCAGGGAGCGGTCCATCAGCATGGCTATTTCTTTGTTGTTGAGATTGAGGCTGAACAAGGCGCAAATCCGTTTCTCGTAAGGCGAGAGGGCCGGATACTTTTGGCTAAGGCGCGAAAAGAAATCCCCGGCGGTCTGCTGGAAATAAAGCTCGAATTCTTCCCAATTCTGGTTCATGTCCATCTCCTTGACAAGGTTTTCCGTCTCGTAGAGCAGAATCTTGTCTTTGGCCTGCAAATTGCCGCTTTTCTTCAAGGTTTGCAGGTTTTCTTGGATATTGGTAGCTATGTTGCTGATACGCAGGAATAGCAGGGAATTGGAAAGCAAGGTTTGGTTCTTGGAACCGATTTGGGCGTTGAGGTGGTTTTCCAGATTACGGAGTCTTTCCTGATCGTTGCGCTTGTTTTCTTCCAAGATTTTCAGTGTGTTGCGATTGCGTTTCTTGAATCGGAAGAAGCGGCGCGAGAGAATTCCCAGTCCGGTCACGGAGGCTATGATGAGGAAAACCAGCACGCCGATCCATAGGTTCCGGTAACGTACCTGGGCTTGGGTCAGTTCTATTTCCTGCATTTTCTGTTGGAGCCGGTAGTCTTCCAGGCTGCTTTCCATCTTTTTGAAGTTCTTGGCCTGTTCTTCCTGCCAGAAATCCCGGATGAGGGCGATATAACGGTCCAGATAGACGAATGCCAGTTTGTCGTTGTCCTGCTCCTTGGCGATTTCGGCCAAGAGCCGCAGGCTTTCGGCCTCCATCTGGGTCAGTTCGTTTTCTTCAAAATATTGCAAGGCCGTGGTGGCTTCCTTTTCCGCTTCCCGGTATTTCCGGGCTTGGAAAAGGTCTGCGGCGTAGCTGAACTGGGAAAAGCAAAGGATCCGTTTCAGGTTCTGTTCCCTGGCTAAGCGGATGGCTTCAATATAAAAGCGATCGGCGATTTCGTGCTGCTCCAGGGCAGAATAGCCTTGAGCCATATAGTGGTAGGAAAGGACCAGTTTTTCTCCTTGCCAGGCCTGTTCGATGGCAATCTGATGGCAACGGTTGAAGTAGGAAAGCGCGTCCTGGTATTTTTGGGTGCTGAGCATGACCAGGCCCATGTTGGCGGTGGCCTTGAAAACGTTTTCGGTATCCCCGGCTTCGCCGAAAAAGGCAGCGCTTTGCTGGAAATGGGAAAAGGCTTCCTGGTAAGCATTCTTGTGTGCGGCCATGATGCCTCGGCAAAGATGTTGCTTCCCTTGGGCGTAAGGGTCCGTGTACAGGGTGTTCATCTTGCGCAGCAATTCGCTGCAATGGGTGTAGTCATTGGCCATGATGCTGTAAATGCAGCGGTTGGCCAAAGCGTCGATATGCAGTCTTTCCCAGTCCTCTTTTTCCGTTGCCGGGCAGCGGGCCAGGCCCTCTTCGGTTTGCAGGAGGATTTCGTTGGTAGGGTCGTCCAGATCGTAGATGGCCAAGGAAAACAGGCTGGTGATTTCCCGGTTCTTGAAGAAAATCTCGTGGTAGGCATCCTTTTGGGCTTGGCAATAGGCCATGGCTTGCCGGATTATGGCCAGGCGTTCTTCGGGGTCGGGCGTTTGTTCTTCTTCGCTCAGGGACACAAACAAGGACAGGGAGTCCGAGGCCGGGAAAACGGGTGGAAGCAAGCAAAGAAGGGAAAGGACGGAGAGTATGATGTGTCGTTTCATGGGCGTGTGGCGCGGGTGCAGGCCGGGATGCTTGTAAACAAGGCGGTGTGCCAGAACGGGTTTCCCACCCTTCCTGACACACCGCGAAGGAAGTTGCTAAGAAATTTTTTTTTTTCAGGGATTACTTCACTTTGATGTTTTCCCCGCAATCTTCCACGATTTCCCGGTACCAGGATTCGGGATAGAGTGGCATGTCGGGCATCTCGATGCGGTCCGGACCGTAAGGCGTGGTCTTGAAGTTGCCTTTTTCATCGGTCTTCTTCACGTTGCCGTCCATGTATTTCACCAAGAGGTATTCGCTCAGGCTCTTCCATTGATTGAACATCAGTTCGGCTTGGGCATTGGAAAACTGGTTGGCGAAAGCGACCAGCTTGGCGGGGTCGGTTTCATCCTTCATCTTGGCATCGTTCCGGGCCACCTTGCTTTGGAAACCGGTTTCGAGTTCGGACTGGACCTTCTGGATGTCCACGATCATGTCCTTGTAACGGCTGTAAGCGAAGTTGGTCACTTGGTTGAACAGCCAGAAAGCCGAGGTGGGCGAATAGGTGGCCATGTTGCCGTTCCCTACGCGGAAGCAGAGGGGGATTTCGGTGATACCGCAGTACATGGGGACGTAGCAAGTGGAGTAGGTGTCATCCACGCCGAACCAGAGGATACCGCCGATGGCATCGGGCATCCAGGAACGGGATTGGGCGATGAAAGAGAACCCGGTTTGTTGGGTGGAAGTGGCTCTTTCATGGAGGTATTTCTGGCCGTCCAGTTCAAAGTCCATGGGACGCCAACGGTAAGGGCAGGCGAAGGGACCTGCACCAACGTCCTTGGTCATGTCCATCGAGGTGCCTTCGTAGTGGTCGCGCATGAAGGAGAACATGTCGTTGAGCGTGAGCTTGCGGTCGGGTTTGATCCAAAGCGGCATGCGGTGATCCGGATTGTCGCCCCGGGCGTAGTCCTCGTAGGTGGCCATTTCAGCAGGATTGGCTTTCATGAAACCGGCCCAAACACGGGCTTCGCATCCGCGCAAACCGCTGAAAGTGAGCGGACAATAGGTGTCGGCGAAGCTGAAATCCTCGAACTTGCCTTCATACAGGCCGATGGCCTTGGCATAATCTACCACGTCGGCTGCATACATGCATTCCACGCTGGGCAAGTTGTATTTCTTGGCGATGTCCTTGCTGGAAATGGAGGTCTTGCCGTCTGCGGGTTTGATTTTGGTGATGCGGGCTTGGTTGGCGTGACCCGAAATATAACCTTCGGGAATACGATAGGCTACCCACACAGCCCCTTTTGTGTTGCGTTTGGGATCAACCTGGCCGTTCTTGCCGAGGATTTTCTGCCCCTTGCCTACCATTTCCATGATCCAGACTTCGTTGGGGTCCTGGATTGAGAAGGATTCGCCTCCGGAAGCATAGCCGTAGGTGCTGACTAACTCGTGCATGATTTTGATGGCTTCGCGGGCCGTCTTGGCGCGTTGCAGGGTTACATAAATGAGGCTGCCGTAGTCCACGATGCCGGTGGTGTCAACCAACTGGGGAAGCCCGCCGAAGGTGGTTTCCGCGATGGCCACTTGGTGTTCGTTCATGTTGCCCACGACCGAATAGGTGTGCAGGGCTTGCTTGATTTGACCCAGTTTGCGACCGGTATCCCATTCGTAGATGTCCATCATCGTGCCTTCGGGATAGTCGGCGGCAGGGCGGTAATAGAGTTCGCCGTAAAGCACATGCGAGTCGGCGGCATAGCTGATCATGGTCGAACCGTCTTTGCTGGCTCCCTTGGTAATGAGGAAATTGGTGCAGGCTTGCACGCTGGCCACAGCGGCCAAGGTCATGACTCCTGCTGCCAGGAAGAACTTTTTGAAAATTTGTTTCATATCGTAAAGGATTAAAGTTATTTCGCTTCCAATGAGGGGCTTATTTCGGTTTCAAGTGTTGCCAGGGGCCGATGTGTCCGCTGGGTATCCCTTTGGCGGGCTGGCTTTTGCATGGCCGGGTCCGGTACAACACAAATGATAAAAGTACGCAAAATCCGGTATTTTGCCAAATCGGGGCGGACTGGCGGACTTGGTTTCACCTTGGCTTCGTTTCTCCTATGTCTGATGGGACAGGCGTTGCCTTCAGGTGGACGGATGGGATTGGGTTTCCTCAGGGTTCATTTCTTGGCTTGGAAGACGGCTTGGTAAACGGCTTCGGCTTCTTGGAACCATTCCGGGCCATAGGTTTCGGTCAAAGGGCCTTGGAGGAAACGGAAGACCGGGATGCCTTTGCGGCGGCCTAAGGTTTCAGCATCGCGGCAAATTTCCCAGTGGAAATAGTTGAGCGCGTCGTATTCGGGGAAGTGTTGGACCCGGATGGGGAAAAGGGCGCAGGAAACCGGTTTACGGAACGGGATTTTTCCTTCCCGGAACGCCTTTTCGATGGCACAGTAGGCGATGCCGTCTTCCCCGGGAGGGGTCAGGTAAACGCAGTCCTTCCCTTTGACCAAGGGGGTCAAGAGGCTGTTGTCCAACGGAAAAACTTCGTAAAGTTTAAGTCCGCCCTCCGGGTGCCCGGTTTCTAAGGGAAGGCCGGTTTTCGAGCCTTCCACCACGGCCCGGCCTTCGGGGCTCATGTATTGCTTGAAAACCGGATAGTATTTTTCCAGCAGGGGGATTTCTTCTTTTTCCAAGGGGGCGCCGGCATCCCCTTCGATGCAGCAGCAGCCTTTGCATTTCTGCAAGTTGCAACAAAAATGCTCGGTAAAAACCTCGTCCGAGACCAAAGTGTTTTGAATGGCGACCATGTATGTCCGGTTTTTAAGGAGAATGCACGGCGGACCGTAACAGGTATTTTGCAACCTTGCTCATTTATTGCACATGCTCTCTCGTGGGCGGCGAAAATACGGAAAATTTACGCGCGTGGCCTATCTCACTTCCATTTTCCCCGCCTCCGTGCGGCTTCCGAAACCCGGGTTGAAGGTGCTTTCAATCCAAGCCGGGCCGTCCGAGAATACGCCTTGGGTGTCGGCTTTCAGTTCATAGACAATCCGATAGATTCCTTGGGGAAGGTATTCGAAGAAATAGTCCGTTCCCGCATCGTCCACGTCCTTGTAGAACCACAGTCCGTTTTGGCTTTGGTAGCCCGATTGGGTGTCGCTCCAATCCAAACCTGCCGGGCGGAGCGTGCGCAGGTGTACATGGCTGAAATCCCGTCCGGCTTCGATTTCCAAAACCACTTGGACCCGGCTGCCGAGCGCGAAACAGGGATTTTTCCCGGAAGTTTTCCAATGGGGAATCTCTTGGGAATGAATGTCATCGGAGGTGTAGAACCGGCGAATGCGGAGTTCATCGCTCCCGATAGCCCGGATTTGCTCCGTCGGCAGGCTGTAAAAGGCTATGATGCTGCCGAAACCGGCCACTTTTGGATTCGAGTGTAAGTTTTTGTCCCTTTTGTGTTTAGGTTCGTGTTCCGTTGGAACACCCTCTTTTGTCCGGACGCTCTTTTCCTGCCAATCGATTTGCAAATTGGAATTCCGGGCCAACGTACCTTGTTCCCGGCTGGAAACATGGAGGAAAGGAAGCGTGTCCACGCAAATCTTTTGGTTTTTCCATTGGAAACAGGGCATGTTTCCGGAATCCTTTAGCGTGGAGAGGATGGCGGAATCGTCTTGATTGCCCCGGAGGTCTTCCGCCAAAGGATGCATCAAATCGGCCAAGGCGATTTTCCCGGCTTTTCCGCTCAGGTTTCCACTCAAATCCAAACTTTGCTGTTGGCAGAAGACCCAATGGCAGATTTCTTGATAACAGTTTCTCAAGGAATCGGCGGAGGCAGGGTTTCGACTTGGGTTCATGGCCGCTGAGAGATAGGCTTTCCCGATTTCAGCCATGCTAAGGCAACGTTCGGCGATATTCCGTCCCAAGGTTTCCCGTTTCCAATAAAGCCCCGTTCCTTCGCTGTACAGGGCCAAATCATTCCAATGATTCAGAAGGCTTTGAATCTGTTTTTGAAGGAGTGGCGCTCCCTCGCTTCCCAATCTCCCGGCTTGGGTTTCCTCCAAGTTGAGATGCCGCAACAGCCACGCCTGTTCCTTCAGGCTTGAACCGGAGCGGTCGTTCCAAGCCTTTTCCCGGTAGAAAGAGCACATTTTCTGATAGGTAAACGTATTGGTGTCGTGGAAATCCAGGAAGTGTCTTCCGAAATGGGAGTATACGCAGAGGAAAAGCAGTTTTTCTTGGAGGTCCGTTGCCAAGCTGTCCTTTTGGTAAGCTGCCAGCATTTCACGGCAAACGAAGAGGAAAGCCCGTTCCAGCGCCTTGTCCATGGCAGGTTCGGCCAAGATTTCTTCCAACGGCATCCCGGACAGGAGTTTCAGGATTTGCAAACTGATGAAAAGGTCGCTGGAACCGGTGGGGGTCCAGCTGAAACCGCCGTCTTCCCGGGCAAAACTTGCCAAATGCTTCCCGGCCGGTTTCCAATCCTTTCCTGTATGCAGGCAGGCGGCTATCTCCCAAGCGGCATCGTAGGACGTCTTGGCGCTTGCTGCTGGATTTTCCCTCTCTGTTTCGTCCGTTTGAATCCAGGAAAGGATTTCTTGCGGGCAAGCAGTATGGAACCTTAGTTCCACACGTCCGGTCTCTGTCGGGAAGCCAAGCGGCAACGTTTTCTTTTGGCCCGGACGCAGGAAAAAATTGCGGCTTTCGTGCAAGGCATGGCGGTTCGACAGTACGGGAATGCTGTCGCTTACGGCATCGGAAGCAAGGATTTGGCCCTCCCGGTCCCGGATCCGGGCTTGGTACAGGCATGCTATCTTGGCGGCATCTGCCGGGACCCGGAACGGGATTTCCACAGCGGCCTGGACTTGTTGGAGCGGGATTTCAAGTCTTTGGTGGAAAACAATTTCCTGCTTGTTCGTCCGGAGGGAGTGCTCGTCTTCCGAAAGTTGCTTGTAGCCTTGGGCGTTCTTTCGCAGGGAGTCCGGATGGGGGGGCGGACAGGAATCCGGGTCGGGATTCTCCTCTTCCGGGATGCTCCGGATTTCGATGAGGAACTCTATAGCCAAATCTTTTATTTCCGGATTTTTGTTGGATTCCTGATTGGGAACCTTGCTTGCCTTTGGGGCTGGGGTACCGGTCGTTTCCGGATTCGAGGCATCGGTTGTTTCCATATCGGAATTACCGGAGATTCTCAAGTTTTGCTTGCCGGGGACCTCTGTGTCGAGGTTGGCGGATGTCCTCGGATTTTGCTCGGCGGTTTCCATTCCGTCCTCCGGGTTCGTTCTTCTTTCCATCCCGTTTCCCTTTGGATACAGTCCAGCGAGCCGGTTCTGAAGGCTTTCGCTCAGCAAGTAACGGCAGGACAAATGCAGGGAGTCTTCTTGGCGCAACAGACGGGGCGTTTGCGGAAGCAGCGTAAAATCCTGCTGTGCTTGGATATATGCCTCGGTATATCCGGCTTCCAATCCGGGCGTGAAGGCAAAGGCCCGGAGTTTGAATTTGCCGGGATAATCCGGAGCTTGGAAGCGGATAAAGGCTTCGTATTCGTCTATTGGAGAGTGTGTTTCTCTGTTTTTACCCTCCTTTTTGGCCCCTCCTTTTTCGTGGCTGGTTCCCTCGTGTTCGTTCTGCGAAACGCCAGTTAGGGATTCCCTTACCCCTTGGTTAACCCTATGGCAACGTATCAAACGGAAAAAGACCCGAGGGTTGAAATCCCGGCGCAGCGGGGTATTCCAGGTATTTGCCTGTCCGGTTTCCGAAGTCGCTGCCGATATGTTTTGATCCATGGCTTCGTCCAGGCTCGCGGCAAGGGCCCCCTCGGCACTTATGCTTTCAGAACCTTTGTAAAGGAGGTTGGCACGGGCCTCCGCCGGGGCGGACATGCTTAATCCATTCCAAACCGGATAACGGGATTGGGAGAAACCTTGCCAGCGCAAACGGAAAGGATAAGCAGGGTAGGATTGCTGGAAGGAATTGAGCCCGTGTTTGATGTGGTTTGATGAATTGGCATGGGAACGGCTGTCCCCTATCCTCGGCGCGCCTCGGAAGAAATCCGGCCAGGCATAGGGCGGTAACAAGGCCGAAGGCCTGAAAAAGGCTTTTCCGTCCTTGTAGGAGGATTGGAACGGCCAAACCCTATCGTCTTGGACAAAGGTTTCCAAAGAGGCATCGTACATGCCGGCAATCAAATAAACAGTCTCGTTTTCCTTGGACGCAAAATCCTTGCCCATTGAAATTTGCTTCTTCCCAGGAATGGTACCTGCACGGAATCCGATGCTACTTTCCTTACCGGGCACCAAAATACTGTCCGCAGGGCAAATCGTTAACGGGATATTTTTGTCGAAGGCGTTTTCTATATGGAAAATGTGGTGGTAAAAATGGTTTTGAAGTCCGCAGAAAGCCATTCCGCTCCAATGCCCCTGTCGGTTAAGTTGTTGGACAGGGATTTCCAAAATGTGGAAACCGGGGGCGAGCAGGGTATCGAGCCTAAGGACATTCTGGTCGATGTCTTCGATTTCGATGAGGTAACGGAGGGGGTAAGAAGAGGGGTTCCCGGCAGCCAGGTTCAAAACCGGGGTGGTTTCCCTCCCTTGCTTCGAATCCATGTCTGACCCTTTCCGCGTGGTTTGAAGCGACGTTGTTTCCCTCAAAGATTCAGTTTCCCTTAAAGATTCCGTTTCCCGAATCGTCCCGGCTTGGATAAAGAACCCCTCGTTTTTTATGCCGGAACCCACGGGGCAGGTTTCCCGCAAGACGAAGAAACGTTCCCGGTAACACAGCTCCCGGCCTTGGGCATCGTACAGGGCAACTTCCTTTCCATTGGCTCCTTGGAACCCTTTTGGGATTTCCGTACCTTCCTCAGCGGCAATGTTCCGGCCTTCTTCCGGTCGTAAGTAAAGCCTGCATTCGTAACATCCCGATGCCAAGGCAGTGGAAAGCATCAGCACGCCCTTTTCCCTCAGGCTTTTGGCTTGGCAGGAATCGAGGCTTACCGGTATCCAACGGGCCAAACTGTCCCTTTCGCGGGGCGAGAACCAGGCTTCGTCCGGAAACAGGGCCTTGAATTGCGCCAAAGGCAGGTAGTGGGTGGAAACGGTCGGATTGCCGGGTTCGCAGAGGCTGGGGGCGAAAGGTGAATTTTCCACGCTGTCTTCTATTCGATACAGTTCAATCCGGGCATCTTTTCGCGCCCAAAGCGAATCGTTTGCCTCCCCGCTGAGCTGGAATTTCAAAATCCCTTCATCCCCGAACCAGCGGGACTCCTTGTCGATAATCAGGTGGCGGGGAATCCGGGCTTCCACGGAAGGTTTGGAAAGCAAAGGAATCCAGGCCGAAACCGATTGGGTTTCTCCTCCGGCATCGGTGATTTGGCAGACAATTTCGAAACCTTGGACCCAGCCGGGACGCAAGGCTTTGGAAAGGAGGGAAGTGTCATGCTTGAACCGGATCCGGAAGCGGCCCAGGGCATCGGTCCGGCAGCGGCCTTGCGCCCAAAGTTCCTGATCTTGGGCGCGGTATCCTGTTCCGTAAGCCGGTCCGCCGGGTTTCCGGTTCAGCCAAAGCGGATATGAAACCTTGTAAATCCGGTAGGAAACCGTTTGGGAAACCAATTTTTCCCCGCTCAGGTATGCCGCTTGGCCCTCGGCTTGCAGGCTGTCGGTCCGGCTCGGGACAGGCAGGTGGGTCCATTGGATTCCGAAGGCAGGGCGTTTGTAATTTTCGATTTCAAAGTAACAAGAACCCAGCGATTTGTCGGCTTCGAGAATCCAATAACCGGCTTGTGCGCCGGAGGGTAGGGCGAAGCCGATTTCGCAGTATCCTGCCGAATCAGGCCGGGCTTTGAAACGGTTTTGGAGCTTTCCTTCCGGGTCGCGAAGCCGGAATTCCAAAAGGGGAAGCTGGCGACCATCTATCAGGCCGTTCACCTGCCTTGTCCCGGAGGCGAAAAGTCCGAAAGTACCGCCTGGGTTCGTCGGGTTGCGGTTTGTCCGGGTGTCGCCCACCACCAAGGCCTTGATGAGGACGGAATCCCCCGGACGGTAGACCGGCAATTCGGGGAAAAAGAAAATGTTCCAGGCCCGGCTCCAAGCTTCGTTGGTGTCGGGGGACACGGGCTGCCCGTATTTTTCCAGCCAGATTTCCTGCCCTGGTCCGGTCCAAAGCGTGTCCTTGCCGCAGCAAAAACGCAGATGCAAGCAAATCCGGCTGTTTTCTTCCATCGGTGGAGCCAGGAGGAAATGCCCCTCCGTATCGCTCCGGGTTCCGCAGGTCCACCGGAGTTCCCGTTTCCGTGGGAATCTGCCCGTGGGTTCGGAGAAATTCTCCTTTTCAATTTGTTGGTAGGCATCGATGCGGACATCGGGAAGGGCTTCCCCTTTTTCACGGCCCAAGATGTCCCCTTCCCAGGTTTCCGGGCCGGAAAAGCCTGCGTGGCAGAGGAATCCGATATTGGAAACTTGGAAGAAATTGAGGACCGGGGGATTGGGGTGGGTACAGCGGTAAAGGGAGTCGGCTCGGGGATTCCCGCCTTGGCAGCGGATTGAGCCCAAACGGGTGCAGAGCAAGTAAGCTCCTCTTTCCAACGCCGGTAGGTGGATTGTCCCGTTGCGGGATACTAAGCTTCCGTCATCCCAGTCCGCTTGGGAAGCCTTTGGTGACGAACCGGCTCGTTTCCCCTCGGTTTGTTTCCCTTCGGGTTCGGTCAATGTCAAATCCCAACGGCCTTGTTTCCAGGCTTTCCGCTGGGGGCGCAGGATATGTTCGACCCAAAAAGATTCCCGTCCGGGGGAAGCTATGTAGGCGCGGACATCCTCTTCGCTCAATTTGAAAATCTCGTATTCTATCGAGGCGCAATTCTTTTCTGTCAATTGCAGCAAGACCGGATGGCCGGGCAATTGGACACTGGCCATGTCGAGGCTCCAGAATGGTTGCAACAGGCTCCGGATGAATCCCGGGGCTTGTTTTCCGCCCCAGCTACCGGGGAAACGGAGGGCTTCCCGGGCTTGTTCCCCGGCTTGGGCCGGATGGATGTCGCGAAGTTCCAAAGCCAGCAGATAATGGAGGTCGCCGGTGTTCGGCAAGTCCGGGAAACGGGCAAGCAAAGCCCGGAGGGAGTCCTGGAAGGCCGGGCTTTCGATACGCCCCGAACGATACCGGTAGTTCAGATTTCGGATTTCCCAATCGAGCAAGGCCGCCTGTGCCGGAAACAGAAAAGCCGCCTGCGTTCCTTCCTGCCTTTCCAGCTCTTCCAAGCTTGAAAGATGCCGCTTCCATTGGGCGAAGGCCATTTCAATCAGATCTTCGTAGGACCCGAATCCCCGGTTTCGGGCTTGGGCGGGAATCCGGCAGGCTCGTTCGTAAAGAAGGGAAACCGGGTCGGCAGGATAGTCCGGGTAGGGGAAAAGGCTGTCGTGGACACAAAGGCTTTCCATGAACCGGATAGTCAAAGCGGGGGCTGGGGAATTGGTTCCGGTAGTTGCAAGACCTTCCGCCAAAGACAAGAAAATCCGGAAATTCCGTTCTATTTCGGAGATGTAAAAGGTTTTGCTCCATCGATTTGGCGCGGTGTTCCCGGAAGATTCCAAGCGGGATGCCCAATCCTTCCGGTCTGTTGTCCTTCCTCTTCCCTTCCGGTTCTTTCCCTCTTGGTTTGGCTCCGGTTTTTCCAGGTCGGGAAGCCCGGCATGGTCGAAATTGAAATCCAAGCTTTGACCGTATTCATACAGGCATTGGCCCAAAAGGGAATGCAGGAAGGCTCTTTCCAGCGGTGTCCAGCTGCTTTTTGAACATTCCTGGTACAGGATTCCGATGATTTTTTGCTCGGAATCATCCTCTTTTGCTTGGATTCGCTCCAAACCTCGAAGGAATTGGAGCAGTTTTTCCGTTTGGCCTTGGCTTGCCGGGTTTTTCTTCCGGGCCGGGGCGGGCGAAGCCGGTATTTCCATCGGATTGGTTTCCTGCATCCGCAGAGGTGTTCCCGTTCCGGCCATGGCCGTTTCCGGAGCCTGGCAGGCCACCAGGATTCCCCATGCCCAGACAATGCCGGCTTTCCGGTATGTGTTCCGTTTCCGGGTGTTGTTTCCCCTCCCGGGCTTTTTTTCCCCTGTCTTATGGATGTTCATGGCAATTGGATTTCGTGGCAATGTGTTGGATTCAAATCTTCCCGGTATCGTTCCGCGATTCAACGGGTAGTCCGGGTAAATCCAAGGGGGTGCCGGATTAATCGAAATGGAAGAGGATTTGTTGTTCCTCCATGTTCAGGTAAAAATCTTGGAATTGTTTGAATACCTGGCGGCTTTTCGCGTTCTTCCCTTTGGGATGCCAAGGATAGGCGCAGGCGTAGAAAAGGATGGGGATTTTTCCCAAGCGGTCCAGCGTGTTTTCCATATCGTGGAATTCGAGGCCTGTCCCGGTCAGTATCAACCAGTAGTTCACTTCGGGTGCGGCTTGGATCCAAACGCCTTTTTCGTCCTGGTTGTTGACCAAGAGCCATTGCAGGCGGTCCAATTCGTTCACGTGGCTGAAAATTTCCAAGCTCGAATCCCAGCCGATTCCTGGTTGGTAGTATCTTTGGGTGTGGCAAAGCTTCCAGTCCAGGTTTTTGTTGATGTAATGGACCAGCTGGTAGGAGGGAATGCCGGGTGCATGGAGGGCAATGGCTTGGATATCTTTTTCGCTCACAATCTCCTCGCCCAAGTCCAAGGTGAATTCTTTCATGGCAGGATATGTATCGGGTCGCAAAGAAGCAAAGGTAAGAATCTGTTTGGAATAAATTTGAGCGGCTTCCGGGAATCTGTTTCGAAAAATCCACATATATGCTATATTTGCAATTCGTAAAGAAAACGTAACAAGAAAACTTTTCGCTTCGGCAGGGGGACTCTTGTTCCGGGAAAATAGTTTGCGGACAGAAGGGAAGACATACACGACAAGGATGAAGAAAGTGGCATTTTACGGCAAGGCGGCCCGTTTGCTCCGGCAGGAACAATTGGCGGACTTGTTGCAAGCAATAGGGAAGGCCTGGGGAGCGGCGGAGTCAGTGGATTTCTTTTTTGCCAAGGATTTGGCTGCACGGGTCCAGGCCGATTTCCCCGGATTGGGGCGCGAATATCTTCACGGAAACCGGGATAATATTTACGATGACAAGCTGCCCGAAGGAATCAACCTTCTGGTATGCATGGGCGGGGACGGGACCCTGCTCGACACCTTGCCTTTGGTCAAGGATTCGGGAATCCCGGTCTTGGGTATCAATTTCGGACGTTTGGGCTTTTTGAACGCCATCAATGCCGATGGAATCGCCGATATGCTCCAGCCGGGATTCATCGAACGTTTCCGTCGCGAACTCCGCCTGGTCCTGGAGGTCGGTGAGTTTGATTCCGGGATGGACGGGGACCGGAATTTCCCTTACAAATTCCCTTATGCCCTCAATGAGGCCGCTGTTATCAAAAGCGACAGCGAGTCCTTGATACTGCTCGATGTCTTTGTGGATGGCCAATACATGAATACCTATTATGGCGACGGGGTCTTGTTTTCCAGCCCGACCGGTTCGACCGCGTATTCCTTGAGTTGCGGCGGCCCGATCCTGATTCCTTCGGCTGACAATATCCTCATCACGCCGATGGCGTCGCACACCTTGACGGTGAGGCCTTTGGTTATTGAAGGTTACCAGGAAATCACGGTCAAGACAAGAGGCAAGATGGATTGCCGTCTGCAGCTCGATTCCAAGGTATACGACCTTCATGGCCCTTTGTCATTCAAAATACGCAAGGCGGCTTTCAAATTCATGACGCTTTATCCCCCGGAACGGACTTTTTTCGATGCCATCCGTGAAAAGCTGATGTGGGGGCTTGATATCCGCCATAAGCAGGAATAGTTCTCTTGATTTCGTTATTTGCCTTCCGGCGGATATGGCTTGGTCTCGGCAAAAGCAGTGCAAATCGAGCTCCATGGGCGAACTTGTTCGTTCATGGACGAGATGCAGCCTGCTTTCGATGTATCATCAAAGCTCAAACTTTGTTTGGCTTTGCTCTCGACTTTCGCTATTTGCCTTTCGGCGAATATAGCTTGGTCTCGGCAAAGCTCAAACTTTGTTTGGCTTTGCTCTCGACTTTCGCTATATTTGCCCGTTTTTGGACGGATGAAACGCATGGACATGCTTGGCCGTGTAAGACGGAAAAAAGTCTTATGCTTCTTATTGACAGGATTTTGGCTGTTGGCCGTCGGGCCGGCTCCGGCGCAGCGTTCGGAACTCGGTTTTGGCGTGGGAGGTTCTTTCTACATGGGGGAAATCAACCCTAAAAGGGTGTTTTACAAGACCCGGTTTGCAGGAAGCCTGTTCTACCGTTATAATTTCGATACCCGCATGGCCCTTCGTGCGGGAGCAAGCTATGGACAAATCATGGCTTTTGATGAGGACTTCGGCAATCCGCGAGGTCTTAATTTCAAGAGTGATTTGTGGGAAGTTTCGGCCTTGCTGGAGGTCAACTTTTTGAATTTCTTTACCGGGAGCCATCAACACAGGATTACTCCCTATTTGACTTTCGGGGCCGCCATGGCGGTAACCGACCCGGAAGGGCGGTGGACCAATCCCCATACGGGGAGTGTGGAATGGGTGCCTTTGCGGCCTTTGCGTACCGAAGGACAGGAGGAAGCCTATTCCAGGTTCCAGTTTGTCGTTCCGATGGGCTTGGGCGTCAAGTTCAGTGTCTGCCGCTTCATGTCGATAGGGGTGGAGTGGACGATGCGCCTGGCTTTCACCGATTATCTGGACGATGTGGGCGGAACGTATGCCAATACGGAAGATTGGGATGAGGATGATCCGCGGCGTTACTTTGCCGACCCGGAAGGTTTCAAGGATCCGGAGCGTCGACATTTGCCAGGAAGCCGTCGGGGGGATGCCGGAACGTACGACTGGTATTCTTTCGCCATGTTCACGGTATCGTTCCGTTTGCCGGGAAAAGATGTCCCTTGTCCGGCCTACGATGGATTGCAGAAGAAAAAGAAGAGATAGTTACTTGGAAATGAGTGCTGATATTCCCATACGGACAGACAAGGTGCCGCGACATGTGGCCATCATCATGGATGGAAACGGGCGTTGGGCGCAAATGAGGAATTTACCCCGGCAGGAAGGGCATATCGAAGGGGTGAAGGCGGTGCGGCGCATAACCCGGGCCGCTTGCAAGATCGGCATCCGCTACCTGACCTTGTATGCGTTTTCCACGGAAAACTGGGGGAGGCCCAAGGAAGAGGTGTCCGCCCTGATGGCTTTGTTGGTTTCCTGTTTGCACAACGAAATGCCCTTGTTCATGGAAAACGGGATTCGTTTGCGGGTCATAGGGCAGGAAGAGGTGTTCGCCCCGGAAGTGAAAGCTGCCTTGGACGAGGCTTTGGCCAAGACGGCCGGCAATACGCGGATGGATTTGGTCCTGGCGCTCAGTTACAGCGCCCGTTGGGAATTGACCGAAGCGGTTCGTAAATTGGCCGGGGAAGTCCGTGAGGGACGTTTGGAACCGGGCGACATCGATGCTTCCAGCATCAGCCGCGCCTTGGCGACATCGTTCATGCCCGATCCCGATTTGTTGATCCGTACCAGCGGAGAGTATCGTATTAGTAATTTCCTGCTTTGGCAGATAGCCTATTCGGAGTTGTTCTTTTCGCCGGTTTTGTGGCCTGACTTCACCGAAGATATGTTTTATGGTGCCATTGCCGATTTCCAGAAAAGGGACCGGCGGTTTGGTAAGTTGTCCAGTTCAAACCAATCTAAGTCGTAGAAAGGGTGAGAGTCGATTTTTTCAAACGCTGTTTTGTATTTTGGGCGGCTTCGCTCCTGTGCTTGGCCGGTTTCCCTCTTCGGGTTTCCGGCCAGGAAATCATGTCTTACGGGGCGGTCCGGGAATACCAGATTGCAGGTATCACGGTAAGCGGTATCAGTTATTTGGATGATAATGCATTGATTCATTTGTCTGGCTTGGCTGTGGGGCAGCGGATGAAGATTCCGGGGGATGCCACGGCCAAGGCCATCGACAACCTTTGGAAACAAGGTCTTTTCGAGAATATTTCCATTCAGGTCACCAAGATAGAGGGAGACCGCATTTATTTGAACATCGATTTGAAGGAAAGGCCCAGACTCTCGTTGATTGCCTACGAGGGGGTTCCTAAAAGCATCATCACCAAGATAGACGACGAGCTTAAGCTCAAGACAGGCGACATCCTGACCGATTACCGGATTGGACAGCTGGAAGAGTTGGTCAAGAAGGAATTGTTGGACAAGTCTTTCCTCAATGCCGAGGTGGAAGTGATACGGAAAGCCGACACGCTGGCCAACGGGGGAATCAACCTTTTAGTCAGGGTGGACAAGAAGGAAAAAGTGAAAATCGCGACCATCGAATTCGAGGGGAATGACGCGGTGGCACCGGAAGCGGCGAACCTGGACTTCTGGCAGAAGGTGGGGCGTTCGTTCCGTAAGGTGGGCAACAAGGAGAACCTGGCTTTTTCCGACAAGCGTTTGCGCCGGGTTATGAAAAATACCAAGCAGAAGGCGGCCATGCGTTTCTGGAAGCGTTCCAAGTACGTGCCCTCGGCTTTCCAAGAAGACTTGAAATCCCTTTCCACCGCCTATAACAAGGAAGGTTTCCGGGATTTCCGTGTCTTGGGAGATTCGATGTACAAGATAGACGAGAAAACCATCGGCTTGAAAGTGAAGGTGTACGAGGGGGATCCTTATTATTTCGGGAATATTTCTTTCGTGGGAAACGAGACCTATACATCCGAGCAGCTGGGGGCGGTCATGAGCATCCAGAAAGGGGAGTTGTACAACGAGGAGAAATTCACCACCAATTTGATGATGAACCCGCAAGGGGCCGACGTTTATTCGCTCTATATGGATAACGGCTACCTGATGTTCCAGGCCACACCGGTCGAGACCCGGGTTTACAACGACACGGTGGACTTGGAAATCCGGATTGTGGAGGGTCGGCAAATCCGTTTCAACGAAATTCGCCTTGCAGGTAATGACCGTACTAACGACTATGTGATTTTAAGGGAGTTGCGGACGGTCCCGGGACAGCTGTTCAATCGTTCCGAGATTATCAACTCGGTCAACACGATGCGGCAGTTGCGGTATTTCAACGACGAAACCATCAACCCGCAACCGATGATTAATCCCGACATGACCACGACCGACCTGGAATACCAGTTCGAGGAGGTCGGTTCGGACCAGCTGGAACTTTCCGGAGGTTTCGGGGGCGGTATGGTCGTGGGAACCTTGGGGCTTTCGTTCAATAACTTTTCCTTGCGGAACCTGTTCAAGTTGGATCGTTGGAAACCTCTTCCCTCCGGTGACGGGCAGCAGCTCAGTATCCGGGCCCAATCCAACGGTACCTATTATTGGTCGGTGGCCACTTCTTTCACTGAACCTTGGTTAGGAGGAAAGAAACCATTGGCGTTCAGCCTTTCGTACAACCACTCCATGCAGTCCAACGGGCTCTCGAAGAGCGACGAGCGTTACGGCCGCTTGGTCGTGGACGGGGCTTCCATCGGTTTGGGGCAGCGTTTGAAATGGCCGGATGATTTCTTCACCATATTCCAGTCCATCAGTTACGAACGTTATCGCATGCATAACTACGACATGGACAACGGGGTCACGGACGGGGTCAGCAACAACTTCCGCTATAACTTCACGATTCAAAGGCAGAACCTCGACGGGGCCATGTTCCCGACCACGGGTTCGTCCCTCTCCTTGGGTTTCGAGTTGACCCCGCCTTATACGGCCTTGGGTAGCAAGTTGTATGCCAGCTCCAACTCGGAAGACCATTACCGTTGGTTGGAATATTACAAGATTTCGTTCAAAGCGGGCTGGTTTTTCAACCCGGTGGCCAAGTTGGTGGTCCATGCCCGTATCCGTTTGGGCTATTTGAGTTATTACACGTCCAAGACGGGATATCCTATTTTCGAACGCTTCTACCTTGGGGGCGACGGGCTTACCGGTTTCGGCCTGGATGGCCGGGAACTGATCGGGATGCGCGGTTACTCCAACAACTCGCTTTCGCCTTCTTCCGGGGCCACGGCTTACGACAAGATTACCTTGGAACTCCGTTATCCTTTCTCGAACTCGCCGGTGGCCACGGTTTACGTGCTGGCGTTTTTCGAAGCCGGGAACAGCTGGGCGCGGGCTTCGGACATCAATCCTTTCCAAGTTTACAAGTCCGCCGGGGTCGGGGTCCGTCTCTTCCTTTCGGCCATGGGGATGTTCGGGCTTGACTGGGGATACGGTTTCGACGAGGTTCCGGGGGATCCTTCGGCCAACGGGAGCCACTTCCATTTCTCCATTAACCAGTCCTTGGATTGGTAGCGGTGGAAACCGATGGGGCCGGGTGCGGATTTCCCAGGCGAAGAGGAATGCTTGGCATGATATTTGCAATGATTCCCCTTCCATGCCGGACTTTCCGGAACCGCGACCAGGAGGAAGCGGGCGGATGTGTCCGGTGGAATTGAAAGGGTAAAAACTTAAAAATCGAATCTATGAAAAAGTTGTTTTTGTCGGCTTTGCTGGCCGTGGGAATCACCGTTTGCGCCTATTCCCAGAAGTATGCATACGTGAATACCGAGTACATCCTGCAGAACATTCCCGAGTTTGTCAAAGCCCAGGAAGAAATCGACAACTTGTCCATCGAGTGGCAGAAGGAAATCGAGGAAAAGTTCGCTGAAATCGATGCTTTGTACAAACAGTTCCAAAACGATGCTCCTTTGTTGACCCAGGACATGAAGAACCGCCGGGAAAATGAAATCATCACCAAGGAGAAGGCTGCCAAGGATTTGCAGAAGAAGCGTTTCGGGGTGGACGGGGACTTGTTCAAACGGCGTCAGGAAATGATCCGGCCTATCCAGGACAAGATTTACACGGCTATCGAAAAACGTGCCAAGCAGAAGCAATTTGTCTTCGTGTTCGACCGTTCGGATAATTCCAACATCATGTATGCCGATCCCCGCAATGATATCAGCAATGATATCTTGAAGGATATGGGTTATGAACCGGGTAAAGTGGAAGAGAAGGAATCCACCGGCGCGGCTGATTAGGGGGCAATGAGGGGCCAAAACCCGTCTATTTGTCATTCCAGGCGGTTTTCCGGTTGCGAAAATGGGATTATTTTATAAATTTGCCCGCCTCAAATAAGGAAATGTCCCTGTCCGTACAGGTCTTTACCATGCCGGGTGTCCGGTACCGGGGTTGTGAATATGGGTTCCGGATGATTAGGATAAGCAGGATAAGTTGAATAACAAACAAAAGAAAACGAATATCATGAAAAAAATTCTTTTATCGGTGCTGGTAGCAGCTGCATTCTTCGTCATGGGACAGGTCTCCCAAGCACAGACTACGAAAGTCGGGCATATCAGCACGGTGGAAGTCATTACCCGGATGCCTGAGTACGATTCGGCCATGAAAATCATGCAGGATTATGGCAAGGAATTGGAAGATAATATTATGGCAATGCAGACCGAGTATCAGAACAAGGCGCTCGAATACCAGAACAACCAAAGCCAGTGGTCCGATTTGATCAAGCAGACCAAGCAGCGGGAGTTGCAGGACATGGAAGTCCGTTTGCAGGAATTCGCCCAGCAAAGCCAGGAAGATTATACGCGTAAACAGCAGGAGGTGATAAGCCCGATTACCGACAAGGTGACCAAGGCCATCGAAACGGTAGCCCAGGAGGGCAAATTCGCCTATATCCTTGACTCGAGCAACGGCACGGTTTTCATCGGACCGGATGCCATCGATGTGATGCCGTTGGTTTCTGCCAAATTAGGCTTGAAGCTTACCTCGTCCATTCCCGTTTCGGGAAACTGAGGCTTTGAACCGGTTGATGAGCCTGTGCCAAAATAGAGTTTTTCAAGGAGGCTTCGGCGAAGTCAACTCCCCGGTTGAGCCGAGTGCCATGCCAAGCCGTTTCCTTGCTTGGACATGGCCGAGGCGGAGGGGCTTCGGCCATGCCAGATTACCCGTTATGACACACCGCCATCCGGACAAGGTTCCGGCGGGTGCGGTCTTTTTGCCGGGAAATACTCCAAAGGGAAAAAACTGAATGAAAGTGAAAAAAGTCATTGTTACCGGAGGAACCGGGTTCATCGGTTCCCATACGGTTGTCGAGCTGTTGCAGCGGGGGTATGATGTCATCATCGCCGATGATTTGTCCAACTCCAAGGCTTCGGTCGTGGATCGGATTGCCGAGATTACAGGGAAGAAACCTTTCCTGGAAGTGGTGGATTTGAGCGACCGGACGGCTTGCCTGCATTTCTTCAAAATCCATTCCGATGCCGAGGCGGTCATCCATTTCGCGGCGGCCAAAGCGGTGGGTGAATCGGTTTTGAATCCCTTGCACTATTACCGGAACAACTTGGATTCCTTGCTTTACGTGTTGGAAGGTATGGGGCAGTCGGCTTGCCGCAAACTGGTCTATTCTTCCTCTTGCACGGTTTACGGGCAACCGGAGCATTTGCCGGTGACGGAAGATACGCCCCGGCAACCGGCCACTTGTCCTTATGCAAATACCAAGCGGATTAGCGAGGACATCTTGGCGGACATGGTGCATGGGGATGAAGCCCGCCGGGCCAAAGGCGAAGGCATGGAAGGGGACAACCCGTGGAAAATCTTGGCCTTGCGTTATTTCAACCCGATTGGAGCCCATGCTTCGGCTTTAATCGGGGAATTGCCCAACGGGGTTCCCAATAATTTGATGCCCTATATCACCCAGACGGCAGCGGGTTTGCGGCCTTGCTTGCAAGTGTTCGGGGATGACTACGACACCCCTGACGGCACGCCCATCCGGGATTACATCCATGTTTGCGACTTGGCCGAAGCCCATGTGGCAGCCATGGAGTATCTGGACAAGCCGGGGTTCGAGGGTATTGATTTCTTCAACCTCGGAACGGGAACGGGGTATTCGGTCCTGGAAGTGATTCAAAGTTTTGAACGTGCCACCGGACAGAAGCTGAACTACAAGATCGTGGGGCGCAGGGAAGGCGATATCGAGCAGATTTGGGCCAATACGGACAAGGCCAACCGGCTTTTGGGCTGGAAAGCGCATCGTGGTTTGGATGAAATGACTTTGAGTGCCTGGAAATGGCAGGAAAATTTACAGAAGAAGGCATAGGACGTTTGATTGCGTCCTATCTGCCTTTTGTACCGACCCATGGCCAAGCGGAATTGGTGAAGGAATTGGCTTCCTTCGTCTTCCAGTTCCGTTCGGACGTGGGTTTTGTTTTGCAGGGCTATGCCGGGACAGGTAAGACTTCGGTGGTCGCCGCCTTGGTCAGGGCCTTGCCCGTTTTGAACATCACGCCGGTGCTTTTGGCTCCTACCGGGCGGGCAGCCAAGGTCCTGTCCCATTATTCGGGTACGGCGGCCGGCACGATACATAAGCAGATTTACTATGCGGAACCTGACGAGGAGGGACGTGTACAGCTTTCCTTGCGGCAGAACCGTGCGCGGAACACGCTCTATGTCGTGGACGAGGCTTCGATGATCGGTGAGGAAGAATCCCTCTTGTATGATTTTTTCCGGTACGTGGGGGCGGGTTACCGTTGCCGGGTCTTGTTGGTCGGTGACACGGCCCAGTTGCCCCCGGTCGGTTCGCCTTACAGCCCTGCCTTGGATTTGGACTATCTCTCGTCTTGTTTCCCGTTGCATTTCTTGTCGTACACTTTGGAAGAAGTGGTCCGGCAAGGGGAAGGTTCGCTGGTTTTGGAGAATGCGACGGCTTTGCGGGGAAAGGTTGCCCGGGAGGATCCGGCTTTGCCCTTGTTCTCGTTCGGATATCCTCATGGAAAGACGGATTTGAAACGTTTGGAAGGGGAGGCTTTGGAGGATGTGTTGCAAACCGAATACGGGAAGCGGGAGCGGGAAGAGGTGGTTTTCATCACACGTTCCAACAAAAGGGCCAATTTGTTCAACAACGAGCTCCGGGGCCGGGTTTTCGGCATGGACAGCGACTTGGCCGCCGGGGAATTGCTGATGGTGGTCCGCAACAATTATTTTTGGCTGCCCTCCGATTCCAAGGCAGGTTTCATTGCCAACGGCGACATGATGGAAGTGCTGAGAATCCGCAAGCGGGAGGAAATATATGGTTTCCATTTCGCCGATATCGAGGCCCGTTTGGTCGATTATCCGGAACAGCCTCCGCTCATGCTCAAGCTTTGGCTGGATGCCTTGCATGTGGATGCCGCTTCCATGCCTTACGAAGAGGTCAGGAAGCTTTTCGGGGCGGTATGGGAGGATTACGCGCATCTGACGTCCAAGTCCAAGCGGATGCAGGCGGTCCGCCAAGACCCCTATTTCAATGCCTTGCAAGTCAAATATGCTTATGCCTTGACCTGCCACAAGACCCAAGGCGGCCAATGGCCCTGCGTTTTCGTGGATGCCGGGTATCTGACCGAGGATGTGCTGGATACGGAGTACTTGCGGTGGCTCTACACGGCTTTGACACGGGCGACGGAAGTGGTTTACTTGTCCGGTTTCCCGGAAAAATGTTTCCGTTGAGCGTTTTGCCGGACAGTCTTGTTCCCCGGCTTTGCAAGAGGGGGCAAGCGCCGGGGAAGAGGGGGAAGCCATGGAGAAAAGAGGTCGGAGCGATGGGGTGGTACAGTGGCGATTTAGGAAACGAACAAGAATAAAAACAATGAAGACACAGGATTTCAGCGGCATGCCTTTGCCGGAAACTTTGTTGAAGAAATTACCGAACCCGGCTTATGTGCTGGACAAGGGACGTTTGGAACGGAATTTCGCCTTGATTCGTTCGGTGGCGGAGGAAACCGGGGTCGAGATAATCCTGGCCTTGAAAGGTTTTTCGATGTGGGGCGCGTTCCCGGCTTTCAAGGAAGCCGGCTTCAGCCAATCCACCTCCAGTTCCTTGTGCGAGGCCCGTTTGGCTTTCGAGGAATTGGGAAAACCTTCCTATACCTATGCGGCGGCATACCTTGAGGAAGAGATTGACGAAATAGCATCTGTGAGCAGCCATCTCACCTTCAATTCTTTGAATCAATACGAGCGCTTCGCCTCGAAGGCCAAGGCCGTGAACCCGGCCCTTTCTTTCGGTCTGCGGGTCAATCCCGGATTGGAATCCGATGTACAGGCCATTTACAATCCTTGCGTCCCGGGTTCCCGTTTGGGAGTCATGGCCTCGTATCTTCCCGGTCCGGGACATTTGCCGGAAGGTTTGGAGGGCTTCCATTGCCATGCCCTTTGTGAGTCCGATGCCAAAAGCAGTTGTGCGTTGCTGGATGCGTTCGAGCAGCATTTTGCAGCCTATCTTCCGGACTTGAAATGGGTCAATTTCGGAGGCGGGCATCTGATGACCGCCCAGGGCTATGATTTGGACTTGCTGAAGAAGAGGTTGCGGGTTTTCCGCGAACGTTGGCCGCATTTGCAAGTCATCCTGGAACCGGGTGCGGCTTTCGTCTGGGAGGCTGGCTATCTGGTCGGAAGGGTGGAGGACGTGGTGGAAAGCGGCGGTATCCGGACGGCTATCATGAACGTTTCTTTTGCCGACCATATGCCTGACTGCCTGGAAATCCCTTACCAGCCTAAAGTATTCGGTTCCATCCATGCCGGTACAGGGGCGGACGTGTCCTCCGACCCGGTGCCGGGGGAGAAACATCGGGAAGATTACCGCTACCGTTACCGTTTGGGAGGGGGCAGTTGTTTGGCGGGGGATTTCATGGGGGATTGGTTGTTCAAGGAAGAGTTGTACCCGGGGCATCTGTTGGTTTTTAACGACATGGCGCATTATACTTTTGTCAAGACGACCACGTTCAACGGCTTGAAACATCCGGCTATCTGTTTTACGGAGGGTACGGAAATCCTGTATTGCCGGGAGTTCGGGTATGAGGACTTCAGGCGGAAGCTTTCCTGAGAGGCTTTCTCCTGCATGTTGGTATCTGTGTTGGGAAGTTTGAATGCACAGCTTTTGGCATTGTTTTTCATGTGCTTACTGTCCGATGTTTATAAGATTGGTTCCGTCCCTCCCGGATTCCCTCTGAAAAAGTTCTAATTTTGCCGTTCCAGTCCCATGGATAGGACAGGGAGGGACGATAGATGTGGGGCTCTTTCTAAATGCTTATAGGACAAATGAATATGCAGAAAGACCTATTCGCTGACACACAAGTGCCGGAACCGGGGACAGAGACATCCCGCATCGACCCTTATCGCATCATAAAGGAGGAAAGATTCAAAGTGGAAAAGAAGAACGAGGATTTGCAGGAGTTTACGACCGAGGAGATCATGGAGGCATCGACCCGTTATTTCGAGGGGGATACCTTGGCGGCCACGGTCTGGATGAACAAGTATGCGTTGAAGGATAGCGACGGCCATATCTACGAGAAGACCCCGGACGATATGCACCGTCGGATTGCCCGGGAGTTGCATCGGATTGAAAGCCGGTATCCCAACCCGGTTTCGGAAGAGGAGGCCTTTTCGTTGATGGCACATTTCCGGTACATCGTTCCTCAAGGGAGCCCGATGGCCGGTATCGGCAACAAGTTCCAGATTTCGTCCCTGTCCAATTGTTTCGTGGTCGGCAACCGGGGAAATTCGGATTCTTACGGAGGCATCATGAAGATAGACGAGGAACAGGTCCAGCTCATGAAACGCCGTGGCGGGGTAGGGCACGACCTTTCCCATATCCGTCCTGCTGGAAGTCCGGTCAAGAACAGCGCTTTGACCAGTACGGGTATCGTGCCTTTCATGGAACGTTATTCCAATTCGACCCGGGAAGTGGCCCAGGACGGGCGTCGTGGGGCTTTGATGTTGAGTATCAGTATCAAGCATCCGGATTCGGAGAAGTTTATCGATGCCAAGATGGAGGGCGGGAAAGTGACGGGGGCCAATGTGTCCGTCAAGTTGACCGACGAGTTCATGCGGGCTGCCATGGAAGGCAAGCCTTTCGTGCAGCAATACCCTATCGATTCCGACAAGCCTTTGTATGTTAAAGAAATAGATGCCCGTAAGCTTTGGAACAAGATTATCCACAATGCTTGGAAGTCGGCTGAACCGGGTGTGCTTTTCTGGGATACGATTATCCGGGAGTCGGTTCCCGATTGCTATGCCGATTTGGGTTTCCGGACGGTTTCGACCAATCCTTGCGGGGAGATACCTCTTTGTCCTTACGACAGTTGCCGTCTTTTGGCTTTGAACTTGTACAGTTACGTGGAAAACCCGTTCACGCCTGAGGCCCGTTTCAACATGGAGCTTTTCCGTTCCCATGTCCGTATCGCCCAGCGTTTCATGGACGATATCATCGACTTGGAGCTGGAACATGTGGACCGGATATTGGAAAAAGTGGCTCAGGACCCGGAAACGGAAGATGTGAAGCGGACGGAGAAAGAGTTGTGGCTCAAAATCAAGGACCGGAGTTCGGAAGGTCGGCGCACGGGCTTGGGAATCACGGCGGAAGGCGATATGATGGCTGCCTTGGGCCTGCGTTATGGAAGCGAGGAAGCCATTGCGTTTTCGGTGGAAGTGCATAAGAACTTGGCTTTGGCCGCTTATGCTTCTTCGGTGGAAATGGCCAAGGAACGAGGGGCATTCCCGGTTTTCGATGCGGCGCGTGAGGCGGACAATCCGTTCATCGCCCGTCTGCGGGAGGCCGACCCCCGTCTGTACGAGGACATGGTAAAGTACGGTCGCCGGAACATTGCTCTGTTGACGATTGCGCCTACGGGGAGTGTGAGCATTTGTACCCAGACGACTTCGGGTATCGAACCGGCTTTCATGGTGGCCTATAAGCGTCGTCGCAAGGTCAATCCGGGAGACAAGAATGTCAAGATTTCCTTCGTGGACGAGGTGGGGGATTCCTATGAGGAATATACGGTGTTCCATCCCAAGTTCCTGGATTGGATGAAAGTGCAGGGTTACGATGTGGAGGCCGTGAAGGATTATTCCGAGAAGCAATTGCAGGATTTGGTGGCCTGTTCGCCTTATTACAAGAGCACTTCGAACGACATTGATTGGGTGAGCAAGGTGAAGTTGCAGGGTGCGGTCCAGAAATGGGTGGACCATTCCATCAGCGTGACGGTCAACGTGCCTGGCAATACCAAGGAGGAATTGGTAAGCCGGATTTACCAGACGGCTTGGGAAAGCGGTTGCAAGGGCATGACGATTTACCGGGACGGTTCGCGTGCCGGGGTCTTGGTTTCGGCCAAGAAAAAAGAGGAAGGCATCGTGGAACACAAGGCGCCCTCGCGTCCCCGGATTCTGGAGGCCGATGTGGTGAGGTTCCAGAACGACCATGAAAAATGGATTGCGGTGGTGGGCTTGTACGAAGGCCGTCCGTATGAAATTTTTACCGGTTATGCCGAGGATTTCCCTTTGCCGGCTTCGGTGAGCAAGGGCTGGGTTGTCCGGGTCAAGGAAGACGAGAACACGCCGGCGCGTTACGACTTCGAGTTCCGTGACAAGGATGGTTACAAAGTGCATTGGGAAGGGCTTTCCCGGACTTTCAACGCCATGTATTGGGATTATGCGATTCTGATTTCGAGCATGCTGCGTTACGGGGCTCCCTTACCGATGATTATCGATATCATCAGTGGCTTGAAAGTGGGTTCGGACCAAATCAATACTTGGAAGAACGGGGTGGTCCGGGCTTTGAAGAAGTATATTCCCGACGGGACGATTGCCGAAAAGAGCAAGTGCCCGGAATGCGGGGAACCCGGTTTGGTGTACAAGGAAGGCTGTCTGGTGTGCCCGTCTTGCGGGTATTCCAAATGTGGGTAAGTTACTTTTCTTGGAAAGACCCAAGAAAAGTAACCAAAAGAAAGTCTTTTGGCCCACCCGAAAGGCGGCTTCCGGGCGGATTGTCGCCAAGGGCAAGAACTCGCGCCGGCTTCGCCTGCGCTCAGACAGCTTGCCCTTTTATGGCTCCAATCCTTCGGAAGCTTGATCGCCTTTCGGGCGAGGCCGGGATTTCAGGCTTGTCGTGTTTTCTACCAACCGTTTCGAGAGGATTTTTTTTCACCTGCCGTTTCGAGAGGATTTTTTTCCGCGTGTCGTTCTTTTGGGTTTGTGAGGGTGGGTCGGGGTTTTGTTTGTCGTGTTTTTCTTCCAGCTGTTGTTTCAAAAGTTTTTTCCGTTCACCGTTTCAAAAGGGATTTGGGTTTGTGTGAGTGGGACGAGTTATTCGTCTGCCGTGGTTTTCTTCTGTTTTTCTCCTGCCTGTTGATTCTTTAGCGGGAGCGGGTCGGGGTTTTCACCTGTCGTGTTTGTCTTTCAGCTGCCGCTTTGAGAGGATTTGCCGTTTGTCGTTTCGAGAGAAGATTAAGTTGGCGGGGGCGAGTGATTTTTCCGGAGAAAAATGTAATTTTGCCTGTTTGGCGGGGCAAGATTCCCGTCAGGGGTGGGCTGAAGTGAAGGAGATAGCTTGACAATATCAAAACTAGATACAAATGCAAAGAGACACGCAGATTTTCGACCTGATTCAACAGGAACGGAAACGTCAGACCTCCGGTCTGGAATTGATTGCGTCCGAAAACTTTGTTTCGGACCAAGTGATGGAGGCCATGGGTTCGGTCATGACCAACAAGTATGCTGAAGGTTATCCCGGCCACCGTTACTATGGTGGGTGCCAGATTGTGGACCAGAGCGAACAATTGGCCATCGAACGTCTGAAAAAGCTGTTCGGAGCCGAGTATGCCAACGTGCAACCGCACTCCGGAGCCCAAGCCAATATGGCGGTGTTCACCGCTTGCCTCAAGCCCGGCGATACCTTCATGGGCTTGGATTTGGCCCATGGCGGTCACCTTTCCCATGGTTCGCCCGTGAATTTCTCGGGTATGATCTACCACCAAGTGGCTTACCGCGTGAGTGAAGAAACCGGGACCATCGACTACGACCAGATGGAAAAGACGGCCTTGGAATATAAGCCCAAATTGATCGTAGGGGGTGCTTCGGCTTATTCCCGCGATTGGGATTGGAAACGCATGCGTGAAATCGCCGACAAGATCGGAGCTATCCTGATGGCCGACATCGCCCACCCGGCTGGTCTGATTGCATGCGGGTTGTTGAACAATCCTTTGGAATATTGCCACATCATCACCAGCACGACCCACAAGACCTTGCGTGGTCCCCGTGGCGGTATCATCATGATGGGCAAGGATTTTGAAAACCCTTGGAACCTCAAGACCCCCAAAGGCCAAGTGAAGATGATGTCGCAGGTTTTGGATTCGGCGGTTTTCCCCGGAATCCAAGGCGGTCCGCTGGAACACGTCATTGCCGCCAAGGCCGTGGCTTTCGGCGAATGTCTTACCGATGATTACAAACGTTATATCCAACAGGTTAAGAAGAATGCGGCTGTCATGTGCCAGGAATTCATCAACCGGGGTTACAAAGTAATCAGTGGCGGTACCGACAACCACTTGATGTTGATTGACTTGCGTACCAAGTTCCCCGAACTGACGGGTAAGGTGGCTGAAAACACCTTGGTTCGCGCCGATATCACGATTAACAAGAACATGGTGCCTTTCGACAGCCGTACCCCGTTCACGACCAGCGGTATCCGCGTAGGTACCCCGGCCATGACGACCCGTGGTTTGAAAGAAGACGACATGAAGACTGTTGTCGGCTTGATTGATGAAGTCCTCTGCGATGTGAACAACGAGGCTGTCATCGAAAAGGTTCGCAAGACGGTGAACGACATGATGAGCAGCCGTCCTTTGTTCGCTTGGTAAGAACAGGACGGTTTTTCATAACACAAGACAAGAGGGTCGGCGATTTCGTCGGCCCTCTTTCGTACCAGGGGTATGCGATAGCTCCTGCCAAGTCCTGATTGATTCCGTACGCCATTGCCTGTCATCTTTTGGGATTGGTAATCGTATAATAAACAGTTTATTATATTGAGTTTGTTCCTCCATCAAACTCCATGTTGTGTCAGGTGTTGACCGGACTGAGAGGGCTCAAAACTCGTGACAAGGTGGTATTACCTGTCATGGCAGTTCGTCTTTCAGGGGTAGTCCGCTTTTCAAAAACATGGGTCTTTCAAAAGCAAAGGTCGATATAGACCGGCAGATGGTCGCTGTATCCGCCCAAGTGCCGGGAACCGTAAAAACTCCGGAAAGGTTTGATTCCCATATAACGTTCATCGGTCTCTAAGAGAAAATCCCTTTCGAACAGGAATGCCTTTCCTTTGTGGACGCAAGACAATGCGTGGCGGTTGAGGATGATATGGTCGATGGTACTCCATTCTTCCCTGAATTTGTGGCTGCCGATACGGGTGTCCCAGGACTTTTCCGCCATCAGGTTCCGGTAGGGCGGGGCATGGAGCGTTTGCAGGACCGGATCCTGGGCTTCGGTGTTGAAATCGCCCATGGCGAGGAGGAAGGCTTGGCTGTCCCTTGCGTGGAGGGTGTCCATGAGGCTGCGGAGCAGGCGGGCGGCCACGGCCCGTTTGGCATCGGTTTCAACGGCACCTCCGTATTTGGAAGGAAAATGGTTGACGAAAAGATGCAGGATGCGGGCCGCGTTCGTGTCCTTTGTTGCGAGCCGGGCCCGGATATAGAGGATATCCCTTGTACGGGCTACGGTGTCGGGAGGAATCCGTAGCGGGTAGGCGATAGCCGTGTCTATTTGCAACAGGTCCTGGCGGTAGAGCAAGGCTACGTCGATGCCTCTCGGGTCGGGGCTTTCGAAATGCACGAAGCCGAACCGGCGGTAACGGAGCGGGGTTCCGGAACAAAGTTCGCGCAGGACCCGGGCGTTTTCGACTTCGGCTAATCCCAAGGCCAAAAGCGGGCATTCGGAATCGAGGGCTGACACGACTTTGAAAATCCGGTTCCGTTTATTGGTATATTTCGCATTCCCCCAGCCTTTGATGCCGGTAGGACTGAAATCATGGTCGTTCTTGCCCGTATCGTGCAGGCAGTCGAAGAGGTTTTCCACATTATAGAATGCAATGCGGTAGGTAGGAGGACCTTTTGCAGGTGGATTTTCCGGGACCAGGGCCTTGGAGCCGGGGCCTGGTCCGGCTTGAAACCCGCTGCTGAGGCCCAGGAATCCCAGAAAGAACAGTTTCAGAAGGATTCGTGATGTTTTCATGGGTTGGATGGGTGTGATGCTTGGTCGTTCCGCTTGCAAAGTTGTCCCGGATTCTTTTTCGTCTCCCCGGATTTAACATAATAAAACTTAATCTTTGGGATTTTTAAGAAGCTGTTTGGATTTATCTTTTCAGGATGGAAGGATTTCCGAACAGTTTCCAAGAAATATTTCAGATTTTTCGTTCCATCCGGAAAAAAGGTGGACTTTTCGATTTTTCTTGTTGGAAAACAGTGTCTTCCGTTACTTTTCAGAAAGAGTCCTCGTCGCCGGTTCCTGTTGAATCCCCGGCTTTTTTCTTACTTTTGCAGGCCTGTCGGAAGCCGGTCAACCCGGGTAAACAAGAGTCCGGCAGAAAGGTCCGGACCGATTCCGGTTCGCTTCGAGTCCGCTTCCGGTTCGGAAGCGCAAAAACGATTAAACCGTTTTAAAATGTTTACAACCAACAGAAAACCCCTACGTTCCCTTGTGTTTTTGATTTTACCTGCCTTTGTTTTCCCTGCCTGCAATCCGGAACCGGAAACGGAGGAATTCACTTTGTCGGACCTTTCCGGGACTTACAAGTTGACCTATGTGGGTCCCCGGAGCGATGCCCGGGACAGCAATTTGGTGGAATATTGCGGTGATACCTATCTTTTGGTGGCGACGGGGACTACCTCGGCTCCTTATCCGGGATATGATTTGTTCAATACCCTTTCGCAAAATGAAGGACGTTTGTTTGCTTTACGTTATAATAGCCCGATCGTGGTTTCGGAAGGCAATTATTCCGATACGGTTTTGTGTTATCAAGGGAACTCCGTGGCCCGGTACGACCCGGAAGTCCATACTTTGACGGATTCCTTGCTGATAGGCATCGAAGGCATACGCAACCGGACGGTTTTCGCCCATCCGGACTACTTCCTATTGCAGACCGACCGGGGACCGCGTGGGGACTATCGTTTCTTCCGCTTTGAACGTCAGAGGGAGAACTAAGAAGCTGTTTAAAATTTCTTGCAATCCTGAAAAGAATGAATTTTCAGGGGGCGGTTTCAGGATTTTGTTTGCCCATCGGGGGCTATTTCGGGTCT